>DASWLV010000046.1:0-11114 GCA_036400075.1 Pyrinomonadaceae bacterium
TTATCACAACATATTTTTGGAGAATCGAATGGCTACAGAAGTTGCGATGCCCCAGATGGGTGAATCCATCACCGAAGGCACGATTACAAAATGGTTAAAGAAGGTCGGAGATAAAGTCGAGCGCGACGAAATGATTTTTGAGATTTCGACCGACAAAGTTGACGCCGAAATTCCCTCGCCTGTCGCCGGAACTTTGTTGGAGATTAGAGCGCAGGAAGGCGAAACGCTTGAAGTCGGCACCATCGTTGCGGTAGTCGGCGAAGAAGCCGAAGCCGGCGCAGCCGCGCCCGCAGCTTCAACAAACGGTGCAAGCGCCGCACAAACTGCCGCACCGCAAGCTACAGCGCAAACTGAAGAAATAACAGCGCAAGCCGAAACTCACATCGCGCAGCCAGATGGAGTTCCAACAGCGGTTGCGCCGCAAAGCGCGACGACGCCCGCGCCTGAAAAATCCGACCCGACGAATCCGATTCCGAATGCTTCGTCAGCTTCTACGGCAAACGCAACCGAAGTTGCGATGCCGCAAATGGGCGAGTCAATTACCGAAGGCACGATTACCAAATGGTTAAAGAAAGTAGGCGACCGCGTTGAGCGCGACGAAATGATTTTTGAAATTTCGACCGACAAAGTTGACGCCGAAATTCCCTCGCCCGTCGCCGGAGTTCTTTTGGAAATCAGAGCGCAGGAAGGCGAAACGCTCGAAGTCGGAACCGTTGTCGCTTTGGTCGGCGAAGAAGGAGCCGCGCCCGCAGGAACGGCGGGCGGTGCGCAAACCGCTCAAGCTTCACAGCAAACAGCCGAAGCGATTGCGCCAGAAACTCCGAAAGCGCAAACAGCGACAGCCGCCGCAACCACTTCAAACGCCGGACACCCGGAACAAGCCGAAACCGCCGGGCGTAGCTATGATTACGGTTCACGTCCCGATGCTGCCGAACAAGCGCAGCAAACGCCGAGCGCGCCGAAAGCTCAAACCGCGCCAAGCAGCGGAAACGGCGGCGGAAAACCTTTGAGCGAGCAATCGGTCGAAGAATTGCGCCGCACTCGTTCAAGCCCTTTGGTGCGCAAAATCGCCGAAGAACATGGCATTGATATTTCTCGCATAACGGGAACGGGCGCTTCGGGGCGCGTAACGCGCGACGATATTATGAATTTCATCGCTTCAGGCGCCGCTTTGACGCCGGATTTAGCGAAAAAGACAGCGCAGACCGGAGTCGCTCTGCCGATTCCTCAAACAGCTCCGGCAACGCAGCCGCAGCAGTTTGTCCCCGCCGCCCCGCCGCAAGCTCAGCCGCAAACAGCGCCGCAGCAACCATTGCAAGCCGCTCAGGTTCCGGCTGCAACGGCGCAAGACCGCGTTGAGCCGATGTCGGTAATGCGGAAAAAGATCGCGCAGCATATGACGATGTCGAAGCAGACTTCGGCGCACGTCACAAGCGTTTACGAAATTGATATGACGCCGGTCGTCAAATTCCGCGACAAACACAAAAACGAGTTTCAAGCCAGATACGGCACGAAGCTGACGTTTATGCCGTTTATTTTCCAAGCTGTGACAGCGGCGATTCGCAAATTTCCGGTTGTCAACGCTCAGGTTGCGGGCGAAAACATTATTTACAAAGGCGATATAAACTTGGGAATGGCGGTCGCGCTCGATTGGGGCTTGATTGTTCCGGTTATCAAACGCGCAGACACGCTTTCGCTCGCAGGTTTGGCGATGACCGCCAACGATTTGGCAGAACGCGCCAGAACGAAAAAATTGATGCCGGATGAAGTTGGCGGCGGAACTTTTACGATTACAAATCCCGGCGTTTTCGGAGGTTTATATGGAACTCCGATTATCAATCAGCCGCAAGTCGCTATCCTGTGCGTCGGAACAATCGAAAAACGCGCAAAAGTGATCACTTCGCCCGAAGGCGACGATTTTATTGCAATTCGCTCGATGGCGTATTTCGCTTTGACTTACGACCACCGAATCGTTGACGGAGCGGACGCAGAGAGGTTTTTGTCATTTCTCAAAGAAACGCTCGAAAACGGACAATTTTCGATATAAAGAAAATTAGAAATGTTAATAAAGAATAGCTTCGCTTGCGGAGCTTTTCTTATTTTGCGTGCGAAAACATAACAATTACAGGGTTTTCTATGCTTTGTACGAAACGGACAGAAGACACATTTTCGGTCGGTTAGATTTCTAAAAGTTGTAATTACTGACAACCCCTCGGTTAATTACTACGTCACAGACGAAAGCTGAGAAAACCCGACCGCTATTTTTGTGTCGGAGATTATAGAGATATATTTGCGCCGTTTGCGATTTGATGCGGATGGCGCTTCACGAAAGGAGTTACAGTAGATAATGAAAAATTTGAAATTTGTAGGACTCTTGGGTCTTTCACTTTTGGTGACTGCGCCGACGGCGTTAGCTCAGAATACAAACACGACAAACAACACGGGGCAAACGCGCACCGTTTCCAGCGGACAAAAAGCGAAGGTGCGCGGAGTTATTACCGAACGCAACGGCAATATGTTGACCGTTAAAGAAGATAACGGTTCGGTATCGCAAGTGATGATCGGCGATAACACGAGCATCAAATCGAAAAAATGGTACGGCAGCGGCAGAAGCTTTGCCGGTGAAATGCTCGTTCGCGGTTTGATGATGGAAGCCGAAGGTCGCGGCGGACAAAACGGCGCGGTGATGGCTGAAAAAATCCGTTTCGGCGAAGATGATCTGCGCGTCGCGCAATCAATCGAAACGCGCGTTACTCCCGTAGAAGGTCGCCTGACCGAAGCCGAAGCCAACGCACAGCGTTTATCAGGTCAGCTCGATGAATTGGTAGCGATTTCAAACGCCGCTCGCGGCGGCGCGAGAGCCGCTCAAGATACGGCTGATGCGGCGGTTGCCGGCGTCAACGCGACCAACCAACGCATTAGCGATGTAGATGATTACGTTGTTCAAACGCAACAGAACGTTACTTTCAAAGTCGGCAGCGCGGTTCTTTCGCCTGAAGCCAAAACTCAACTCGATCAATTGGCTCAAGGCGTCGGAAGCGCAAAAGGCTTTGTCATCGAAATTACAGGCTATGCCGATGCAACGGGCAGCTCTGAGAAAAATCGCCTTTTAAGCGAACGTCGCGCAAATTCGGTGATTTCATATCTGGTTGAAAACCATAACATTCCGCTTCGCCGCATTTTACCGGCTTACGGTTTCGGCGAATTGGATACAAAAGCCGTCGCGGACAACACAACGCGCGAAGGACGCGCCCAAAATCGTCGCGTCGAAGTCAAATTGCTGGTCAGCCGCGGTTTGAATCAAACCGTCAACGTGACCAACCCGACAACCCAGAGTCAACAACCGCAAGAACAATAATTTGCGGCATTAACCGGAGCGCGGAAAGTCGAATTTGCATTAACGAATTCGCGCTTTCCGCGTTTTTATTTTTCCCGAAAAGGATTAAATTGTGCTGAACAAAATGCTCAAAAAACTATTTTTCGCTTTTCCGGTCGCCGCGTTTTTATTTTTGTCTGTTGCCGCACAAACGCCGACGCCGACCCCGCCGCCAAAACCGGATGACGAGGGCGAAGTTTTGCGCGTCACATCAACGCTCGTTACGGTTCCGGTTTCGGTAACCGACAGCGCCGGACAGCCGGTGCAAAATTTGGCGAAAACCGATTTTCGGATTGAGGAAGAAGGCAAATCGCAGCAAATCGAGGAAGTCGGCAGCGCCGAACAAGTGCCGCTGGAAATTGCGCTTTTAATTGACGTTTCGAGCAGTACGAACAAGATTTTCGATTTGGAGAAAAGCGCCGCCGCCGAATTTTTGCGCAGTGTAATGCGCGCCGACGACCGCGCGACCATCTTTTTGATTACCGACAAACCCGTTCTGGCGCAAAAACGCGACACAGCCGAAAACGCCGCCCTTAAAGTTCGCTCGGTCGCCGCCACGCAAAGCTCGACCGCCTTTTACGATACGGTTATGGCGGCGGCAAAATATTTAACCGAAGCTGCGCCTCCGCGTTCGCGCCGCGTGATTTTGGTGCTTTCCGACGGCGAAGATAATTACAGCGAATACACCAGAAGTACGGCGCGCTCATTTGACAAAAATCTGGATGTTAATAAATTAACCCGCAAAGACCTCGAAAAACGCGAATCAATCACGGCAAAAGCACACGCGCCCGCGCAAGCCGCCGTTTTAAAAGCGCTGCAAAACGCCGACACCGTTTTTTATTCGCTCAATCCGTCTGGACCTTCCGTGCGGTTGAATGTGGCGAGCCAGCGCGCGCAAAACGGGATGCAAACGTTTGCCGACGAAACCGGCGGAACGGCTTTTCTGCCGCAGTTCGCCAGCGAGAAAAACACTTCGAGCTTTGAACAGCAAAACGTCGCCATCCTCGAACGCATTTTCCGCCAGATTTCCGCCGAGCTGCGAGCGCAGTATTTGCTGCAATATTATTCGGAATCCGAATATCCCGCAGGCAGATACGTCAAATTACGCGCCGGTTTAAATAATCGCCCGGCGCTCAGAATTCGCGCTCGACAAGGTTATTTTGCGAAGAATCAATAAATGAAATTTCACATAAAATAAAAATCCGAAGGCTTTAAATTGCCTTCGGATTTTTATTTTCTAGTTGTTTTTGCGCGTTTGCTTTGACGGTTTGAGTTTTCGTTAATCCACATTCCAACGAACGCAACATTCGAATTAACATTTACAGGTTCAAGTTTTGGCAATTCAGTTTGCGGCAAATTTATCATCTGCCCATCGTTCCCAATCCCGTCCATTATTGGTTTTTCATTCATTTCTCGGGTTATAGGGACAACCGGCAGAGCAGCTTCTCGGGTCGTTTCGGAAGATTGGTTAAAAGCCGAGTTAAATCCGAAACCGCCGAAAAGTCCAACTACAAACGAAAAGGCGGCGGTCGCAGTCCGGGAAACTTTTCTTTTTAAAGCTTTCCAGCCAACCGGACAATCCTGCGTCAAAACCGTGCCGTCGGCTCGGCGATAAAATCTGACGCACAACCGACCTTCGGCATTCAGCAAAAGATTTTCAGCTTCGTCTCGCGGCATTCCCGACAAATTGTAAACATTCAATTTGCATTGCCCGCAAAAACGTTTTCGCTCGTCCCCGACCATTTCGTCCCAATTCGCCGGACACGGCGAAGCCACTCGCACATTCGCCAAAGGATTTGTAAATTTCGCCATAAAAGCCTCCGCTTCTTTTGAACCGCAAATGCGGCAATTTGTTCCGAAAAGAACGTCGCCCGCAAAAATTTCTTGCAAAACAGAAGCCCGCGCGTGAGCAAGGGCGGATTTATTCGGCAATTGAATCCGCCCTTGCTCACGCGCGGGCTTCTGTTTTTTTATTTGCTTTAACGCGCGCCCGTTTGCTGGATGGGCAGATGCTCGTTTAAATAGCGCGTCAAGAGCGTGTATAAATGCCGCGTCGTATTTTCGCCTTCAAAAATGCCGTGCGTGCGGTTTGGGTAAGCCATCATTGTAAACTGTTTGTTGGCAGCAATCAGCTTGTCAATCAATATTTCGGTGCCTTGATAATGCACATTATCGTCGCCCGTACCGTGAACGATCAGCAAATCGCCTTTCAAGCCTTCGACAAAATTAAGCGCCGCGCCTTGTTTGAAATCTTCGACGTTTTGTTGCGGCAAGCCCATATAGCGCTCGGTGTAAATCGTGTCGTAATAACGCATATCGGCAAGCGGCGCGACCGCCATTCCCATTTTGTAAACATCCGGGTAACGAAACATCGCGTTCAGAGTCGAAACTCCGCCGCCGCTCCAACCCCAGATTCCGACGCGCGACGCATCGAGAAAAGGCATCTTCGCGGTCAACGCTTTGACAGCGTTTGCCTGATCCTGCGAATTAATTACGCCGATTTTGCGGTAAATGCTTTTGCGCCACTCGCGACCGCGCGGCGCAGGCGTGCCGCGATTGTCAACACTCGTGATGATGTAGCCCTGCTGCGCGAGCATCAAATACCAGAAATAATCATCGCCCTGCCAAGAATCCAAAACGGTTTGCGCCGCAGGTTCTCCATAGACAAAAAACAGAACCGGATATTTTTTATTCGGATCGAAATCCGGCGGCTTGATCATCCAGCCGTCAAGCGTCACATTGCCGCCGACATCAACGCGGAAAAATTCGTGCGGCGCTTTGCGAATCGCATCAACTTTCTTCTGTAATTCGGCGTTATCCATCATCATGCGAACGAGCGATTTGTTCGTCAAATTAACCAGTTCGAAACGCGGAACTTTGGAAAAAGCGGAATAATTGTGAACCGCCCAACGCGAGTTTGGCGAAATGTTGTAATTGTGCCAGCCTGCCTGGTCGCTCGGAGTGATTCGTTCGGGCGCGCCGCTTCCGTCAAGACGTGAGCGATATAAATAACGCTGAGTGGCGTTTTCCGGCGAAGCGATGTAATAAAGCCAGCCGCCCGGTTCGTCTACAGAAGAAATGTTAACTACATCAAAATTTCCGGGCGTGATCAATTTCGCGTTTGAACCGTCGCGCGCAACCGTGTAAACGTGCTGCCAGCCGTCGCGCTCGCTCATCCACAAAAAGCTTTTATTGCCAGCGAGCCAGCGCATTTTCTGCATAAAAACTTCAACCCAGGCGTCGTCTTTTTCGGTCACGATTGTCCGCACATTTCCGGTTCTTGCATCGGCAATCATTAATTGCAGCGTGTTTTGCAAACGATTGAGATGCTGCAAAATAATTTCATTGGAATTGTCCGTCCAATCCATCATCGCCACGTAATTCTGACGCAAATCGCCGGGCGTATTCATCCAGCGAATCTCGCCGCCGTCAGCGCTGATAACACCGATGCGCACCGCAGCGTTTGTCGTTCCGGCTTTCGGATACGGAATTTGAGTCAAAACCGGATAAACATCGAGCGTGTTGTTAATCAAAATAAAATCTTTGATTCCCGAAGCGTCGAATTGCCAGAAGGCGATTGATTTGCCGTCAGGACTCCAGCGCCAGCAATCGCGCAAGCTGAATTCTTCTTCATTGACCCAATCGGACGTTCCGTTAATCAAAGTCTTCGAGCCGTCTTTCGTAAGCTGCGTGATGCGCCCGTCCGCAACGTTTTCGACGTACAAATTATTTTCCCGCACATAACCGACTCGCGTGGCGTCGGGCGAAAATTTGGCAAACATCAAAGTCGAAGGGGCGGCGTTGCCGCCGAGTTTCGTCAATTTGCCGCTCGGAATATCCAAAACCCAATAATCGCCGCGCGTGTTCAAACGCCAGACTTTTTTCGAGTTTGTGTAAACGAGCAGTTTTTGATTGTCGGCAGACCATTCGTAGCCGTGCAGCGCAAGCGGCGAAGTCTGACCTTGCGGAATTAATTTAGCGGCGGGAATCAAAATGTCGCGCTTATTTGTCGCCGCGTCGTAGCTGACCAGATCAACGCCCTTGCCGTCGGGCGTGCGCTCGATTTTCGAATAAGCGTCGCCGGATTTCAGCCAGCGAATCTGCCCGATGCCTTGCGGATTAAACTCGGCGGAATTGTAAATCCGGTCAATCGTTAACGTCGCCGGATCGCCTGTGGTCTGCGCCAAAACAAAAGCCGGCGTGCAAAGCAAAACCAGCCACAACAGAAGAATTTTGGAACGGTTCATAAATCTTTCGTTAAATTGTTTTCAAGTTTCTTGAATTGAAGAGAACAGAAATACTCAAATCTAACGTTATGTTACGCAGCGAATTGAATCTGGGTTTTAAAATTTACTTTGCTTAATCAAACAAGTTCGGCTTGCTGGCAGATTTGGCTTCGTGAAATTGGCGCGCATCGGTGCGGCGGCGCGAGATGTGCTCTTCGGTCGTGTCGCGAGTGATGACTTCGTAAAGCACGGCTTGTTTGTCGCCTTTTTTCCGCAAGATTCTGCCCAAACGCTGAATATGCTCGCGCGACGAACCCGAACCGGAAAGAATGATTGCGACGGAAGCATCGGGAATATTGACGCCTTCGTTTAAAACTTTTGACGTGACGAGCGACAAAACATCGCCCCGGTTAAATGCTTCGAGCCACTGTTTGCGTTCCTTGACGTTGGTTTCGTGCGTGATTGCGGGAATCAGAAAATCCTGTGAAATGCGATAAACGGCGGCGTTTTCCGCCGTGAAAATCAAAACCTTGTCGTGGCGATGCCGCACGAGCAAATCTCGCAAAACGCGCATTTTCGCTTCGGTTCCGAGCGCAATCCGTTTTGATTCACGAAAAGCCTTCATCGCGCGGCGTCCAGCTTCGCTGCGAGCGCTTTGCATTATAAATCGTTTCCAGCCGTCAATTCCGGCGAAAGATAAATTATTGCGCCGCAAAAATTCGCGGAAAATCTGCCGCTCGTATTCATAAGCCTCGCGTTCTTCGGCAGACAAATCAACCGTCAACTGCTCGACCGTATAATCAGCCAAAAACTCTCCGGCAAATTCCTGCGCCTCGCGCCGGTAAACGATTTCGCCGACAAGCTGATTCAGACGCTCTTCGCCGCCGTCGGTTCTTTCCGGCGTCGCAGTTAAACCGAGCCTGAACGGAGCGAGACAAAATTCGGCGGCGTAAGCATAACCGCCTTCGCTCGGCAAATGGTGAACTTCGTCGAAAATCACCAGCCCGAACTGATTTCCGATTCGTTCCATATGCCGGAACGCGCTGGCGTAAGTCGTTACGGTAATTGCGCCGATTTCGTAAAAACCGCCGCCGATTAAACCGATTTCCGCTGGAAAAGTCGAAACCAGCAAATCGTACCACTGATTCATTAAATCCAGTGTCGGCACGACGACGAGCGTTTGACGCCCGCATAATTCAATCGCCATCTGCGCGACGTGAGTTTTGCCCGCGCCGGTAGGCAGAATTACGCACCCGCATCTTTCCGCCGCGCGCCAAGCCTCGACGGCTTCGCTTTGATACGGGCGCGGCTCGACGTAAAATTTCGCCGCAAAATCAAATTTTAAATATTTTCTGGCTTTGTCCTGAAACTCTTGTTTTCGTCGCAGAAAATCCTTGACGATATGACGATAAAAAAAGGCAGGCGCGCGAAATTGTCTGATTCGCTCGTCCCAAACGAAAAAGCCGGGAACATCAAATTCCCGGCTCGCGCCCTGCAAAACGAGCGTTCCCGATTCAAATTCGAGCGTCAGATTTTCCGTCGTCATCTTTCCAGAAGATTACAACAAACGCGCCGGTTAAACGAAATGCAGACAATTTACAGCTTAATTTCGCGCGATTCCTCGACGTAAGCGACGCCGCGAATCCGTTCGAGCTTGCCGATATTCCCGCGCTCGACCTCGCCGGAAATCATTCCGAGCGATTTCATCTGCTGCCCGACACGCATTCCAGCCTGCTCGCATTGTCTGGCAATTTCCGACATTTTATCTGCCGACGAATCTTCAATTTTAACGATAACTTCGACTTTGGACATATTTTTATAAATCTACAGGCAAAACTCCTTTGAAAGATTTGCGATGAATCTGGCAAGCGCCGTACGTGCGGAGTGCTTCAAAATGCGCTTTCGTGCCGTAACCGGCGTGTTTGGCGAAACCGTATGCGGGATAAACGGCGTCCAGTTCGCGCATTAAATTATCACGGTAAACTTTGGCGATGACGGAAGCGGCGGCAATCGAAGCGGAAACCGCATCGCCGCCGATGATGGATTTTTGCGGCAATGGACAATTGTTTAACTGAACGGCGTCTATTAAAACGAAATCAGCCGCCGGATTTAATCCCGTAACGGCTGAAATCATCGCTTTTTTTGTGGCTTGCAGAATGTTGATGCGGTCAATCTCGTCGGCTTCGACTTGCGCGATTGAATAGCACAAAGCCGTTTGGCGAATTTCTTCGGCAATCTTTTCGCGCCGTTTCGCCGACAGCTTTTTCGAGTCGTTCAAGCCTTCGGGCAAAGGCTTTTCCAAATCGAGCACGACTGCCGCAGCGACTACGCAGCCTGCGAGACAGCCGCGCCCGACTTCATCAACTCCGGCGACGAAGCGAAAGCCTTTTGATTTCGCTTCCGTCTCAAACAGCAAGCCGACTGCCATTTATTTATTCGCTTCGGCAGCGGCTTTTCGAGCCGCATCTCTGGCGCGTGTATCGAGTTCTTTAATGCGCGCCGCTTTACCGCGCAAGTTACGCAGATAATAAAGCTTGGCGCGACGGACGCGACCGCGGCGAACCACGTCAATGTGGTCAATAATCGTCGCGTGGAGCGGGAAAATGCGCTCGACTCCGATTCCGCCCGCGCCGACTTTGCGAACCGTAATCGTTTCGCGGACGCCGCCGTGTTTGCGGGCGATGCAAACGCCTTCAAATGCCTGCAAACGCTCTTTGGTTTCCGATTCCTTGATGCGGACGTGAATGCGAACCGTGTCGCCCGGCTGAAAATCGGGAATGTTGGTTCTTAATTGTGTGTTTTCAACTATATCTAATTTATTCATTTCTCTGTCTCCAATAAATCCGCCAGCAAATCCGGGCGATTTTTAACTGTTTTTTCTAAAGCCTTCTGCCGCCGCCATTTTCCGATTTCGGCGTGATTGCCGTTTAATAAAACTTCCGGTACTCGTCTTCCCTGAAAATCCGCCGGTCGCGTGTAATGCGGGCAATCCAATAAATCGTTTTCAAATGAATCGTTCACTGCGCTGGTTTCGCTTCCCAAAGCGCCGGGAATCAATCTTGTCAAAGCGTCAACGACGACAATCGCCGCCGGTTCGCCGCCTGAAAGCACGTAATCTCCAATCGAGATTTCGTCCGTCACAAGAGCATCATTAACTCTTTCGTCAACGCCTTCGTAACGCCCGCAAATCAAAATCAGATGATTTGCGTTTTCAACAAATTCCCGCGCCACAGTTTGTTTAAAAACTTTTCCCTGCGGCGTCAACAAAATTACTCGCGTTCCAGCCGGATAATTTTCGCGCTCAATCGTGCCGGTCAAACTTTCAATCGCGGCGAAAATCGGTTCGGGCTTCATCACCATTCCGTCGCCGCCGCCAAACGGTCGGTCGTCGGTCATTTTGTGCTTGTTGTGAGCATATTCGCGCAAATCGTGCGCGTTTATCTCAACAATTCCAGCCGCGCGAGCGCGCCGAATGATTCCAAAATCAAAGACCTCGCGGAAAAACTCTGGAA
>DASWLV010000047.1:0-25832 GCA_036400075.1 Pyrinomonadaceae bacterium
CCAAGTCACCTTTTTCGCCTGTTTTGCCGGAAGCGAGTCGAGAAATTCTTCAATCGGAGACGAACCGTTTTTCGTCGTGTAAAAGATAATTTCCCGCACTTTTTCAGGTTAGCAAAGAGGTGAACATTGAACAATAAAAAACGGTCGTTCCGGTAGAAAATCCGAATGACCGTTTAGCTTTTTCGTTGTTAAATGCTCTAAATGTGAATCGTCAAATTATGCACGCCTTCAGCGGCTTCCATAATGCTTTCGGAAACTGTCGGGTGGGCGTGGATTGTTCTGCCTAATTCGTCGGCGGTTGTTTCGAGCCGCATTGCGACGCAGGCTTCGGCGAGCAGTTCGGTGGCGTGCGGTCCGATGATGTGGACGCCGAGAACTTCGTCGTATTTCTTTTCCGAAACGACTTTGACGAAACCGTCTGTTTCGCCCAAAATGCGCGCTTTGCCCGAAGCCGAAAACGGAAATTTGCCGACTTTTACGTCGTAACCTTCTTCTTTGGCTTTCTGTTCGGTCAAACCGACGCTCGCCACTTCAGGGTCGCAGTAAGTGCAGTTCGGGACGAGGCGCATATTAATCGGTTCTGCTTGTTGTCCGGCGATTTGCTCGACGACCATAATGCCTTCTTTTGAAGCGAGGTGAGCGAGCCACGGAGTCGCAATCGCGTCACCGATGGCGAAAACTCCGGGTTCTCCGGTTCTGCAAAATTCGTCAACGACGATTGTGCCGCGTTTATCAACCTGAACTTTGGTGTTCTCCAAACCCAAGCCTTCGAGATAAGGCATTCGTCCTACCGCGACGAGAAACATTTCGGCTTCCAAAACAACTTGTTTGCCATTTGATGTTCCGGTGACTTTCACGCCGTCTTTCGTCTTTTCCAGTTTTTCAAGCTTTGTGTTGGTTTGAGATTTGATGCCGCGTTTTTTGAAAACCCGTTCAAGCTCTTTCGAGACTTCTTCGTCTTCAATCGGCAGCAGTCGCGGCATAAATTCGACAATCGTTGTTTCCGAACCGAAGCGTGCATAGACGCTGGCAAACTCGACGCCGACCGCGCCCGCGCCCATTACGATTAGAGATTTGGGGACTTTTTGCAACTCTAAAACGTGGTCGGAATTAACTATACGCTCGCCATCCGTTTCAAAACCGGGAAACGGTTTGACGACCGAGCCGGTGGCGATGATGATGTTTTTGGTGTTGACGGTTTCTTTTGTGCCATCGTCTTTCGTGACTTCGATTTTTCCCGCGCCCGTGATTTTGCCAAAGCCGTTATAAACCGGAATTTTGTGCTTTTTCATCAGGTAAGATACGCCGTCCGAGTTTTTCTTGACGATGTTTTCCTTGCGCTTCTGCACCGCGCCCCAATCGAATCCGACATCGCCGACATTGATTCCGAATTCTTTTAAATGCTGCGTTTGCTCGTACAAATGAGCCGACATCAAAAGCTGCTTAGTCGGAATGCAGCCGCGCAAACCGCAAGTGCCGCCCAGACGCGCGCCCTTTTCTTTTTCGATGATGGCGGCTTTTAACCCTAATTGCGCCGCGCGCACAGCCGCCACATAACCGCCCGGTCCCGCACCGATTATCGTTACGTCAAATGTTTCTGCCAATTTTTTAGCTCCTCGTTGATAAAAATATGAAATTAATGTTTGCTCAAAGTTTCACAAAAATTATAAGCCTGTTTCCGGCTTTGAGACAATTTTACTCAAAACAAACAACGCGAGAGTTTCTCAACGCTTATTAAGCATCTGACCGCTAATCAGTTTTGGTTAACGATTAACCATTGAAAATATCTAAACTTTGGTTTTGGCAAATGCGCTTTGACGAACTTTATTGTCAAACGCAGCTTTTGCGTTATCGGTCGCCAATAGAAAATACCGATTCTTAAGAGTAAAATTCTTGTGCCTTTCTTTTTTGATTAAAGTGCGCTTTCTCGTTCTGCTGTTCGATTCGAGCGCCGATTGCTGTCCACCTGACCGCTAATCACTTTTGACTGGAGCGTGGTGCTCCTCGCTTTCTATCACTGAGAGCCGATAAATTAATGCCCGTTTTCGCGTCTCTCGGCGCTCAGGGCGAGCGAGGAAGCCCAGCGCTTAGGTTTGTTTTTCTTATTTTTTCATAATTGATAAGCGGTCAGGCTGTCCACATCTTGACAAAATAAATCCTATGGTCTATAAGCTTACTAAATTTATCTAGGTTCAAGAATTGATATGCTTATTTCATGGAGATTAGGGCATTAATATACTTGATTCAGCGGCATACTTTTATCGCCTAATTTTTGCCATCTTTTAGTTTGCAGTGGAGCGAAAAAAAATCCTGAAAAAAAATATCCGAGTGATGATAGTTTTTTGTCCGTTTCGGTGCGTTAGTTAATGAAGGCAAAAAAACGCGAAAAGGCAGGAACGCGATTGACTTAATTAATACTTGCGGAAACACGAAGATTTGTCAGATCAGTTTCAAATCAGTTCTCTTGCAAAAGAAAGATAAATCGGTAGCGACATTATCTGAGTCAACTATATTAATGCCGAAATTAGCTGTTTTACTTTTTCATTGAAAGTTTGAAGCTACCTTTTTGAAAAAGTATCTATCCATCTCTAAGTTGATTAGTTTCTTTAGAAATGACCTTAGCAAGGTAAGTTGAGAGGAGCAAATTGTCTAAATGCAATCTTCCTATTTATACAGCGATAATCTTTCTGCATACCATGAAGGAATGCTTATAGTTAAGGTAAGACCGTCAGCCGCGCCAACATCTCTTGCAAGTTCAAGCCCCTCTATATTAAGTAATTTACTAAGTTCTCCCGGATTCTCTGCATTATCTATTTTTGAAAGAGCCGGCATGATCAAGCGTGTTGTGCCGTTAACTCGTCCAAGCAGCCAACCCCAGGCTAGTTTAGGTAGTGGCATGGGCGCATTAGGAATTTTTATTAACTCTCTTAATCCAACCTCCAGCAGTAGCATACATACCGGCGTAAATATCCTTGAGCTAACTAAAAATAGTGATTTGTTGCAACTCCAAACAGCTTTTGCCAATGACCCTCATGTGGAATTTGCTTCAAGGGTGCCCAAGCGTTACTTGCTCGATGCAACGGTCCCACCAAATGATGTGGCAATGTGGAATCTAAGAAAAATTCGCTGGGAAGAGGCTCAAGCTTGCGCCGGATTTAAAAAAGCTACAAACATACGAGTTGCGGTGTTAGATACCGGTGTTGATTATAATCATCCGGATCTTAAGGGTGCTGTTAGTAAAGACGATTATACTTTTACTTATAGTGATTTGCCTGAATCCTCAACTGAAAACGATATTGTAGGTCATGGTACGCATGTTGTAGGTATAATTTGTGCTTTGAAAAACAACTTCGGGATTACCGGAATATGCGACTGCAAATTATTCGTTTGGAAGATATTCGATGACAAAACAGATTTGGAGATGGCTCCATTTGGACCCGCTTTTGTATACGAAGTTGATCCGATAATGTACCGACGAGCACTCGCTGACTGCCTTGATCTTAATATTGATGTTATAAATCTTAGTATAGGCGGAACGGCAAGCCCTGATCCTGAGGAAGATCGTTTAATCAACCTTTTGTTAGCCAAAGGCACCATCATTGTTGCAGCTATGGGAAACTCAAGAATGAAAGGAAGCCCAATCTTCTACCCGGCAGCAATGAATAATGTTATTGCAGTTGGGGCGACAAGTATCGATGATACTATTGCGGATTTTTCTAATCGAGGTAATCACATAGCTCTTTGTGCGCCGGGCGTGGGTATTTGGTCAACCTTACCAACTTACCCGGGGCAATATGGTTTCCTAGCCATTCCGGGGTCAGGTAATATGATTGAAGGTCAACCAATCAGTCGTGAGACAGATTATTTTGCGGATTCTGGTACATCAATGGCAACTCCGCATGTTACGGCTGCAGTCGCGTTATTGTTAGCAAACAAAGGTAAGACGAGCCCTCAAGACGCAAAAGAATTACTGATGAAGAGTTCAGACAAACTACAAGGAATGAACGGTTTAAATTGGGACCCAGATTATGGTGCCGGGCGACTAAACCTTGAGAAGCTACTGAAATAATTATTGTCATCTTCTAAACTTTTTATGCGCTCTTTAATGTTTTCATTCAAGCCGGATATATCACAGCAACAGCAGGAAAATGCCTTGGCTGAGATTAACTCAATTGAGGGAATCCACTTAGCAAGATTGTTAAAACCTAATGCCAAAGATCCTGAAGTGAGCAGAATGGGGTTTGCGTATGTTAAAGATGAAGCTGATATAGAAAATATACGGAATCAATTGGCAGAGTTAGAAATATTAAATGATCCAACAGATCCAGCCGCTCGCCAACTGATCAGATGAAATCCCAGACCGGGCTTAAAAGGTTTTTCGACGGGTGAGAATACAACTTCACCCTCTTACTGTTTGGTAACAGTAGGGCACAATTAACGCTTGTTGACCGTGTAATATAAACGGTCCTAAGAAAGAGGAATATTATGGCGAACGGAATTAAAGTGAACGACAAGGATTGGAACAGTCTCGCAGGTGACGATCAAGCGAGGATAAGTAATTTGGTAGCCATTTCTTTTGGAGAGGCTATCACACCGGATGCAAATGAACCGTCAGTGGGAGGAGGAGGAGCAGGAACACTAAGTGCTGGTGGCGCTGCGGGAGGACTTCAGGCACAGGGAATATGGTGTAAATTAGGTTGTGAGGCGGCTAGGGCTGTTGCAGCCACAGGATGCGCTGCTCTTTCAGGTCCAGCAGTTGCTGTATGCTTAGCTGGTGTTCAAGCCGGTTATCAATTTTGCATAAGTAAATGCTAAGAATTGATTTTGCAGAAAACAGGGAGTCAGCTTCGTTCAAATATGGCACGGACGAAAATGGCTCCCGTCATTTGTGATTACTGAAACATTTTATAGTTTTCACAACAGCTGTGAAATTATTTGTAGAAATGCGCCTGATAGATACTGCTTTTAATATAAAAACTTTGCAGTAATCAATTAATTCTATTTCGAAGTACGTATTTATCTGAACTAGAAAATTAATTTAATTTAAATACTATTCTTTTATGCAAAACAAATCTGTTATGCAAAACAATTTTTCAATATACAGCAATCATAATGTTCGTAAAATTATATGGAGAAGTGCTTTCCTCGCAGGATGTGGTATTGCTTATTGGTCTATCCGTAATATGACATATAAGAACAGCGAAATTCTTAATATGACATATAAGAACAGCGAGATTCTGTCTAGACTAGAAGCTGTGGAGCAGCAACTTGCTCAATACAACGAAGTGTTTTCACAGCTATCGCAAATGGTCAGTGCATCTCCGGCATTGCCAGTCGGAACCGCTGCTCCGGAATTTGAACTTGAGGATTTAGACGGTAAGAAACATAAGTTATCTCAATGGCTTGGTCAGCGTGTACTATTAATTTTATTTGACCCCGAATGTAATTTTTGCATAGAAATGGCTCCTGCAATTGCAGAGCTACAGCAAGATGGGCAAAATGTGAATCCAATGCCTTTAGTTGTTTCCACAGGCGAGCCGGACGATATTAAAATGCTTGTGGAGAAATATAAAATATCTTGTCCGGTTCTCCTTCAAAAGCAAAATGAGATAAATCTTCTCTACCGGGCAGAGGGTACACCAATGGGGTATCTGATTGATGAAAAAGGTATTATTGCTAGTGAAATTGCTGTCGGCGCGCCTTCTCTTTTATTATTGGCAGGTAAAAAATCTTCAGTCGAAAAAAATGCAAATAAAAACGATTCAGTTATGGGAGGAAATGGAAACATTGAACATAAAGGAAATCGTTCTTTAGCGGACAGTAATATTAACCGTAACGGATTGCAGAAAGGGACGCCAGCCCCCTTGTTTCGCCTATCGTCACTCAACGGGGAGTATCTTTCACTTGAGAATTATTTAGGTCAAAAAGTGCTATTAGTGTTTTCAGATCCTGACTGCGGTCCATGTAATCAACTTGCTCCAAAATTAGAACATCTTCACCGTCGAACTCCTGATGTACAAATCATAATGGTGAGCCGAGGAGAAGTTGAAGCTAACCGTATGAAAGCTGCAGAGTACGACTTATCATTCCCGATAGTGCTGCAACGAAAGTGGGAGATTTCTCGACTTTATGGAATGTTCGCCACTCCCATAGCTTACCTTATTGACGAAACCGGCGTTTTAAAAGCTGATGTTGCTGTCGGAGAGGAAGCTATACTCAGGCTTTTAACTAGCGCCGCAATTCTATCCCTGTTAAATGAATCACCCTATTGAACGAATAGTTTTCTCTCCAAGCAATGAAAGAATAAATCGTTTTGCCAATTCGGAAAGCCTTTGTTTATTGGGCTTCACTGTCTAAAAAACTGTCCGAAGTATTATTAAACGAATATCAAATTGAAATGCCGAAACGCCGCAGACGCTGAGTTTAAGAAAAATAAAAACTCGGCATCTGCGGCGTTTCGGCATTGTAAATATCTTTACCGTTTATTCAATTTAAAACAGTTCCAGACCGCGAGTTGTTTTTACGCCATACGCGCCCAATTTGCGCCGCTGTCCGCGCCGATTATCAGGCGAAGTTTGCGCGGCTTCGACGCAGCGGCGGAACATTTCACCGGCTTCTTGATTTAAATTCAAAGCCTTTAAAGTTTGTCCCAGACGAAACAAGCCTTCCGGGTCGAACGGGCGGCGCTCGACGAATTTTTCAAAGAATTCGCGCTTCGGCGTAAGCTCTGGCGTCAAAATACGTCGCGCCGATTTCTCGCCGGATTTCATTCAGCGCGTGTTTTTCATCCTGTTCGGCGACAATCGAAAAATGCCGCAAAGCGCGTTCCAGCCCGCCGCGCTCGCGGGCGATTTTGCCCAGCTCGTAATTGGCTTCGATTTCCTGCGGCTCGATTTCAATTTCCGGCTATTGCCGTTCGGCTGCCTCAATCTCACCCAAAGAAGCGGGAGGTGTCCAATCACCGTTGATTTCTCCAATCAGAATAGCTGTGTAATTCTCACCGGAAACACTGCTGTTCAAAGCAGGATGCGGATTAGAAACCGGATCAAACTTCCAGGTTCCTGTTTGACCCGTGTTGGCATTCGGTCCTCCGGCAGCCAAATATCTCAAAATCAGAGTTGCATCAAACGGAGTGATGTTTCCGTCGCCGCTTGTGTCAGCGGCAATTTGTTGATTTGCATTCAAGGCATTTGGTCCCTGTCCGTTAGCTGCGATATGACGAAGAATCATCGTTGCGTCAAATGGAGAAATGCCGTTTATATCATCGCTCTTTGTCGGTGTAACCGGGTAATTTCCTCCATTTGTTAATCCGTCGAGTTGATAAGCGCCCATCGAATCCGTCGTGTCAAAGACGGAAGTTGTACCGATTGCCGATAACAATACGCCCTGAACGAATTTCGACAGATTTGTTCCGTAAGTAACGATGCCTGAAATGCTATGACCAAGGGCTTGGGTAACGGTGAAGGTTTGTCCGGCAACGGTAATTGTACCGACACGCCCGGCATTTGAATTGGCGGCTACGGAATAATTGACCGTTCCGTTTCCGCTGCCCGGCGATGCCGATGTGACTGATAACCAACTATCGTTATTAGAAACAGCCGTCCACGGGCAACCTGCCGGCGCGGTGACTGTAAAGCTTCCCGTCGTAGCGCCTGCCGCAACATTTACTGCGTCCGGCGTCAGCAAATACGAGCATTGAGTCGCAATAAAGTCAGCAATTTTATCTTCCTGTACATTAGTGAAAGTTACCGAAGAATTATTTGATACAGTATCGCTAAATACGTGATTAGCCAGCGACGGCGTGACCGTGTAAGTTCCGTTAATAAGTAACCCCGTAAACTCGTAATAACCGGAGCCGTCGGTAGTCGTCGAGCCGCTTGCCGAGCCGGACAAATAGACCGTCACGCCCGGAAGAGCATTTCCGTTTTTTGTAACATTTCCGCTGATTACAATTGTTCCGGCAGGCGCAGCCGTCCAAAATCCTCCGGCAAGAGAGAAATTACCGTTGCTTGAAACAGTTCCGGCGGCGGATTGTCCGAGTGTTCCGGTCACTGAAAAGGTGTTGCCCGAAGAGCTTGTGCCGCCGCCTCCGGCGATGACCGATTGCGTAATCGTATAATTGCCGTTCGACTGCGCTGCGGCTGCAGACGAGAATAAACAGGTCGCCAAAAGTATGGATAAAATTAATAGAGCTTTATTTTTCATCTAATTTGCCTTATTCGATTTGCAATCCGGCGATTGCCGATTCCGTCGCGCATTTGATTTTATAAATCGCGTTTGAGAATCGCGGATTGTTCCGTTTCTAACAGCGGTGATTGATAGTTTAAGGTGTAATTGGCTGATCTTATCAGCAGTTACTCATTCACCGAAGAGCAAGTCTAATTGATTATGCCAAATAAATTTAAACCGCGAAACATAACAATGCATTTTATTGTCATTCGTCCGTTTTATTTGCAAACATCTGCGTTTGGATTGTTCGCGCAGAGCAGTTTTTTCATTCCTTCGATCACGACCTGCTGCTGTTTGAGCTGAGTTTCGAGGCGCTCGATTTTCGCATCGCGTGTTTTCAGTTCGTCTTTGAGTTCTTCGTTCAAGCCTTGAATTGCTGCGAGCGCAACGCCGTCCGGGTCAATCGTGGAGATGTGTTTGTCGTCTTCGCCTACTTTGAAAGCGGCTTTGAAATCCTGCGCCATCGCGCCGATATGTCTAATCGAAGCATCCTGCGTTTTATAATTCCAGGTTGAAATCGGCAATGCAAGAACGCCC
Organism: Pyrinomonadaceae bacterium; assembly: GCA_036400075.1. Taxonomy (GTDB): domain Bacteria; phylum Acidobacteriota; class Blastocatellia; order Pyrinomonadales; family Pyrinomonadaceae; genus JALZCH01. Next base: position 8,767 of record DASWLV010000047.1, read on the forward strand.
CGCAGAATCTCTCGTGAATTAACGGCTTTGAAATTGTCTTTCATATTGCGGTCGGAGAGGCTGTTCCACGCGCCGCCGCCTGCGGCGAGCGAGACGCCGGCGCTGCCGCCTGAGTTCGAGGTCAATTCCGTCGAGCCGTCGCTCTTCATCGAGAGCTTGCTGTTGGTGAGCGTCATCGTCGCGGTCGTGCTATTGAAGATAAAGCCCGTGGTGAGCGCCGTGTTCGTGTAGAAGAACGAGCCGTTGACGGCGCGCACGTTGAACGAGTTCGTGACCGTTGGGTGGAACTGCGATTCTATATCGGGGCTGGTGCCGTTGAACGCGTATGTAAGCGGGACGGAGCGGTCGGAGAAGACGAACGTGCCGGTTCGAGGCGACCCGTTGATGGTCGAGGTGGACGCGCCGTAACCGAGCGCGACCGAATTAGCGCCGGTCGCCGTGTGCCCCTCGCCGAGAGCCACCGTGCCGGTATTAGCCGCGACCGAATTTTTACCTACCACGATTGCGTTGTCGCCGAGCGCGCGCACGTTTTCGCCGAATGCCGTCGAGTATAGTCCGATGTTTGCGTCGTCCCACTGCGTGCCGTTGATTTGACCGGCGCGAATCGCCGCTTTGGTCGCGTACCACATGAAGCGTGTGCCCGCCCCCTCGGCTGGGGCGGTGGTGTTGGCGCCGCCGCTGTAATCGGCGACGGACAGAATCGAGCCGTCGTTATCAACGCGGAAGCGCTCTTTGTCGTAGGTCTGGTTGTCTTTATACGACCCGCTCGCGCTAAGCGAGAGGAGCGCGTCCTGCCCGGGCGAGCCGAGCGTGCGCGAGCCGACGAGCTTGAGGTTTATGAGGTGGTTGGTGCTGCTCGTTGTTTGCTGCGCGGATGGTGCCAGTTCCACATCTCCACTGACCTTTGCGGTGTTGATAGCGGAGCTACTCGCGTTGATTGCGGTGACAACGCTATCACCCGCTGAGCTGCTGACGCTCGAAGCTGTCGCGGCGTTTGTAGCGTTTGTAGCGTTTGTAGCGTTTGTCGCAGTAGATGCCGTTGTAGCCGTAGCGGCATTTGTCGCATTAGCGACCGTTCCGGTGACTTTGCTGCCTGAAACCGAATTGATTTGTGAATCTGTAACGCAACCGACGCAGGCGGAAGACAAAGAATCGGCTGCCGCTGCCGAAAGGGCGCGAACCGCATAAGGCACCGAACTGATTTTCTGTCTGGGAAGTAAAGTCGTATAACTCGAATCCGAAGGTTTCTTGACGCTGATTTCCAGCCAGCGGTCAGCGCCCGGAAATTGCGAGCCGAAATCAAGGTCAACCGTAAAAATTCCACGGTTGAGCATCACTCCGGTATGTGTTTGCGTTGTGCCGACTTGATTTCCGACTGTCAGAGCGTCATACAAAGCAAACTGTAAATCATATGTGCTGTTTGCCGCGCTTGTGTTGTCGGTCAATTTCCCCTGATAAGTAAAAGCAGTAGTTTGTGCGTTAATCGCAATTGATGAAAAGAAAAAGACGAAAAGCGTCAACATCAATGGACGCGCCAAGGTCAATGATCTCATTTTGTCTCCTGTGGGTTGTTTTGTCTGAAATTTGGCAGAACGGCTCTTAATTGTCTCCTAAAAGGAAGGAGACTTGACTTTTAGAGGATACAGCAAATGCCCGCCAAAGAGAAATGAGCAACCGGATTTTTGCTCTCAGCAAACACAAAAACCGCGATTCGCATAAGCCCCTGCGCTGCTCGAAATTCTTTTCCACAATCCAAACAGTTAATGCTGCAACGCTCCGATGCATTTGAAATTGCGCCGGAGCGTTTCATATTTTCCCTCTATTACTTCGGTTGATACGCCGGTTTGTAGAAAAATGATTATTTGGCGATACCGTTTTTCGTTTTTTTGCGCGTTATAAATCGAGGGTAATTTTTGCCCTACGCGAAAAAATGGAGAACGACCGAATGCAAAACCGGTTAATACGTCAATTTATATTTTGTTTCATATTTTTCATCATCATTCTGCAAACGGCGTTCTCCGTTTTTACACCAATGCAGTAAATATTCTCAAAACAAATTTATCTGATTTGATAACGATTTTATGCTCAAGAAATTCACCTTTATCTGGTTTGTTATCCTAACGGTTTTCGCTCTCAATCAAACAAGCCCGGCGCAAGACATGGAAGAAACGGAACCTGCAACAAGCTCTGCGCTGGCGAACACGACTTTGCCCGCAGGCGCGTTGAGAGTTAAGGAAACGAGCGTTCCGCAGGAAATTAAAGACACGCTGGCAAAGCTCGTCGCAAGCGGCGGCGATAAAATTCGGCAGGGCGATTCGGAAGTCCTGACAATTGCAGACAAAATTTATAAAAAATCAACCTCGATTCAGTTAATGAAAAAAATCGAGACGGATTTGCAAAAAGCGGGCTGGGTTTATGAAATCGGCGAGAAAAACAACGAGTTCGTCATGTTCACCCTGTTTCGCAAAGAACCGCAAAAACGTGCTCTGCTCGGCTTTTTCGTGCCGACAGACGAAGGCTTGGTCATCGCTCTGACCGAAATGCTGGCGCGTGAAGACGCGGTTGCCGAAAATCAAAACAACAATTCGGCTGAGCCTTTGGCAATCGAAACGAAACAAAGCAAACCGAGCGCAAACGGTTCTTCGCCGCGTGAACTCGGCGGCAAATGGATTTGGGCTAGCACGGGAAGTATGTATCGAAATCCGGTTTCCGGCGTTTCGGTTGCAGGCAGGGCGTCGCGTTTTACCTACGAGTTTTCCGCTGACGGCAGTGTTGAATATGTCGGAATAATGCAAACGACGAGCCTCGCAAACTGCCGAATGGAAATTTTTACGACAAAAAAAGGAAAAGTTTCGATTAACGGCGGCAAAATGACGATTGCTTTCGCGCCCGCAACATTTACGCGCGACGATTCGTGCGACCGGGCGGGCAATTATAAAAAGACTCTGCCAGCCGAAACCGAAACTTATAACTGGCAAGTCAAAAACGACAACGGTCGGGTTTTGCTCTGTCTCGAAGGCAAAGAAGGAGAAACTTGTTTCGATAAATCAAACTAGCTTTTATTTTAAAATTGAAAAAAGACGAAGCCGCGCGGTTTCGTCTTTTTTTGTTTTGTCAAAACATTTAACCGGGCGATAAAAAACAGATTTTTCGTTGCGGCATTAAAGGATTATAATTAAGTCTTTTGAAATAAGTTTATTTTTCAGCAGAGGATTTAAATACAGATGAAAACACGAATTGAAAGCGACACGATGGGCGAGATTGAAGTCGCAAATGATGTTTACTGGGGGGCGCAGACGCAGCGCAGCTTGAAATATTTCAACATCGGTTTCGATGTAATGCCGCGCGAGATGATTCGCGCGCTCGGCGTTCTGAAAAAAGCCGCCGCGCTGACGAATCACGATTTGGGCAAGCTGCCGCAGGAAAAGTTGGATTTAATTGTTCAAGCGGCTGACGAAGTGATCGAAGGCAAATTGGACTCGCATTTTCCTCTCAAAGTTTGGCAAACCGGCAGCGGAACGCAAACCAATATGAACGCCAACGAGGTGATTTCAAACCGGGCGATTGAGATTGCGGGCGGCGAAATGGGCAGCAAAAAGCCGGTTCACCCGAACGACGACGTAAATAAATCGCAATCGTCAAACGACACCTTCCCGACCGCGATGTATATCGCCGCCGCCGAACAAATGCATTTGCTCATCCCCGAAGTTCAGCGTTTGCAAGTTGCAATTGAACAAAAAGCGAAAGAATTTGCGGGCGTCGTCAAAATCGGCAGAACGCATTTGCAGGACGCGACGCCAGTCACCGTCGAACAGGAATTCTCCGGCTGGGCGAATCTGCTGGAACGCGACGCCGAACGGATGCGAATGGCTTTGAACGGCTTGTTCGATCTGGCAATCGGCGGCACGGCGGTCGGAACAGGTCTTAACGCGCATCCTGAATTTGCCGAGCGAGCGGCGGCGCGTATCGCCGAATTAACCGGACTTCCCTTTCGCTCGCACCCGAACAAATTCGCCGCGCTTTCGGCGCACGACGAAATCGTTTTCGCTTCGGGCGCGCTCAAAACTCTCGCCGCGTCTTTGATGAAAATCGCCAACGATATTCGCTGGCTCGCGTCGGGACCGCGCAGCGGTTTGGGCGAACTGTCGCTGCCGGAAAATGAACCCGGCTCTTCGATTATGCCCGGCAAAGTTAATCCGACTCAGTCCGAAGCAATCACAATGGTCGCCGCGCAGGTTTTCGGCAATGACGCGACAATCGGTTTTGCCGGCTCGCAGGGAAATTTTGAGTTAAACGTTTTCAAACCCGTGATGATTCACAATTTCCTGCATTCGGTTCGATTATTGAAAGACGCCTGTCACGGTTTTGTTGATTATGCGGTTGTCGGAATCGAGCTGAACCGGGAAAAAATCAATCAACATTTAAACAATTCGCTGATGCTCGTCACGGCTTTGAACGAACATATCGGTTACGACAACGCCGCCAAAATTGCCAAAACCGCGCACAAAACCGGAAAGAATCTGCGCGAAACGGCAATCGAGCTGGGCATCTTAACCGGCGAGCAGTTCGACGAATACGTCAAACCGGAAGAAATGACGCATCCTTAAAACAGTGAATCGTAAATGGCTAATAATAAATCGAAAACAGGGAGTTTGCGATTTACTGATAGATTAGATTTCAACTTAATAAATGTTATTGCCAAATCGAGAGAAGTGATTTATTTTCATTCCAGCTATTAAGTTTTGACGCGAATGATTCCAGATAATACACGAAATCTGCGTGTTAGCAAGAATCGTTCGTGCTAATACACGAAATTTAACGATTGGACGGAATGATTCCGCTCAATCAATAGTTAGGCGCTTCGATTGATGATCAAGACAAGCTACGCTATGCAGCAGTTCGACGGAAGGTAATTTATGAATGTAATGCTTTCATACCGGAGAGCGGACATTAGCTTTGCGAATAAGCTTGCAGAGTATCTGCGAAGTGAAGAAATACCTCTGTGGATAGATCGTGAGGGAATCAAGCCTGGTACTAAGTGGAGGGAGGAACTTCTGGAAGAATTGAGGTCTTGCGATGCATGCGTGCCGATTCTTTCACCAAAATACATCCAGAGTGAGTACTGCCGAATGGAGATTTTTATCGCGAGGAGTTTTGGACGACATATTCTTCCGGTCATGGTAGAAAACTGCTTTCCCGCTCTTCGGGATCATGAAGAGACTAAGGGCTTGGAAGATATTTTTATGATGCGAATGTATCACCTGAGTGCGGTGGGCTTGCCAATCACTGAGCAGGATGCTTTTCGCCGCATCGCCGATGCGATTCGTCATGTGCCTCAACAAGGCGCGTCAGAACATCCAGTTTATATTTCATACACAACTAAAGACGGGGAGTTTGCCACTACTTTAGCAAGAAGCTTAGCAGCTAAAGGTATTGCTACGTGGATTGCAACGCTAGACGTTCGTGTGGGTGAGAACTGGCGTGATGCCCAAGCGAGAGCGATGATGCGAGCTTCCTCACACCTTGTGGTTCTTGACGAAAATATGGTCAACCAAGATGTGCTTAGAACGGAGATTCTTCTTTCCGAAGCGCGGGGATTGGATACGTTCACTATTCTGCCGCCTAGATTGAGCGAAGAGTATGAGAAGATTGAAGCCATGATAGATGCCTTGAACAACTCCGACCAAACATACCGACGGCTCGCTGATACACATTATTTCTCCTGTGTTAATGGAGTGGATCAAACGGTCGAGCAATTGCATGAGAAGCTAGTTAAGGAACGCCGCGCCTAACAACTCATTCAACCGGACGCGCAATTAGCGAGCCTTTCATCGAGTAACTCGTCCGTGGCGGCGGTTCGTGCGCGCCGGTTAATTCGGGCGTTAAACCAAATTGCCAAGAGAAATATTGGAAAAAACGAAAAGCAAAAGAGCGCGGACATTAGCGCTAAGTTTGTAAAGTATTTGAAGAATTGCTCAGGCGCTAAAGCGCTCACAGCTTTCAGCAAGGATTTCGTTCTTGCTGAATATCTTCCATCCGTTTCTGCACCATCGGTTTCATCTCAGCGTGCGTCAGAATGTAAAATTTTTCGCTGCTAATGGCGTCGAAAACCGCATCGGCGATTTGCGCCGGAGACATTCCGGTTTCGATAAGTTGCCGCAGCAGTTCATCCATTTGCTTGACCGCCGGATGAGTTGATTCGACAAGCGAATCGTTTTGCATTTCTGCGGGGCGATTGCGCTCGGAATTCATAATCCGCGTGTTGACGCCCGCGGGACACAGAACGGAAACTTTGATTTTCGAGCCGATTGTCGCTAATTCGCAGGCGAGCGTTTCCGAAAGCGAAACGACGCCGTGTTTGGAAACTTTGTAAACTCCGAGCGAAGGACCGGAAGTCAATCCGGCAATCGAAGCCGTGTTAACGATATGACATTCGTCGTTTTGTTTCATCATTATCGGAACAAACGTCCGCACGCCATAGATCACGCCCCAGAGATTTACGCCTAACACCCATTCCCAATCGGCGAGCGTGCTTTCCCAAACGGTCGTTCCCGCTCCGACTCCGGCGTTATTAAAAAGCAAATGCACCGCGCCGAAAGCATCGAGCGTTTTGTTTGCCAGCGCTTCTATTTCTTCGGATTTGGAAACGTCGGTTCGGACAGCCAAAACATCCGCGCCAGTGCCTTTCAATTCCTGCGCCGTTTGGTCTAAAGCCGTTTCTTCCACATCGGCGAGGACGACTTTCATTCCTTCGAGCGCGCATCGTTCGGCTAATCCGCGCCCGATGCCGCTCGCTGCGCCGGTTATAACTGCCACTTTATTTTGGAAATCTCGCATAACTGACTTCACCGTAAATTTTTCCGATTTTACAAAAATAAATCTAAATTGAGTAAATAAAAAGCGTCGGAGAATTCTCCGACGCTTTTTATTTTTATTCGCAAAAAGTTTTAAGTCTTTGCGCTTCGTGTGCGTGTTTCGTTGTCAATGTCAACGCTGCCTTCGAGACGTTCGACTTCGACTTCGGTTCCGCGAAGGGTATCACGGACGGTTTCGCTGTGTTCGGTCGTTTCTTTGCCGACGGTTACTTCTTCGACGACGCGGGCTTGTTTGCCGACAACCGGAACTTCGGCGCGTTCGGTGATTTCGATTTCGCCTTCACGGAAAGTATTGAAATCAGCTTCGGTTGCCGCACGATTGACCGGAGTACGTTCGACGCGAACGTTTTCTTCGCGCAGACGCACGGTTTCTTCGACAGGTCTTTCAACAATGCGGCTGCGAATGCGCGCTCCGCCGGTTTCAACCGTTTGTTTGCCGACCTTGAGCTGTTCTTCGACAACCGGAATCGAAGTATCCGCGTCGGCTCTCGCCGTCGTGTTGGTTGTGGCGGTGTTTGTCTGACCGCGGAATTGCGCCAAGCGTTCGTTTACGTCAATCGCGTTGTATTGGTCGAGAAGGCTCGCGGCGGTTTGCGCTTCCTGCGCGGATTGCGCGTGGACGGTTACAATCGTGCTGCCCCGTCGCGCTACTTCCGAATAATTGTTGTAATCATCGTTATCGCTGCCGAACAACGAACCGAAAAAATTGCTGATGCTGTCGCCTGTGTCGGCGTTAGTATTAGTGGTGGTAGTAGTATTTGTCGTTGTCGCGGCGTTGTTTTGTGCAATATCAATGCGGTCACTGCTAATGCCCTGATTGATTAAAGCCTGCGCGGCTTCCTGCGCTTCGCTTACGTTGTCGAACAATCCGATTACTGTTTGTGCCATTCTATTCTTTCCCCTTTCTGATTACTGTTTTTTTGCGAGAAAAACTAATTCCCGGGTTAAGGTTTTCTGCCTGAAACTCTTTTGACGTTGACTTCTTCCTTGCGAAGTCTGATTTTTTGAGTTTCCTGAGTTTGCGTTTGCTGTTTTGTGACGCGCAATTCCTCGACCAGCACAAGCCGTTTTTCAACAATGACGACTTCGCGCAAGACCGGAATTATCATCACGTTTCCTTCATAGCGAACGGGCGGCGGCGGTTCGGCTATAAACTGATTTATCGCTACGCGCCCGACCTGAACATTTTCCTGAACGAGCGGAATGTTCACCGTTTCGTCCGTTTCGCGTACTTTCTTGGAGATGCGAACCCTGCCCTTTTCGACCACGCGCTTATCAACTGTCAGTTGTTCCTCGATCACCGGAATCGTTGCCGGCTGATTTTCGATTTGCTGGCTAATTAATTGAGCTTGATGATCTTGAGATTTACGCCGGTTCATTTGTTTCCCCTTTTTGTCTGTTTAAACGGAGCCAATTCAGACTTGTTACAGTCCAATACTCGAATTTGTATTGTGTCGAACCAAACGGCAAATGTCGTACCAAGATTTTTTAAGTTTAGAAGAAATCGCCAAACCGAATTATTTATTAACGATGAAAAAATTCAGGGCGATATTAACGGTTGTCAAAATAAACTGTCCGATAGTACGAAATACAAACGTCCGTTGTACTGATTTCAATCTATCGGTTTGCTGTCAACCGCTTTGGCTTTTTCCACGTCCAAAAGTCAGGCAATTGCGAATATGAATTCTAAAACAGCCAATTACGGAATTGACGGACCCGTTTTCGTCTTTAACACTTTCCTGCTCGGCTGCTTTTTATTTTTTGGCGGTCTGGCAATAACGCTGCGGTTTCATCATTCAACGACTTATGAAATTTTAGCGGCGCTCGCTGTTGGAGCGGGCGCAATTTGTTTTTGGGTCGGCGCGACAATTTTGTGGGGAAGCCTTGTCGGCAAGCTGCATTTGCGCGACAAAATTTTTGAAAACATTCGACTGCGCGGCGATGAAAAGATTTTAGGAGTCGGCTGCGGTCACGGCTTGCTGCTCGTCGCGGCGGCAAAACAGCTCGACAAAGGCGGAAAAACGTTTGGCGTTGACATCTGGAAATCCGCCGATCAAGCCGGAAACAGCCCGCATGCGACGCGCCGCAATGCCGAAATCGAAGGCGTCGCCGAGCGTCTGGAAATCACGACCGCCGACGCGCGCCGTTTGCCTTTTGCCGACGCGACTTTCGATCTCATCGGTTCGAGCTGGGTTTTGCACAACATCATCCGACCTAAAGAGCGCAAAAAAGCGCTCGCAGAAATCGTGCGAGTTTTAAAACCCGGCGGCACGGTTTTGATCATTGACGTGTGGCTCGGTTATGAATACGCCGCGTTCTTTCGCCGCGCAGGTCTGGAAAACGTAACAGTCAGCCGACCTTATTTTCTGTTCTTCGCTCCAACTTTTATCGTCCGTGCGACGAAAAAACAGTTATCAGTTAACAGTCAACAGTTATCAGAAGCAGCTTTCTCTGATAATTGTTGACTGTTAACTGATAACTGAAAAAGCGCGGCGGACGGTTTCGATTGTCTGGTTGATGATCTCTTCGGTATGCGTAATGCCAAAAAACGCTGCTTCAAATTGCGAAGGCGGAAGATAGATTCCTTCTTCGAGCATCGCATGGAAAAATTTGCCGAAAAGCTCTCGGTTTGATTTGTTTGCGGTTTCCCAGTCAAAAACAGGCTCGTCGGTGAAAAAAAGCGTAATCATCGAGCCGACGCGGTTGATTTGGACTGAAAAGCCGTTTTCTTCGGCAGCCTGTCGCAGACCGTTTTCAAGTTGCGCGCCGCGCGTTTCGAGCGTTTCGTAAATCGAGCGGTCGCGCAAACGCCGCAGAGTCGCAAGTCCGGCGGACATTGCCAACGGGTTTCCTGATAAAGTTCCGGCTTGATAAATCGTCCCGGCTGGCGCAATGTTTCGCATTAAATCTTTGCTCGCGCCATAAGCGCCGACCGGCAAACCGCCGCCGATGATTTTGCCGAGCGTCGTAATGTCGGGCAAGACGCCGAAACGCTCCTGCGCTCCGCCGCGCGCGAGTCTGAATCCGGTCATCACTTCGTCGAAAATCAGCAATGCGCCGTGGCTCGTGCAAATTTCTCGAACAGCTTGCAAATATCCTTCTTTCGGCGCGACGCAGCCCATATTTCCGACGACCGGCTCGATAATTACAGACGCGATTTCGTCTTTGTTGGCGTCAAAAATCGCGGCGAGCGCCTCCGCCGAATTGTAAGGAACCGTCAGCGTATTTGCGGCGACCGATTGCGGAACGCCGGGCGAATCCGGGAGTCCGAGAGTCGCCACACCCGATCCGGCTTTGACCAGAAATGAATCGCCGTGTCCGTGATAACAGCCTTCAAATTTGATGATTTTTTCTCTGCCCGTCGCGCCGCGCGCCAGACGAATCGCCGCCATCGTCGCTTCGGTTCCGCTGTTGACCATCCGCACCATCTCGACCGAAGGCACGGCGTCAACGATATCTTCAGCCATTTCGACTTCGAGCGGCGAAGGCGCGCCGTAGCTTGTCCCGCGAGCAGCAGCTTGTTTGATTGCTTCAATCACCTCGTCATCGGCGTGTCCCAAAATCATCGGTCCCCACGAACCGACATAATCAACATAAGTTTTGCCGTCAACATCGGTCATCATCGCGCCCTTTGCGGAAGCGATAAAATGTGGATTGCCGCCGACCGAACGAAACGCGCGAACGGGCGAATTAACGCCGCCCGGCAGCAGTTCCAGTGCGCGTGAAAATAATTCTTCTGACTTATTGGTTATTTCGATTTTCGGTGAACTCATAAGACTATTTCAACAAATCAACCGCTAACTTCACAAGCCGTTATCAGTACGAGAGGTGTTCGCAGTAAAATATTTAATACGACCTTCAAAATGTAAATTATTGAGTTGTTTGTGCGTTCTCGTACAGAAACGTTTATTCCTCAAAAGGTAAAGTGTAATTACACTGAAGGAAGGCAAGCAGGAGAAGAGATGCGCGGACGGGCGTTTTCTGATGGGCGCAGCTCTGTTTAATGCGATGAACAGATTATTGCTCGGCGCGGCTGCGGGTTTTGCCGCCACCGTGCCGATGACCGTTGTAATGAAAATCTTGCACGCGAATCTTCCCAAAGACGAAGATTATCCGCTGCCGCCGCGCGAGATTATTGACGAAACCGCCAAGCGGGTCGAGCTTCAGGACGATTTAAGCGAAGAAGCCAAAACCGCGCTCACCTTTGCCGGGCATTTTGCTTACGGCACGACGACCGGCTCGCTGTATCCGGTTTTAATTTCAAATCCCAATCCAATAAACGGCGCAGTTTACGGACTCGGCGTTTGGGGCGTGAGCTATCTCGGCTGGCTTCCGGCAGCCGGAATTTTAGGTTCCGCCACAAAACATCCCGCGCGCCGTGTGGCTCTAATGGTCACCGCACATCTCGTCTGGGGCGCAACTTTGGGCGCTATCGCGCAAACGATGAATGATGAACGATAAAAACTTTTAATTCATCATTCATCGTTCCGACTTCATCGTTTCTTTGTGCGTTCGCGTACAGAAGCGGCGCGCCGCCGTTCGCTAGTTTTAAAACATACAATTTTGAAATTTCAAAGGGGTTTTTTATGGCTACGGCGGAAAGCAATCTTAATCCGAACGATGGCGGTGAGCGTTTGTGGCGGCAACAGACACACGCCGGTTCGCAAAACAGCGAACAAAGCGAATACGGTTTCGGAAAACAATCACAAATTAATGTCGGCGAAACAGAGCGCATTGTGTCGGGCATCGGCGGCGGTCTGCTGACGGCTTACGGTTTGACGCGCGGCGATCTGATCGGCGTCGGAATTGCTTTGCTAGGCGGCAGCTTGGTTTATCGCAGCGCGACCGGGCACTGCTCGGTTTATGGTGCTGCCGGAATCAACACGGCGGCGAAAGAAAATATGACGAGCGTCAAAGCGAGCAGCAGCGTGCGCGTTGACGAGGCTTTGACGATTAACGCGCCGGTCGAGGAGATTTACAATTTCTGGCGCAATTTCGAGAATTTGCCGCAATTTATGTATCACCTCGAATCGGTCACGAAACTCGACGAGATGCGCTCGCATTGGAAAGCGAAAGCGCCGCTCGGAATGACCGTCGAATGGGACGCGGAAATAATTTCAGAAACTCCCAACGAGCTGATTTCGTGGCGCTCTGTCGAAGGCGCGGATGTTTCAAACGCCGGTTCGGTTCGTTTTCTGCCTTCGACGGGCGGACGCGGAACAGTCGTCAAAGTCGAGTTGCGTTACGAGCCGCCCGCAGGAAAATTAGGCGCAGCAGTCGCTTGGCTGACAGGCGAAGAGCCTTCCGTCCAAATCCGCGACGATTTACGCCGCTTCAAACAATTAATGGAAACGGGCGAAATCCCGACGATTGAAGGACAACCGGCGGGACGCGCTTCGAGCACAACGAAATACGACCGGAAATAAGAATTTTTAGCATTTGAAACAAGGGGTTTTTTATGAAAGCAGTTTGTTGGTACGGAAAAGAAGATGTGCGCGTCGAGGAAGTGCCGGATCCAAAAATAATAAATCCGCGCGACGCGATTGTGAAAATTTCTTCGACGGCGATTTGCGGTTCGGATTTGCATTTGTACAACCATATGATTCCGACGATGCAAAAGGGCGACGTGCTCGGTCACGAATTTATGGGCGAAATCGTCGAAGTCGGTCCGAAAGTCGGGAATTTGAAAGTCGGCGACCGCGTGATCGTGCCGTTTCCGATTGCCTGCGGCAACTGTTTTTTCTGCCGCAAAGAGCTTTATTCGTGCTGCGATAATTCAAATCCGAATTCGCATCTGGCTGACACGATGTACGGCTACACAACCGCCGGAATTTTCGGATATTCGCATTTAACCGGCGGTTACGCGGGCGGGCAAGCCGAATATGCGCGCGTGCCTTACGCCGATGTCAACCCGTTTAAAGTGCCGGACAATCTTTCGGACGAACAGGTTTTGTTTTTGACAGACATTTTTCCGACCGGCTATATGGCGGCGGAAAACTGCAACATTCACCCGGGCGATACAGTCGCCGTTTGGGGCTGCGGTCCGGTCGGGCAGTTTGCGATTAAATCGGCATTTCTTCTGGGCGCGGAGCGCGTGATTGCGATTGACAGTGTGCCGGAACGCCTCGCAATGGCGCGGCTTGACGGCAGAGCCGAAGTTATTAATTACGATGAAGTTGAGGATTTGCACGAAGTTTTAAAAGAAATGACCGGCGGCATCGGACCGGATTCGTGCATTGACGCGGTGGGGATGGAATCGTTCGGCAAAAACGTCGGCGCGATTTACGATTGGGTGAAAAACAAAACCGGCTTGGCGACCGACCGTTTTCATGCCTTGCGGCAGGCGATTTTCTCGTGTCGCAAAGGCGGAACGGTTTCGGTTCCGGGCGTTTACGGCGGATTGCTCGACAAAGTTCCGTTCGGCGCGTTTATGCAAAAAGGCTTGACGATGAAAACCGGGCAGACGCACGTTCACAAATATTTGCCAACGCTGCTCAATCATATTTTAAACGGCGACATTGACCCGTCGTTTGTTATCACGCACCGCGCAAGCTTGGACGACGCAGCAGAAATGTATGAAACGTTTGAAGTCAAAAACGACGACTGCATCAAGGTCGTTCTGAAACCGGATTTTTCGGGTGGTAACGGCAAAATGGCGTCGGATCACGTTCATTAAATTTTATTGGAGGTTTATTAATGGCAGAAAATCAAGGAACGAAAACGTCGCAATCGGGCGATCCCGGCAGCACTCCGGGCAGCGCCGAAGGCGACCGCGAAACTGTTGAGCAGGATTTGGAAGAAAAAGGTTTGGGAGAAGGCGAAGACGATAAAAATTCGAAAGCGGACAAACCAAAATCCGCCTAAAATCCGATTGAAAATCAAAAGCGCATTCGGCGCGGGAGTGAGCTTTACAAACATTCTCGCGCCGATGGCTTTTGTCTAAAAGCTATGATTAATTTTGTCATTTTCGATGTTGACGGAACGCTGGTTGACTCGGTTGATTTGCACGCCGAGGCTTGGCAGCGAGCGTTTGAAAAATACGGCAAAAAAGTCGAGTATCAAAAAATCCGCGACCAGATCGGGAAAGGCGGCGATCAATTAATGCCGGTTTTTTTCTCTGAAAACGAGTTGAAAGATTTCGGCGAAGAAATGGAAAAATATCGCGGCGAGCTTTTTAAAAATGAATATCTGGATCGCGTCAAACCATTTCCGAAAGCGCACGATTTAATTAAAAAAGTCGCCGAAAACCGCAAATCGGTCGCGCTGGCTTCGAGCGCGAAACCGGACGAGCTTGAGCATTTCAAAAATATTCTGGACATCGCCGATTATCTCGCCGGAGCGACCAACGCCGACGACGCCGAAAAATCGAAACCGCACCCGGATATATTTGAAGCCGCATTGCGGCGTCTCGGAAATCCGCCGGTAGAAAAATGCGTGGTCGTCGGCGACGCGCCTTACGACGCGATTGCGGCGCGAAAAATCGGACTCCAAACAGTCGGCGTCTTGAGCGGCGGTTTTCCCGAACAATGGCTGCGCGACGAAGGCTGCGTCGAAATCTATCAAAACCCGGCTGATTTGCTCGCGCAATACGCCGCCTCGCTTTTGGGCAGAAGACCTGACGGAAGAGATTACAGAGCAACGGCTTAAAATTTGGTAGTGTCCTGATTTGTGTTGCTTACGCTGGTGCTAACCGGCGCACTAAGACTCCGATTGATAAAAGAGAAACTGACCGGCGCGTCAGGCTGAAGCGACCTGTTGGGCTGCCGGCTACTAATTGGTCTGCGATGTACGCCATTGCGCCGCTCTCCTGTCCATTTCTTTGATGAAACCATCTTTGCCGTCCATATATCCGTCAATGCTCTGCGGGTGTTCCTCCGCCAACTGCCTCTTTAGCTCACTGTATCTTTGCGCATCTTCGGGATTGGCAATCATATAGTCGCGAAACGTTAAGTGACGTTCCACCTCCGCTGAGCCGGTCTCAAACGCGTGAATCTGATGCGTCCTGATTCCTTCTTGGTTATCCTTTCGGAAGTAACGGCGACCGGGAATGCCGAACTCACCCTTCGCTTCATAACCGAGCGACTCCATTGCCGAACTCCGACCATCTACTTCAGTAATGTCTCCGACCTCGACCAACAGATCAATGACGGGCTTTGCATATATGTTCGGAATGGCTGTGCTGCCGATGTGGTGGACGGCTATAACATTCTCGCCTAATGCGGAAGCAACCTGCTTTGCTTCCGCCTCAAATGCATCCCGCCACTTGGGGTCGTGTGGGACAATTTCTACTTTCCTCATGAATTAAGCACCTCACGAGCTGCTTGTAAGCTTCAACTTCATAATAACGTTTTATGGGTATCGTTTTTATAAAACTTTAACCGGCTAAATCTTCATTCTTCCGCAACACAAATTAGGACACAATCTAAAATTTTTGTAGTTTAACACTCGCAGCAGATTTGGTTTGAATAAAGCAGAATAAAATCCGCGTGCAAACAGAAAAGAAAATCTACAACCCGAAAGACAACCGCGACCTCGGTTTCGGTTCGATTCTCTCGCAGGAAGCGCGCACCCGTTTTACGAACGGAAATTATCCAGAGTTGAAAAAGTAAAAAACAATTAAAAATCGCAACGTCACGAAATATTGCTTGCTGATGTCAACGTTTTTGCTGAAAATAGTTTTATAACGTCCGCTGATAAAGCAAATGCCGCATACGCCGCCTTTATTTGAAGACTTGCTCCTGATTTTGCTGGCTGCCGTGCCGGTCGCTTTTCTTTGTCTCAAACTAAGAATGCCGATTCTCGTCGGGCTGATGCTGACGGGAATTATGATCGGACCTTATGGTTTGGGTTTGATCAAGGAAATTGAAGCGATTGAGATTCTGGCGGAAATCGGGGTTGTTTTGCTGCTTTTCACAATCGGTCTCGAATTTTCGCTTCGTCGCCTTCGAGAAATGCAGCGACTGGTTTTTGTCGGCGGCGGTTTGCAGGTTTTGCTGACGATTTTAGCGGCTGTCGCGCTCGAAACTCTCATCGGGCAGCCGATCAACAAAGCAATCTTTTTCGGTTTTTTGTTTGCGCTTTCCAGCACGGCGATTGTCTTAAAAAGCTATGTCGAACGCGCCGAGATTGACGCGCCGCATGGACGCGCGGGCGTCGGGATTTTGATTTTTCAGGACTTGAGCATTGTTTTGATGATGCTGCTCGTTCCGCTGCTCGGCGGCAGACAAGCGACTTCCCCGTCCGCTGTTGTTTGGACTTTGGCAACGGCGTTCCTCGCTTTGGGAGGAATCATCGCGGCGGCGTGGTTTATAGTTCCGCAGCTTTTGAAACAAGTCGTCAAAATGCGAAGTCCGGAAGTTTTCGTAATTTCGGTGGTTTTGATTTGTCTCGGAACGTCCTGGCTGACTGCGCAATTCGGTCTTTCGCTCGCGCTCGGCGCGTTTATCGCCGGAGTTATCATTGCCGATTCAGAATACAGCCATCAAGTCGTCGCCGACATACTGCCTTTCCGAGACGTTTTCAACAGCTTGTTTTTTATCTCAATCGGAATGCTGCTCTCTGTAAGCGCGTTGATGGAAAATCTGACGACCGTATTGATTTTGGCGGCTCTTTTGATTATCGGTAAAGCTCTAATTATTCTTGGCGTCGTCAAATTTCTGGGCTATTCGCTTCGCGTTTCGACGATGACGGCGCTCGGATTGGCGCAGGTCGGAGAATTTTCTTTTGTGCTCGCAAAAGCCGGGCGCGCAGAAGGCTTGATGCCCGACGCGGATTATCAGAGCTTTCTGGCGGCTTCGATTATTTCGATGATTGCGACGCCGTTTTTGATTGCGGTCGCGCCGAAGATCGGTTATTTCCTGCAATCTCTGGCGAGCGATCAGCCGGTCGGCGATGTCACGGAAACCGGCGGCGAAAGCGAAATTTACAAGCTGCGCGACCACGTTATCGTCGTCGGTTACGGGCTGAACGGGCGCAATCTGTCGCGCGTTTTGCGAGCCGTCGCGCTGCCTTACATCGTTTTGGAAGTCAACTCAGAAACCGTCAGGCGCGCGAAATCCGAAGGCGAACAAATGATTTTCGGCGACGGGACGCGCCGCGAAGTTCTGCATCACATCGGCGTCGAACGCGCTTCGGTGCTGGTCGTCGCCATTTCCGATCCGGCGGCTGGTCGGCGCATTGTCGGGCAGGCGC
>DASWLV010000048.1:0-5096 GCA_036400075.1 Pyrinomonadaceae bacterium
TTTCAAACTTTTCCAAAAGTTTTTTCAAGCTCCATTCATTGCTCGCGAGCGCGGCTTCGACTTTCGCCAAACAGGTTTTTCGATAAAGAGCGCACAAAGGCTGCGCTCTTTCGTCTTTTTGCAGCGGCACAATTGCTTCAAACTCATCTTGAACAAACTCGGTTAATATTTTAAAAAGCGCAACGCTCGCAAACGGCAAATCGCAGGCTAAAACGGCAATCCATTCGGTCTCGGCGTGGAAAAGCGCCGTATGTAAACCAATAATCGAAGCTCGCGCATCGGATTTAAAAACATCGGGCAAGATTTCAATGTCCGCCGCTTTGTTTTCATTTGTAAAATTGCCGACTAGAAAAATTCGGCGCGGCTTAATCGCCGAAAGCGAGAGAGCGGCGCGTTCGACGAAAGTTTTGCCGCCGAGCTTTAAATGAGCTTTGCTTTCGCCCATTCTGCTGCTCGCGCCGCCCGCTAAAACGAAACCATCAACTTCCGGCATAATCGACTTTTTATTCAATTCTCTCTTTTATTTTTTAACAAACTCTATTCCGCAACGAGGAAGAACTGTCAACTGTTAACTGATTGGCAATAATAATGATTTAAAAAGTATTTCTTGCAAATAGTGGATAGTTTACAGTTGATAGTTGACAGTTTCTCATTGTTTTAGATTCTCATTGATACGCGACTGGTAAATCTCGCCGAAAAGTTTGCGACATTTTTCTCAAAGTGAGAAAATCGTTGCAATGAAACGCGCGTTTTCAGCGTCTAAGCTAGACGAAAAAAGCCGCTGCAAAAAGGAGTTTTTATTAATGAACACCTCAGTTTTGGATAAAGAAAAAGTCGGGCAGGAAGATGTGCAAAATTCCGATCAGGATTCGCTTCAATTCGAGCGTTATATGAGAATGTCCGACGAAGAGCTGCACGCGCGAATCGAGCGTGCGCGCAAAACTTTAGGCTCGCGCGTTGTGATTCTCGGACATCATTATCAGCGCGACGATGTTATTCGTCACGCCGATTTGACGGGAGATTCTTACCAGCTTTCCGTAATGGCGTCGGAGCGCAAAGATGCAGATTATATCGTTTTCTGCGGCGTGCATTTTATGGCTGAATCTGCTGATATTTTGGGGCAGCCGCATCAGCGCGTCGTTTTGCCGGATTTAGGCGCGGGTTGTTCAATGGCTGATATGGCTTCGGTCGAGCAGGTCGAAGACGCTTGGGAACAATTAACGGAAATCGGAATTTTTGAGAATTCGAGCGTTGCGCCGATTACTTATATGAATTCGTCCGCCGCGATTAAAGCGTTTTGCGGGCGAAACGGCGGCGCGGTTTGCACTTCGTCAAACGCGATTCCGCTGTTTGATAAATATTTGAAGGAATTCGACAAGCTGATGTTTTTCCCCGACCAGCATTTGGGCAGAAACACAGGCGCGAAATTCGGAATTCCGCTCGAAAAGATGGTTTTGTGGAATCCGTTTTTGGAGCTTGGCGGAAACACAGAGGAAGATTTACGCAATGCGAAAGTTATTTTATGGCGCGGACATTGTTCGGTTCACGGGCGTTTTAAAGATTGGCATGTTGATAAAGTTCGAGCAGACGTTCCCGGCATTCAGGTTTTGGTTCACCCGGAATGCCCGCGCGAAGTCGTCGAAAAATCGGATTTAAACGGCTCGACTTCGTTTATCATCAACACCGTCAAAAACGCGCCAGCCGGTTCAAAATGGGCGATCGGGACGGAAGTTAATCTGGTCAATCGTTTGATCAAACAATTCCCCGACAAACACATTCAGCTTCTAGCGCCCGATCTTTGTATGTGCGCGACTATGTATCGCATCGCACCGCAAAATCTGGCTTGGGCTTTGGACAATCTGGTTGCGGGCAAAGTCGTTAATGAAATTGTCGTTGAGGAAGAAACCAAACATTTTGCCACAGTTGCGCTCGAAAGAATGTTGGCGATTAATTGATCTTTTAATTAAAAGAAACCACAGAGGACGCAGAGGACACAGAGATTTTATTGGTTTTATCTCTGTGTCCTCTGCGTCCTCTGTGGTTTAATTATTCTGTGTCGCACAGGAAATTCATCGCTTTGGGAACAGCCAGCCAAGTTCCGACCAGAGATCGAAATCATAACGGTTATTTCGTGCGTTGGGACGAACAGGGCTTCTTGTTCGATCCGGGCGAAGGCACTCAGCGGCAGATGACTTTTGCCGGAGTTTCGGCTTCGGAAATCACCAAAATTTTTATCACGCATTTTCACGGCGATCATTGTTTGGGTTTGCCCGGCGTTTTGCAGCGTTTGTCGCTCGACAGAATCTCGCATCGGGTTGAAGTTTATTATCCGGCAAGCGGGCAGCGGTATTTTGATAATTTGAAAAACGCGAGCGTTTATACAAAGACGGCTGAAATCATCGAAAAACCGATTGCGGCGGAAGGCATTGTTTTTCGAGACAAGAATCTGATTGTCGAAACCAAAAAACTCGAACATTCAACCGAATCGTGGGGCTATCGTATTCGAGAGCCTGACAGCGTAACAATGCTGCCGGAAAAGCTGAAAGAATTCGGCATTTCGGGCAGAGACATCGGAAAATTAAAGGAAACAGGCGCGATTGAAATTAACGGCAAAATCGTACGACGGGAAGAAGCGAGCGTTTTTAAAAAAGGTCAGAGCTTTGCCTTTGTGATGGACACGGGTGTTTGCGGCGCGGCGTATGAATTGGCAAAAGATGTTGATTTTCTGATTATCGAATCAACTTTTTTGTCATCCGAATCAAAAGAAGCATTTGATTACAGGCATTTGACCGCGCAGCAGGCGGCGGAAATCGCTCGCGACGCGAACGCGAAGCAACTCGTTTTGACGCATTTTTCGCAGCGTTATATGAACATCGAAGATTTTGCCGCGGAAGCGCGCGGGATTTTCCCCGATTCGATTGCAGTTGCCGACGGGCAGGAAATCGAGTTTCGGCGTGAAAAAGTTTTGTAAAAATGGCTGAGCTTGAAGACAAATTACCCGAAAACGTGCCGGGCGGATTTTACGTTGACCGCAATTGTATTGATTGTGACGTTTGCCGCGACACATCGCCGAAAAACTTCATGCGCGAGGACGAAAACGGTTATTCTTATGTTTACCGGCAGCCGCAAACGCCGGAAGAATTGGAGTTGTGCGAAGAAGCGATGAACGTTTGTCCAGTCGAAGCAATCGGTAACGACGGCTGAAAGTCAATTACGAATTTCAAATTACGAATTACGAATTTCGGAATATTGGAGATTTTTAATGAGCGAAAAGAAATTGGTGCAGGTTTTTAATCCTAGTCTGGCGGCGCTGCTGTTTGCCGCTGAAAAAGACAAAGGCAGCGCGTTGACCGAAGATGAAGTGATTGCGATTCGCAATTCATCAACAATGATGCTGGTGTCGGAAGAAGCAGCCGCCGAGATGGACAAAAAACGCGGCTACAAGGATATTAACCCCGATAATTGCTGGCAGGAGTGGTGCGAATTGAGAAAACGCTTCTAAATATTCCGCGAACAAATTTCAGACGCAGCAAAAAGCGCGGGTGTTTTCATCCGTTTTGAGTTCACTTAAAACGGATGAAAACACCCGCGCTTTTTTGTTTCGATTTATTTTTCATTTCCTGATGTTCGCTTTCTCCAAATCAACTTCTATTTGAGATAAAAGTAATTGAAAAATAAAAAGTTATTATGACATTATTTTCGAGTTTCTTTCATTTTCACTTGAGTTAAATGTATTTTTGTGATACATAATTTCAGTTCAATAAATCCCCCAATAGAAATGACTTAAGTATTAGTGTTGCCCTAAGTACGGCGCAATACTATTTCTCGAATGAGAATTGGAGATTCTTATATCGGTCAATTTGTCCTGGTTTTGTGTCTCGGCATTATGGTTGCGGCAATGGCGCAGTGTGCGAAACACAGCCAATCCGCAGCCAATCCACCGCGCGATATTTTGGGAATCAGCATCGGAATGACCAAAGAGGATGCTACGCGGCGGTTGGAGGAAATCGCCGTTTTTGAGCGCGATGAGCGAAAACGTCAGCAAGTCTGGAAAATGAAAGACGCTTCGCGCTATAGCCACGTCGCCGTCGGTTACGACGAGAAGAATCAGATTCGTTACATCACGGCTTTTGTTGATAAAGCTCTTGCGAAAGAGCGCATTCGCTTTGCCGATCTGGGCGATTTATCAAAAGCCAAAAAGGAAATCATCGAGCCGCACCACAGATACACATGGGAAGTTCCGGCAACTGAAGGCAACCCCGGTTACTTTGTAATCGCATACGGCAGCGAGCCTGAGTTTTTGTCTTCTTGTTCATTGAATAAAACGATTACAGCCAGCGAATCAAAGGAGTAACTGCTTGATGCCGGAACAAGCGATAAGAGTTCTATGCTCTTTTTTGATTCACGAGAAAAGCATTTTTACAGCGCGAAACAATATAAATCGAAAACAGTCAGCTCATGAGAAAAGGACGCTCCATTATGAAAACAATTAATTTAAGCAAAGACCGGAAACTGTTTGTGATACACCCGGCTGCATTGCTGGCGGCGATTTTCACCATTGCCCTTGGTATCGGCGGCTTTATGTTTGAAGAATCGGCAAAAGCCGCTCTCCCGGCAGCCGGCTCGATTGGTCCGGGCGGGGCAACGGTGAATTGGGTCGGTTCGGCAACCGGTCCCGGCGGCGGATTGCCGCAAGATGAAGCGACTTCCTGCCAGGAAGGTATTAACTGCGACACCTTTACGCTCACCGTCACCGGCACGCAAACACAATGGCAGACCAGCGGCGGGCGCATCAGCGTGCTGTTCACGTGGGCTACGCCCGCCATTGATTACGATATGATTGTTCGCAAAGAATCTAACGGAATTCCGGGCTATCAAGCCGCCGCAACCGGGACGACGCCGGCTGACTCAAAAATCGGCGATTCGGGCGGTTCGACGCCGCTTGAACAGGTCGTTATCAGCCCGGGCGATTCCGGGACCGGCATTTACTATGTCCGCGCTTTCTACTTTGCCGGAGGCGGACCGCAGGAACAATATAATGGCAGCGCCGCATATTTCACCGTCCCGGTCGGTTTGCCGCCGAGCCAATGCACTGC
>DASWLV010000049.1:0-8861 GCA_036400075.1 Pyrinomonadaceae bacterium
AGCTGCACATCGCCCGTTCCCGGCGGCATATCAACGATTAAATAATCAAGCTCGCCCCACGCAACATCCGCCAAAAATTGCCGGACAAGCCCGTGCAGCATCGGACCGCGCATAATCAAAGGTTTGTCGCCCGGCTGCAAATTGCCCATTGACATAACCTTGACGCCGTGAGCTTCAATCGGCAGAAGCTGCTGCGCTCCGACTTCCGGCTGTTTATGTCCGATTCCGAGCATAATCGGCACGTTCGGTCCGTAAACATCGGCGTCCATCAAACCGACTTTCGCGCCGTCAAGAGCGAGCGAAACCGCGAGATTGACCGCGACGGTTGATTTTCCGACTCCGCCTTTGCCGCTTGATACGGCGATGATGTTCTTAACGCCCGGCAGCGCCGGAGAGTTTGCAACGCCGCGTCCCTTTGGAACTTCGGCATCCATCGTCACTTTCACATTGGAAACTCCGGGAATTTCCCCGACCAAAGCGCGTGCTTCTGCTTCGAAAGATTCTTTGACGGGACAAGCCGGAGTCGTCAAAACCAGCCGGAACGAAACGTCCGAGCCGTTAATTGATAAATCTTTGACAAAGCCGAGCGTGACAATATCTTTGCCCAAATCCGGGTCTTTGATGTTTGATAAGGCAGCTAAAATTTGCTGTTCTGAAATTTGTATCATTTCTCTTTTGATGCTTATTTTTGTTAGTTTTATCTTATTAGTTACATAATGCACAACGCTTTGACAAAAAACAAACAAGCCGTTTTCCGCCAACTCGTAACGGAAGCGCAAGTTTGCCGCAAATGCGAAAATTTATGCGAGCGAACGGCTGTATTGAGCGAATTAAACGGCAATTTGAATTCTCCGATTTTGTTTCTCGCCGAAGCGCCGGGCAGAAACGGCGGAGATAAAACGCGAATTCCGCTCGTCGGCGATGCTTCGGGCGTAAATTTCCGCAAGTTTATCGGCTCAATCGGCTTAAAAAGAGAAGATATTTTCGTTAGCAACACGGTTCTTTGCAATCCGCGCAAAGAATCGGGAGCAAATCGCAAGCCTTCGCTTGCGGAAATCAAAAACTGCTCTGAATTTCTTCAAAGACAAATCGAAGTTTTGCAGCCTCAAATAATCGTGACGCTTGGAACAGTCGCGCTGGAAGCGTTGAAAACAATCGAACCGCACGATTTAACCGTGCGCGAAAACGCCGGTCAAATTTACGAATGGAACGGCAGATTTCTGGTTCCGCTGTATCATCCAAGCCCGCAGGTTCTGGCTTCGCACCGCCGCGAAAAACAGCAGCTTTTCGATTATCGCGCGGTCGCCGAAGCGCTGCGGAAAATTTCGGCGGCGGTCGAAGGTTGACATTTAAATTCAAAAAACCGTCAACTATCAATTAATATTTATTAACTTTTTCGCAGTGTTTTTGATGAACAGCAATTTTGAAACAGAATACAAAGCCGTGCGCGAATCGGGCGCAGGGCTGTTTGATTTTCCGAACCGAGGCTTGATCGAAGTTTCGGGCGGCGAAGCCGTGCAGTTTTTAAACGGGATGTTGACCAACGATATAGCCAAATTGCCCGAAAATTCGTGGATGCTCGCCGCTTTTCCGAATGTGCAGGGCAGATTGCTGGCGTTTGTCAGAGTTTTGAAAATCGGCGACAAATTTCTTTTCGACACCGAAGCCGCGACTCGCGAAAAGGTTTTCAACAATCTGTTTCGCTTTACTTTCGCCGGAGATTTCAAAGTCCGCGATTTGTCGGAAGAAATGAATTTGCTTTCGATTCAAGGCAAGCTCGCAGGCGAAATTTTAAAGTCCAAAGTCCAAAGTCCAAAGTCCAAAGCCGAAGTTGTCGATGCGGAATTTAATGGTGATAAAGTGTTCGTTATCAACTCAACCCACACTGCCGAGGACGGTTTTGATTTGTTTGCTCCGGCAAATTTAATTCAGAATTTGGCGAAAGAATTTGAAAATGCAGGCGCGGTGAAAATCGGCGACGAAACGCGCGAAATCTTGAGAATCGAAGCCGGAATTCCGCTTTACGGCATTGATATGGACGAAACGACCGTCGTTCTTGAAACAGGGCTTGACGAAGCCGTGAGCTTTACCAAAGGCTGCTACGTCGGGCAGGAAGTTATCATCCGCATTCATCATCGCGGTCACGTGGCGAAAAAGCTCGCCGGTTTGATTTTCGACGAACCGGCTGATATTGCGCCGAACAGCGAATTAAAATCGCCCGAAGGCAAAAACGCCGGGCGCATAACTTCCATCTCGTTTTCGCCTGTTTTAAATAAACAAATCGCTCTGGCTTACGTGCGCTACGATTTTCTTCAGCCTGGAACTGAGCTTTTGGTTAATGAAAATGCGCGCGCGAAAGTCGCGCAGTTGCCGTTTGTCGGCGGCAGTCTGAATTAAAATGAATGTAACAGAAATTAATATGTCGGATATTAGAGATTTAGATTTACAAAACGCCAGGCTCGCTTACACGATTATTCAACGCCTTCTCGAACACAACGATTCGGTCAGCGATTTGGTCGCGCTGCTGGCGCGCGCTTTGGACGAAGACACGCAGCGCGCTTTGACCAACACGCCGCAATGGACGAAATATCTCGAAGCCCGGCGCGAGTTGGACGTAACGCGCCAACAAATCGAAAAATTCACCGAAGAATTACAAAAACTCGAAAATAACGAATAATTTTTAACTACTACCCGATAAAGACTTAAATAAGATTATGGAACCTATCAGTCTTTGTTTTATCCATTTTTCTCAATTTTGCCCTTGTCAAATATTCATTTTTTCGGATACGATACTCGACAGCATCTGAGCCACACTGCGCTGGCAATTCTAAAAAAAATTAACTTTCGCCACATCCGTTAGGGCAATTTATTTTATAAATTTGCGGAAGTTTTACGGCATTCAAGCCGTTTAGTCTCTTTGAGACTCTTTGGGCGTCCCGTTTCTGAGCCTTTTGCCGAAGCAGCGCAGCAGTAAATCAAAATTTAAGCAACAGGAGTTAATTGCCGATGAAGAGATTTGTCCCGTTTGGGCTTTGCATAGCCATTTGTTCATTGTTTTCCCTCGCCACAACAGCTTCCGCCCAGCAATCGCGTCCGCGCCGCGCTCCCGACACAACTCAAAACACAGTTTTAGTCGTTCCTTCAGCAAACAATCAATCGCCCGCTGCTTCGCAACAACCTCTTGTAAAATCCGGCGTTATATCGCAGCCGCGCAATGCACAAACGCCAAAAGCTCTAACTAACGACATCTACGTCCGCCCGACCGTTTCTTCGCGCCCGGCAAATGCGGCGAGCGCAGCGGCTTTAAACGCGGCATCGTCAACTTCTGCTGCGGCTTTTCGCGGCAAAATGCTGCAAGCGATGAACAACTGGATCGGCACGCCTTATCATTACGGTTCGGAAGGACCGAACTCGATTGATTGCTCGGCGCTCGTCTGGAGAGTTTTTAACGAAGCCGGAATCAGCTTTGACCGCAACAGCGCGCGTTATTATTGGAGCGATTTTCCCGTCGCTGCCGAAGAAGAAAAAACGCAATTCGGCACGCTCGTTTTCTTCAACCGACTTGGTCACGTCGGTATCGTGATTGACGAAAACACATTTTTTCACGCCTCAACAAGCAAAGGCGTCACGTATTCAAAATTGGACGGCTATTGGAAAAACAGAATTGTCGGTTATCGCCGCATCCCGCTTAATCAACTTAATAAAATTGAGACCTATTTAAAGTAAATCAACTTTAAATTAAGAAAAGCCGCCGGATTTGAGAAACACTAATTCCATATCCGGCGGCTTTTTCTTCGCAGATTTTATTTGTGATTTGATTTACGGGCGATTTGAAAACCCGCCGATAAATCCGGTGCGGCTTAGTTTGTCTTTGGTTTCCCAGACAAGTGTGATTTTATCAATCGCCACATAGCAGACTTTTTCCTCATCGTCTTTTAACACCAAAACGTCAGCTTCGATTGCTTCGATTTGACCACTCACGGAGACGCCGCCGGCGCAGACGACATCAACTTTTTTTCCCACGAATCCATTCAAAAATGATTTCATAAAGCTTCCTTTCAATAAAAAACGCTGGGAGAAGTTTAATTAAATTCGGCTCCGATGCAAAGCCGCGCGACCGGCAATTTTCCAGTGGCTTTCCGGCGCGCCGTTTGTGCCCTTCTGCGCAGAGGCGGCGGAATTTGTTTTGGTTTGGTTTTGATAATCGAGCGCGGCGGCGATTATCGCCATATCGAGCCTGATTTCGTCCTTTTCCCCAGATTGTTCGGCTAAAACTCGTTCGCGGCGCTCGAACCAGCGCGAGATAAAGCCCGTGTCCAATTTGCCTTCGATAAACTCCGAATCGCGGATGATTTCACGGAAAAACGGCAGCGTCGTGCGGATGCCGCCGACCGTATATTCGTCCAGAGCGCGGCGCATCCGGTCAATCGCCTCACCGCGGTCGCGTCCCCAAACGGCGAGCTTAGAAATCATCGGGTCGTAGAAAATCGAAACTTCCGTGTTGTCGGTAACGCCGCCGTCGTCGCGCACGCCCGCGCCGTGCGGAACGCGCAGACGCGAAATCCTGCCGGGCGAAGGCAGAAAATTGTTCGCCGGGTCTTCGGCGTAAACGCGGCATTCAATCGCGTGTCCGCGCAAAACAACGTCCTCCTGTTTGATTGAAAGCTCGTAACCGGCGGCAACGCGAATCTGCTCTCTGACCAAATCAATGCCCGTAACCAATTCGGTGACCGGATGTTCGACCTGAAGCCGCGTGTTCATTTCGAGAAAATAAAACGAGCGGTCAACATCGGAAACCAGAAACTCGACCGTTCCCGCGCCGACGTAATTGACGGCGAGCGCGGCTTTAACTGCTGTTTCGCCCATTTTGCGGCGCAATTCAGCGTCGTTTATCGGCGAAGGCGCTTCTTCGATCACTTTTTGATTGCGCCGCTGAATCGAGCATTCGCGCTCGCCCAGATAAACGCAGTTTCCGTGTTTATCGGCAAAAACCTGAATCTCGATGTGACGCGGGCGGACGACTGCTTTTTCGATGTAAACATCGCCGTTGCCGAAAGCGGCGATTGCTTCGGATTGTGCGGTTTCAAGCGCCGATTTTAATTCGCTTTCCTCAAAAACAAGCCGCATTCCCTTTCCGCCGCCGCCCGCCGCCGCTTTGAGCATCACGGGATAGCCGATTTCCGCCGCCACGTCACGCGCTTCTTCAAATGTGGAACAGGCTTCCGTCATGCCCGGCACGACCGGAACGCCGGCGTCCTGCATCAATTTTCGAGCGGCGGTTTTGCTGCCCATCGCTTCCATCGCATAAGGTTCGGGACCGATGAAAACCAGTCCGGCGTCCTGCACGGCTTGCACAAATTCGGCGTTTTCCGACAAAAAACCGTAACCCGGATGAATCGCTTCCGCGCCCGATTTTTGAGCGGCTTCAATAACTTTGTCCATCCGCAAATAACTTTCGCGCGACGCCGCCGGACCCAATAAATACGCTTCGTCAGCCATCCGCACGTGCAAAGCGGCGGCGTCGGGTTCGGAATAAACCGCAACGGGCGAAATCTGCATATCGCGGCAGGCGCGAATCACGCGCACTGCAATTTCACCTCTGTTGGCAATCAGTATTTTTTTGAACATATTAAGTAAAATAGCCGAAATTTCGTTTTTCTTGAAAGAGGCAAATTTAAATTTCAAGCGGGTTGTTGACGAAGAGGCGGTTGTTCAGTAAAACATGCGTGTAAATCATCGTTGTGGAAAGTTCTTTGTGACCAAGCAATTCCTGATTCCGCACATTATCAAGGAGTTTTGACATAATTAGAATAATTCCTATGAAAAATTTCAAAGGATTTTTTGGATAGCCGTAAAGATACGGCAAAATCCTGATAAGATCAACTTTCCGTTTAACTTACGAGTTAAAGCAGATGTATAAAAATTCCGTATAAGAAATCTACAATTCAGTAGAATTCAAAGTTATGCGGTTATATGATAAATAATCTGCCTAAAACAAATATTTTGCGCCTGACGATTGAAATTGCCGTCTTCGTCGCAATCGTTATTGCGGATGCTTATGGTTTTGTTCCCATCACACAGACGCTTTTCTTAGTTCCTTTAATCTGGATAATGCTTCGTTTAAGCGGCGAGCGTTGGTCGGAAATTGGATTCGCGCGACCGGAAAATTTCGGTTGGGCAATCGCGGTCGGCGTTGTGGCTGGCGTGCTGATGGAACTGTTTGCCGTTTACGTGACAACGCCGTTGATTAGCAGCTTCTTCGGCACAGAGCCAAACTATTCAGAGTTCAAAGAAATTCGCGGCAATTTGATTTTGCTGTTTATTTTTCTTGGCTTGAGTTTGACGCTGGCGGCGTTCGGCGAAGAAATTTGTTTTCGCGGCTTTTTGATGAAGCGATTGGCGCAGATTTTCGGCGAAAGTCGAGTTGCTTGGTTAGCGGCTTTGTTGTTGTCCAGCATTTTATTCGGTTGGGGGCATACGGAACAAGGCGTTTCCGGCTGGATTCAGGAAGGCTTGAGCGGGTTGACACTCGGAGTATTGTTTCTGTCAGCGAAGCGTAATCTCGTAGTTCCGATTGTCGCGCACGGAATTTCAAACACGCTTGCTTTTATTCTTATTTATTTTGGACGGTATCCCGGACTCGGTTAATCCGGCGAGGCATAACAATTCAATGGACGTGAGGCAAAAACAGCGACTTTGTTATCAATGGGTCTTTTTACCCTTGCTTGTAATCAGTTTCGCGCCACGTCATCTCAGCCGTTAGGCTGCGCAACTACAACTGATAGGAGGTGAAACATGCGAACTTTTGTACCAAAACAGAATCAACCTCAAAAGCAAGTATCCTACAGCCTTGCTCGGTCGAACAAATCAATCTCTGGGCTGAATCATCACTCACACCCAATCATGCCATTGCGGCGCACGCTCGGAAATCCAGCCGTGCAGCCGTTGCTGCTGGCTAAATCTGATCACCCGGAAGCCCACTCCAGCAGTAAAGAAGTAACTAGCTTCGCGCATGACTTCAGCCATATCCCGTTATTTCATAAATCGCCAGCGGACTTGCACGACAATTTGTCTCGGGCGCACCCTGGAATGCTTCCGGTTCAGGTTTTGCTCGGAAACCGTCAGTTCCAGCAGTTTTTCGATGGCAAACCAAAGAAAGGCGGGGAGAAGAAGTCCGAGCCGAAACAGCCGCCGAGCCGTGAACCGTGCGATAACAAGTGCGGGACATCCATTACGTCCGGTAACACGGAGTGCGAAGTGGACCTCACATCTGGTTTTCTGACCGGGAAGGTGACGAAAGAGGTTTTCGACAAGAATCCCTGTACTCGGACTTGCGTGGAAGTGCACGAAGGCAACCACGCGAAAAAGATCGCGCCGATATGTACTGACACAAAGAAATGCTTAGACGCAGCAGGGGGCAATGAGAAGAAGCAGGATAAGTGCCTCGATAAACATGAAGCCAACATGAATGCCCTGACATTCATCACCGAGTGCGCCGCTTACACAGCGGAAGAAGAGTGCCTAGGCAAGAAGGTCAAGAAGCCGGAGTGCAAGAGCGCGGATGGGAAGAAGCGCTGGGACGAACAGATGAAAATGGTGAAATGCTACAAAGGTTGCTTCTGCAAAGGTTGAGCCCGCCCGAACTCACCGAAATCTGCCAGCGCGGGGATCGTCCCGTAGCGCAGGCGTGGCAGTTCGCGCCGAGTTCTGTACAATAACTGGCGCGCCTAACATGGGCTTGCACCCGATCCGCAACAGCGGTCTTTTATCTTAGCAGGCTACAACGGGCGGGTGATGCGAGGCATTAGACGACAATTGAATTTCCCGGCTGGCGCGGGTCGTAGCGAATCGAAACTTTTGCGCCGGGGGCGTAATCTTGAGTTCGCAAACGTTGTTCGGCGGTTAATAATTCAGAAGATTCGTAATCCGCGCCATTGATGCTGTAAATGTAAAAAACCTGCGTAATTTCGTCGTCGCAGTCGAGAATTCTGCCTTCGGTAATGCGTCCGTTTTTTAAGAGCCGTTCGCGCCGCTCAATTTCAGAATCGGGTTTTCTCTTTCGAGAAAATTTAAAAAGCGCCATAAATCGGGGGAAATAACACTTGTTTTTTCAAAATCTTTAATGCGCCGGCTGCGGCTCGGTTTTGCCTTTTTCGCGCCGCGCCGCGGCATCGGACGTTTTTTCTTCAGCTTCGAGTGCGCCTGTCGCGGCGCGCTCGATTCTTTCCAGTTCCGAATATGTATAAACCATCCGCTGGACGAATGTCCACAAATTGCCGATTGCCAAAATCCACAACACGGCGGGCATTCGATTGGCGAAAAAGCCGTTTGAACCCGGAACGTGCGTCAGCGCCCCGATGATCAGCAAAACGATTCTCTCCGGGCGGCGCAAAAATCCGACATCGTTTTTCGGAATCAGACTTTCAGAGCGCGCGCTGGTGTAGCTGACCATCACGGAAAACATCAACCCGACAGCGGCTAAAAAGACGTTTGTCATCGAACGCTGCGGCGTGTTGGTCGCGTAAAAAAATAAAATCCCGACAAACACGACCATATCCGACAAACGGTCGAGCGAAGAATCAAGAAATGCGCCGAATTTTGTGACTTGTCCGGTTTCGCGCGCAACGCGCCCGTCGAGCATATCGAACAGATTCGCCAGAATCATCACGATTCCAGCCCAGAAAAAATGTCCGAGTCCGAAAAACAAAGCGCACAGAACGTTGATGCCGACGCCGATGCAGGTCAAAACGTTCGGATGCACGCCGCCGTTCACCAGCCAGTAAACCAGCGCGTCCAAAATCCGCTTCGCCCCGCGTCCGATGCTTGCTCCAACCATTTAGGTTTTTGTTTTCCTATACTTA
>DASWLV010000050.1:0-13753 GCA_036400075.1 Pyrinomonadaceae bacterium
ACGGTCGCCAAAGAAATCGAATTAAAAGATACTTTAGAAAATATGGGCGCGCAAATGGTGCGCGAAGTTGCTAGTAAAACTTCGGACGTTGCCGGTGACGGAACGACGACCGCGACGGTTTTAGCGCAGGCGATTTTCAAAGAAGGCGTGCGCACGGTTGCTGCCGGAGCAAATCCGATGGCACTTAAACGCGGCATTGATAAAGCAGTTGAAAAAGTCATCGCTGAAATTCATACGTTCGCGCAGCCGGTTTCGGGCGATTCAATCGCTCAAGTCGGAACTGTTTCGGCAAACGGCGACACGAAAATCGGCGGCATCATCGCTCAGGCGATGGAAAAAGTTGGCAAAGACGGTGTGATTACGGTTGAAGAATCGAAAACGATGGACACCACACTCGAAGTCGTCGAAGGTATGCAGTTTGACCGCGGCTATCTTTCACCGTATTTCGTGACGGATGCCGACAGAATGGAAGCCGTTCTCGACGAACCGCTGATTCTGATCAATGAAAAGAAAATCTCGAATATGCGCGATATGCTCCCGATTTTGGAACAAGTAGCCAAAATGGGACGCCCGCTTTTGATTATCGCCGAAGATGTTGAAGGCGAAGCCCTTGCAACTCTGGTTGTCAACAAACTGCGCGGCACTTTAAACGTCGCTGCCGTAAAAGCTCCGGGGTTCGGCGACCGCCGCAAAGCAATGCTCGAAGACATTGCGACTTTGACCGGCGGACGAGTTATCACCGAAGATTTGGGCATCAAGCTCGAAAGCGTGACGCTCGAAGACCTCGGCAAAGCCAAGCGCATTGTGATTGACAAAGACAACTCGACGATTGTCGAAGGCGCGGGCGATGCAGGCGCGATTCAAGGTCGCGTCGGAACAATTCGCAACCAAATCGAAACCACCACTTCGGATTACGACCGCGAAAAACTGCAAGAACGTCTGGCTAAATTAGTCGGCGGCGTTGCCGTGATTAAAGTCGGCGCGGCTACGGAAACCGAAATGAAAGAGAAAAAAGCCCGCGTCGAAGACGCAATGCACGCCACGCGCGCTGCGGTCGAAGAAGGCATCGTCCCCGGCGGCGGCGTTACTTTGGTTCGCGCCGGTCAGGTTCTCGACACTTTCCAAGCCAATGAAGCCGACACTGACGAACAAATCGGTGTTTCGATTGTCCGTCGCGCGCTCGAAGAACCGCTTCGCCAGATTGCCGGAAACGCAGGCAAAGAAGGCGCGGTTATTGTCGAAAAAATCCGTGCGGAAACAAATCCGAGCTTTGGCTTCAACGCTCAAACCGAACAGTTTGAAGACCTCGTTGCCGCAGGCGTCATTGACCCGGCGAAAGTAACGCGCACCGCGCTGCAAAACGCCGCTTCAATCGCAGGCTTGATGCTGACGACCGAAGCGATGATTTCGGAAATCCCCGAAAAAGACGACCACCACGCAGGCGGCGGAATGCCGGGCGGAATGGGCGGTATGGGAATGGGAATGTAATTTGAAAATTACGAATTTCAAATTACGAATTATAAAAAAGGCTTCGTCTGCTGCAGACGAAGCCTTTTTTATTCATTGGCTTTAAATGTAGAATGTCAGAAGTTTTCAAATGTAATCATTTATGTGCAAAGAATTTTCAAGTCGAGATCAAGATGAAATATTTAGAGAATGGCTATGCAACCAAAAAACAGGTTTTTATCTTAATAAAAAAAGCAGAAATGAATGGATGCTACATAAAAAAGGCTGCTGGCATTTAGGCGAGGGCGATGGCGTAATTACAACAACAAATCCAAAGATAACGGCGGAAAGTGTGGAGAATTTGTTTGATTTTGCTAGGAAAAATGGTTTGAAAATTATACCTTGCTCGGTTAATGCTTGTACGGACGCTTATACAAATAAAAATTAGAATGAAGTTATGAAATTTAGAGTAACAATTGACCGCGACGAAGATGGTGTTTGGATTATTGAATGTCCTTCTATTCCCGGCTGTGTCAGTCAAGGCGAAACAAAGGAGCAGGCATTAGAAGATATTAAAGAAGCGTTTGAACTTTGCCTTAAAGTCCGAGCCAAAAAAGGTTTGCCAGTAATAATCGAAGCCAGAGACAGCACGAATCTTCCGAAAGAATTGCCTATATTTTGTGAAATCTTATGAAATCTTATGAAATCACAAGTTTTTAATATTTCCTTTGCCAAAAATCTTCAATATTAATTCGTTTCTACCTTATAATGTCGAAACCTTTAAAATAGCTCTTTGCGCAAGGTGCCGGGTTTAGGAAGTTTTCTTGTGAGGTTAATATGGACGGACAAAAAAGTTGTTTTTATGATTTTGAATCGTTTCGGATTGACACTTTAAAACGTCAGTTGTTGTGCGACGGGAAAGTTTTGCCTTTAACATCAAAAGCCTTTGCCACGCTTTTGTTTTTGGTTCGGCAGCGAGGCGAAACCGTTACCAAAGAAGAGTTGATGACTGCCGTCTGGTTTGATACGGCGGTCGAAGAAAACAATCTCACTCAGCAAATCTCGACTTTGCGTAAAGCGCTTGGCGAACAAGCTCGCGCGCCGCAATTTATTATTACAATTCCCGGTCAGGGTTACAGTTTTATTGCGCCCGTTAAGGAGAGCTTTTGTCTTGAACCGGAAATCGCTTTGCAGGAAATTGACGAATCAATCGCTTCGATTGATATTAACCGGACAACCGAAATCGGAAAAAACGGAAGTAATTTATTAAATGGGCGGATTTTTTCGCGGTCTTTTCAATCTTTAGGACTGGCATCTTTGATTTTGCTGTTGCTGATTGTCGTTTTGCCTGTCTTTTTTTTCTCAGAGTTAATCAGCTCCAAAAAACCCGCTATTTGCATATTGCCTTTTAAATCGCTGGACAACAACGAAAAGAGCAGTATTTTCAGCGATGGGATTCCTTCTTATGTCACTGCCAAAATTGGAAATATTCCGAATATGATTGTCCGCCCGATTGATTCTTCGGGAAAATATTACGGGCAAGAGCAAAACATCGTCGCAGTCGGGCGCGATAATAATGTAGATGCCGTTTTAACCGGCTCGACTCTCTGCGAAGGCGAAAGCGTCCAGATCATTGTTCATTTGTGGGACGTGAAAAATAACCGTCAAATCTGGGCAAAAGTGTTTAAGAAAAACGCTTCGGACGCATTAAATGTTCAGGAAGCGATTTCAGAGGAAATTGTTTCCGTTTTGCGCGAGGAATTATCAAATTAGCTCAAATAAATAAAGCATCAATATCAGAACCTCTTGCGGAAGCAGAGAGTTTCGACTTCAAATAAAATTTCACAAAATTTCATCTTCGTCTAAGGACTCATCTTCAAATCCGAATTTACTCTGCTAAGAGGAAATTCATTAACTTCTTTTGGAGATGAAATGTCACTTTTTGCGACCAAACCCATTGATGAGATTATCGCCGAGACTGAGGAATCAGGCGAGCATTCTTTAAAGAAAACACTTGGCGGCGGCGCTTTAACTTTGCTCGGTGTCGGAGCGGTTATCGGAACGGGAATTTTCGTTTTGACCGGACAGGCTGCCGGAAGACACGCCGGTCCGGCGGTTGTAATTTCGATGGTCATCGCCGGAATCGTCTCGCTTTTCGCGGCTTTGTGCTATTCGGAGTTTGCTTCCGCAGTACCGATCTCCGGTTCGGCTTATGCTTACGGTTACGCGACTCTGGGCGAATTCGTCGCGTGGATTATCGGTTGGGATTTGATTTTGGAATACGCTTTCGGCGCGGCGACGGTTGCCGTCGGCTGGTCGGGAAATGCGGTCAGTCTGTTAAACGATCTGGGCATTCAATTCCCGATAACTCTCAGCGCAGCGCCGGGAACAAAATTTGTGGCGCTCACCGATTCTCTCGCTCAACAGCTAAACAACGTCAAAATCGGCGAAACCGTTTTACAGCCTACGAGCGGCTACAACATTTTAACCGGCGAATTAGCCGCGGCAATCGCACAGCAAAATATAACCGCTCCGGTCGAAACAGCAATTTTCAATCTTCCCGCTTTCTTGATCTCGATTGCCATCACGCTGCTTCTGGTCAAAGGAATTCAGGAATCGGCGAATTTTAATTCGGTTGTCGTGATGGTCAAAATCGCTGTCGTCGTGTTGTTTATCATCGCCGGAGTCGGTTATGTCAACACGCATAATTTAGGAATCGGCTGCGCGGCGGGCGAAAGCGGCTGTGCTCCCTTTATTCCGCCCAATACCGGAGTTTTCGGGGAATTTGGAATCAGCGGAATTTTTACCGGCGCGGCTGTGATTTTCTTCGCTTATATCGGTTTCGACGCCGTTTCCACCGCCGCGCAGGAAGCGAAAAATCCGCAGAAAGATATGCCGAAGGCAATAATCGGATCGCTTTTGATTTGCACCGTGCTTTACATTTTGGTGTCGGGGATTATGGTCGGTCTTGTTTACTACACGCAGCTTAAAGAAGCCGCCGCGCCGATTGCCGTGGCGATTGATGCCGCTTCCCAGCAAGCGGCTGAAGGGACATTTACCGCTTGGATTCTCAAATCGTTTTCTTTCATCATCAAATTCGGCGCAGTTCTTGGCTTAAGCTCGACGATGGTCGTGATGATGATGGGACAGCCGCGCGTTTTCTATTCAATGGCAAAAGACGGTTTGCTCCCGCCCTGGGCGGCAAAGATTCATCCGCGTTATCGCACGCCATATATTACGACATTGGTTACGGGCGCGATTGTGTCTTTAATGGCGGCGTTTGTCCCAATCGGGTTGCTCGGACAGCTTGTCAGCATCGGGACGCTGTTTGCGTTTGTCATTGTCTCCATCGGAATTCTGGTTTTGAGAAAAACAAAACCTGATTTGCCGCGCCCTTTTAAAGTACCGGCAGTTTGGATCGTCGCGCCTCTTTCAGCGATAACGAGCATTTTGCTGATGGCGAGCTTGCCGCTCGACACCTGGCTGAGATTGATTATCTGGATGGTGCTCGGTGTGGTGATTTATTTTGTCTATGGAAACAAACACAGTAAGTTGAGATCGCAGTTATAGCAAACGTTATCGAAAATAGCCCGGCGATAAATTGCCTGGCTATTTTCGATAACGCACTTGACGGAGCCAAAATTTTAATTTCCAATCGGCTCGCCGTCTGCATTGAGTTTGACGACTTCGCCGAATCCGAGTTCGCGGATTCCGTTTTCGACTTTGCTCAAATCGCCGACGACAATCCAGACAACTTCGCCCGGACGGACGAATTTCTTAGCTGCGGCGGCGAGCTGCGGTTCGGTCAGCGAGCGGAGGTTGGTGGAATAATTCGACCAATAATCGCTTGGCAGATTGAAATTGATTTGACTGATAGCAGCCGATTCGAGCGCGGAGAGCGTTTCAAATCTGCCCGCTAAGCGCGAAGTCATATTACGCATAATGCTTGTAAATTCCTCGCCACCGATTGGGCGCGTTCCGGCAATGTCGTTGATTTCTTTGACGACTTCTGTCATTGATTCTTTGGTTTTATCGGTTTGCACGGGCGCGACAACGAGAAAGATTCTCTGCCCTCTCGCATTCGTGACTTGTCCCTGCGTGCCGTAGCTCCAATGTTTGTCGAGCCGCAGATTGCGGTTCAATCTCGATGTCGCAATTCCGCCGAAGTTTGTCATCACGGGTTCGAGCGCCAAATCTTCCGGCTGCCCGCTCGTTTCGGTGACGTGAGCGGCGACGATAACCGATTGCGGGGCGTTCGGTTTATCAATCAGATAAATCTTTTTACCGGCGGTTTTGGCGACCATCGGAAGATTTTTTGCGGGCGCTGTGCCTGATTTCCAGTTGCCGAGATTTTCTTCCAGAACCGGAAGAAGTTTGTCCATTGTCACGTCGCCTGTAACAATAACAGTCGAGCTTCCGGGTTTGAACCAATCGGCGTGCCATTTTATTAAATCTTCGCGCGTAATTCCTTCGACCGATTTCTCAAAACCCGAAGCCGGTTTTCCGTAAGCGTGATCTGTGCCATAGATAATGTTCGGCAAAACTCTCGTTGCCAGACTGCGCGGATCGGCTTTTTCCTGTCCGATTTGCGCCAGACGACGCTGCTTTTGAATGGCGAACAAATCGGCGGGAAACGACGGATTCAAAACGACATCAGCCATAATTCCAAGCGACGCGCGCAGATTTGCCGACGTAGATTGGAGGCGGACAAACGACATATCGAGTCCGCTTCCGGTAAACAGATTTGCGCCGAGCGAATCAAGCTCGTTGGTGATTTGGAAAGCGTCGCGCGTTTTTGTGCCTTCGTCCATTAAATCAACCGCCAGCGACGCCGCGCCCGCTTTTGCCGGTGAATCGGAAGCCGCGCCCGCGTCAACTGCCAGAGCGACGTTAACAATCGGCGTCGAATGGCGTTCGAGCAGCACGACGTTTAATCCGTTTTTGAGCTTTGCGCGCTGCACGGCGGGAAATTTAACTTCCGGCGCGCCGCCCAAAGCAGGCAGAATTTTGCGGTCAACCGCAGTTTTTCCGGCGGTCAATTTCGGAAACGGTTTGACGAGCATCGTGTAATGATTGGCGCGCAGCCATTTGTTTGCTGCCGTTTTGACATCGGTTGGAGTAGCGGTCGCCATTGCTTCGAGACGATTTAAATAAAATTCGGGCGAGCCGCCGTAAGTTTGGCTTTCGGCGAGAATGTCGGAACGCCCGCCGAAACCGCCGAGTGTTTCGGAACCGCGCAGGAAATTCGCCAGATTTCGATTTTGCATCCGCCGCACTTCTTCATCGGTCACGCCTTTTTCCAGCAATTCATTAACGACCGCGTCAATCTCGCGTTCGACATCGGCGGGATTAACACCAGTTCTGATGGTTGCCGTAATTGTAAAACGCCCCGCCAATTCCGCGCCGGAAGCTCCCGCGCTAACATCGGTTGCGAGTTTCTTTTCATAAATCAAACGACGGTCAAGATGCGAGCTTTTTGAACCGGCAAGCACGTCGGCAAACAATCGGAGATGCTGCGTTTCCGCATCTTTCCAAGTCGGAGCGTGATAAACGCGAGAAATGCGGGCTTGCGGTACCTGATCTTCCATTTCGTCCCGAATATTTCGGTCAAACGTCGGAATCCATTTTTCGGTTCGCGGAAGCGGCGGTCCCGGCGCGATGCCGCCGAAATATTTTGTCACCAATTCCAAAGCGCGTTCGGGTGTGATGTCTCCGGCGAGCGAAATCACAGCGTTGTTCGGTCCGTAATAAGTTCTGTACCATTCTTTAATGTCATCGAGCGAAGCCGCGTTTAAATCTTCCATCGAGCCGATGACCGACCACGAATACGGATGCGAATATGGGTAAATCTTTCCGGCTATTTCGCCGCCGACGCGACCGTAAGGCTGGTTTTCGCCCTGTCGTTTTTCGTTCTGGACGACGCCACGCTCGCGTTCGAGCATCGCTTTTGAGATATTTCCCGCCAAAAAACCCATCCGGTCGGCTTCGAGATAAAGCGTGCGTTCAAGCGCGGAAACCGGAACATCTTCAAAAAAGTTTGTCCGATCAACATTGGTCGTGCCGTTGCGGTTGTTCGCGCCGAGATCGTCCATCGCTTCACGGAAACCGTGCGGGTAATTTTCAGAGCCGTTAAAGAAAAAGTGCTCGAACAGATGCGCGAATCCGGTTTTGCCACGTTTTTCGTTGCGCGAGCCGACGTGATACCAGAGATTAACGCCGACAATCGGGACGCTGTGGTCTTCGTGGACGAGCAGAGTCAAACCGTTATCGAGAACAAATTTTTTGTGCGCGATAGAATATTGAGCGCGGTTAAACTGCCCTGAGTTGGCGTTTTTATTGGATTGTTGAGCGGAAGCCGGAAATGCGGCGAGTTGAAAAACTGTTGCGAACAACAGAGCGAGAGCGAAAAATGGTTTTTGTTTCATATGAATCTTTGGCGAATTTCTTGAGAAATTTACTAAAAGAGCCGAATTTTGTTTTTTGAATCGAAGAAAATTGCAGTAATTATACGCCGCTGTTAACCGAAGGTTTCGGTGATAATGACTTGAATTGCTTTATTAAATTATTGTAACTTTCGTCCGTTCGATTGGATTATTGTATGCCGAAAATCAGTCTCAAACCAACTCACAAAGCTGTGGTCGAATTTTATTCGGCTTTGGAAAATTTCCAGAAGCTCGACGTTAAACACGAACTGGCGATCAAAACGCCGTTTCAGAATTTGCTCGATTCCGCCGCGAAACAATTAAATTGGACGCTTGTGCCGGAATACGCTTACAAGAAAAAGCGTGTTGACGCTGGAATTGTTGACGAATACAACTTGCCGCGCGGTTATTGGGAAGCGAAAGATTCTGCCGACGATTTACAAAAGGAAATCAAAAAGAAATTTGCCGCCGGTTATCCGACCGACAACATTATTTTTCAAACTCCGACGCGGGCGATTCTTTATCAAAACAAGCAAATCGCGGACGACGCAGATTTAACCCGACCGGAGGAATTGATTCGGATTATCGAAAAGTTTTTCGATTATACCGAGCCTGCGTTTGAAGAATGGGGCGCGGCGGCTTCGGATTTCCGCGAGCGGATAGCGGTTTACGGCAAAGCTCTTTTGGAGTTGATTGAAAAGGAGCGCAAAACAAACCGGCGTTTTCAAACAGCTTTTGCGGATTTTTACGAACTGGCGCGGGCTTCGATCAATCCGAATTTGTCGGAAGGCGCGATTGAAAAGATGTTGATTCAGCATCTTTTGACCGAGCGAATTTTCCGCACCGTGTTTCGCAACCCCGATTTTACGCGCCGCAATATTATCGCCCACGAGATTGAAAAAGTGATTGACGCGCTCACGTCGCAATCTTTCAGCCGGACGGATTTTCTCTCGCGTTTCGATTATTTTTACCGCGCATTGGAGAAAGCCGCCGAAACGATTGACGATTGGGCGCAGAAACAGGATTTTCTAAACACGGTTTACGAACGATTTTTTCAGAGCTTTGACGAAAAAACGGCGGACACGCACGGCATTGTTTACACGCCGCAGTCAATCGTCAATTTTATGGTCAAATCGGTCGAAGAAATCTTGCAGAAAGAGTTCGGTAAATCTTTGTCTAGCGAAGGCGTGCATATTTTAGACCCGTTTGTCGGGACGGGAAATTTTATCGTCCGCGTGATGCAGGAAATAAAGAGAACCGCGCTCGAACACAAATTCCGTCACGAACTTCATTGCAATGAAGTGATGCTTTTGCCGTATTACATCGCCTCGCTCAACATCGAACACGAGTTTTACGAATTGACCAAATCTTACATTCCGTTTGAAGGCATTTGTCTGGTTGACACTTTTGAACTCGCCGAACACGCTCAACACAGCTTAGGTTTTATGACGGCGGAAAACACCGCCCGCGTCGAACGCCAAAAGAAAAGCCCGATTTTCGTCTGCATCGGCAATCCGCCGTATAACGCTTGGCAAGTCAACGAAAACGACAACAACAAAAACCGCAAGTATAAAGAAATGGACAAGCGCGTTTCTGAAACCTATGCCAAGGATTCAAATGCTTCATTGAAAAATAGTCTAAGTGATATGTATGTCAAGGCAATCAGATGGGCTAGTGACAGAATAAAGCAAAACGAAGAAGGTATCGTCGCTTTCATTACAAACAATAGTTTTATAGAAAAGTTAGCTTTTGATGGTGTCAGACAAAATCTCTTTCAAGATTTTGACGAACTTTACATTTTTGATTTAGGCGGAGACGTTAGGAAAAATCCAAAACTTTCTGGCACAACACATAATGTTTTCGGTATTCAGGTTGGAGTAAGTATCAACATTTTAGTTCGTCGAAAAGGAGAAGAAACTAAAAAAGCTAGAATATTTTTTAATAAAACAGAAGAATTTTGGCGAAAAGAAGAAAAATATAAATTACTTGATTCCTTAACCCATAAAGGAAATGTTGAGTGGAAAGAACTTCAACCAGATAATAAACATACTTGGATTACGGAAGGTTTGTCTGCTGATTTTGATTCATTTATCAGTTTAGGAATTAAAAAAGGAAAACCAGCAAACAAAGAGCCAGAAACAATCTTTGGCACTTATTCATTAGGAGTAGCAAGTAAGCGAGATTCTATAGCTTTTAATTTTAATTCAGAAGAACTTAGCAAAACGGTTCAATCTTTCATTGAAACATACAATTTAGAGCTATTGCGTTATATTCGCGCTGGTCGCCCAAAAGATGTTGATAATTTTGTTGATTACACAAAATTGAAATGGAGTATGGGATTAAAAAATCAGTTGGAAAGAGGAAAGGAGGCAGTTTTTGATAGCTCTAAATTGAGGCAAACTGTTTATCGTCCATTTACAGCCAAATATCTTTATTTTGACAAAATGATAGTTGATGTAAGTGGGTTTCAAAACTCCTTTTTTCCATCGGTTGAAACTGAACAAGAAAACTTCATTATTTATGTTAGTGATAAAGGATTTCGTGCGCCTTTCAGCGCGTTAGCCACAAATAAAATTGCCGACTCTCATTTATGCGCTACGACTGACTCATTTCAATCTTTCCCGTTTTATGTTTACAGCGAGGATGGCGCGAATCGGCGCGAGAATATTACGGATTGGGCGCTGCGGAAATTCCGCGAGCATTATGCGAAACAGTCAGTACCGGGAGCGGTAGCGACCGGGTTAAACGCGAACACAAACCCGGTCGCTACCGCTCCCGGTACTGACCCAATGCGCGAATCCCGGCAAATCACCAAGCGAGACATTTTTCATTACGTTTACGCCGTGCTGCATCATCCGGTTTACCGCGCGAAATATGCGGCAAATCTCAAACGCGAATTGCCGCGCGTGCCGCTTGCGCCTGATTTTTGGGCGTTTGCAGACGCGGGCGAACGGCTCGCCGCGCTTCACGTCAATTACGAATCGCAAACGCCTTTTGCGCTCGAACAAATCGAAAACCGCGAAGCCGAATTTAGCTTGCGCGTCGAGAAAATGCGGCTTTCGAAAAACAAAACCGAATTGCGCTATAACGATTTTCTGACGCTGCGAAACATTCCGCCCGAAGTTTACGAATATCGTCTCGGAAATCGTTCCGCGCTCGAATGGATTGTCGAACAATATCAAGTCAGCACGGACGCGCGTTCGGGCATTACAAACGATCCGAACCGCGCAGATGATCCGAATTATATTCTGCGTCTCATCGGGCAAATCGTCGCTGTCAGTTTGGAAACCGTTAAAACAGTTAAAGAGATAGAGAAATTCAAACTTTCCGATTGACTTCAGTTGAATAATCTAAACCGTAAAATCATTGACGACTAAGCTTTAATATTTCAGACAATTCTCAGGCTTTTGCGTTCGCACGGCTGAGATTCATTGAAAGTGAAACTTTTTTCAAGCGCAAAAAAACTTGCCAACCAAAATGCCGATTGCATACATCTGTATAAATAGATTCCACTAAAAATTAGGCGTTCACTTTCTAACTTAAACCTGAAATATTTCTGTATTTCACAGTTCTCCCAAAATTCTTTTTTAAAGGTTTTGTGCGGCTGAACAAAAGAGAAAATAATAAATGAAGAAATTATTGTCTTTTTCCTTCGCGGCGTTTCTTTTCACCTTTTTAACCTTTTCTTTAACGAGCGCCATCGCGCAAAATCCCGACAATTCGGAAAAACGATTGCGAAAGCAGCAAGCCTTTGAACTGCTGATCAACAAAGCTGAACAAAAAAGCAAAGTTCGCGTGATTGTCGGCTTAGATGTCAGCGTTCAACCCGAAGGCGCTCTAACCCGGCAGGAAACAGTCGTCCAGCGCGGGAAAATTAAAGAAGGGCAGGAAAGATTTAAAAGCCGCCTCCAATTTCTTCGCGTCAACGATTTGGATCAATTCAAATCAATTCCCTTCCTCGCGTTTGAAACAGACGCCGCGTCGCTCGTTCAATTGAAAAACGATCCGCAAATTTCCACTATCGAAGAAGACGAGCTTGCCGCGCCGACGCTGTTTGAAAGCACCAATGTCATCGGCGCTCCGCAGGCTTGGTCGAGCGGTTTTTCCGGCGCCGGGCAAACGGTTGTTATTTTAGATACCGGAGTTGATAAAACTCACAGCTTTTTGAGCGGTAAAGTCGTTTCCGAAGCGTGTTATTCGTCGAATTACGGAAATGCGACAAGCGTTTGTCCGGGCGGCGTGACCGAATCAACCGAAGCCGGTTCGGGCGTTAACTGCACGACCAGCATCGCGGGCTGCGCTCACGGAACGCACGTTGCGGGAATCGCGGCGGGCAGAGGAGCAAATTTTAGCGGCGTCGCCAAAGACGCCAACATCGTTGCCATTCAGGTTTTCTCGAAAGTTGACGACGCCACGGCTTGCGGCACGACGCCCGCGCCCTGCGTTCTCTCTTATACTTCCGACCAGTTAAAAGCTCTTGAGCGCGTCAAAGAATTAGCGGCGACGATGAAAATTGCCGCTGTCAATATGAGCTTGGGCGGCGGTCAATATTCTTCCAATTGCGACGGCACGCAGCGGTCGCGCAAAACCGTGATTGACAATCTGCGCTCGCTCGGTATCGCAACCGTCGTTTCTTCCGGCAACAACAGCTATACCGGCGCGCTCGGCGCTCCTGCTTGCATTTCTTCAGCCATCAGCGTCGGCTCGACCGACGACGGCGGTTCGGGAACGACTCTCGACGGCATTTCCAACTTTTCAAACGGCTCGGCGCAGTTGACTTTGCTCGCTCCCGGACGCTGGATTAGCTCTTCGGTTCCCGGCGAAGGATTCAGAAATTATTCCGGCACTTCGATGGCTGCGCCGCACGTCGCCGGAGCGTTTGCAATTCTCAAACAGCGCGCGCCGAACGAAACGGTTTCCAAATTTATCAAAGCTCTGGTCAGAAGCGGTCAGCCCATTGCCGATTCTCGCAACGGCACTACCAAACCCAGAATCAAAATCGCGCAGGCGCTCGAAGCGCTCGGTAAAAAAGACTCTCCGTTTGATTTTGACGGCGACGGCAAAGCCGACATCTCTGTTTTCCGTCCGAGCGCCGCGAGCTGGTACATTCAAAACAGCGCCGATAATTCATTCAGCGGTACGCAATTCGGTGCAAACGGCGATTTGCCCGCCGCCGCCGATTTCGACGGTGACGGTCGAACCGACATTGCGGTTTTCCGCGCCGGTTTCTGGTATCGCTTAAACAGTTCTGACAATCAATTCGTCGCCGCGCAGTTCGGCTCGCCCGGCGACATTCCCGTAGCCGGAGATTTTGACGGCGACGGAAAAGCCGATTTAGCCGTGTTCCGTCCTTCCGATGGAGCCTGGTATCGAAAAAACAGCTCTAACGACCAATTCGTCGCCCAACAATTCGGCTCCAACGGCGACAAACCGCAGGTCGGGGATTTCGACGGCGACGGTAAAACCGATTACGCGGTTTTTAGACCGTCGGCGGGTGCATGGTACGTTTTGCGAAGCGCTGATAATTCATTTTACGGAGTTAATTTCGGAGTTCAGGAAGACGTTCCGACCGCTGCGGATTACGACGGCGACGGCAAAGCCGACATCTCTGTTTTCCGTCCGAGCGCCGCAAGCTGGTACAGATTAAACAGCTCCGACAATCAATTCTACGGCGAACAATTCGGCGTTGCCGAAGATAAGCCCGTTGCCGCCGATTACGATGGCGACGGGAAAACCGACATCGCCGTTTTCCGCCCGTCGCAAAGCTCATGGTATATCAATCGCTCGGCTTCGGGATTCCATGCCCAGCATTTTGGCGCAGACGGGGACACGCCTGCACCGGCTGCTTTCGTTCCTTAAATTCAATCAAAAAAAAAGAAAAGCGC
>DASWLV010000051.1:0-16758 GCA_036400075.1 Pyrinomonadaceae bacterium
ATTTGGAATCTTTGCGTGAAAACTTCGCGGTCGTTTTGCAGGACGTTTTTCTTTTTTCCGGCACGATTGACAATAATATTCGACTCGGCAACAAAGAAATCACGGATAAAAAAGTCGTCTGGGCGGCGCAGGAAGTCCGCGCGTCGGAGTTTATTGACAGACTGCCGGAAAAATACGACGCCGAATTAAAAGAACGCGGCG
Source organism: Pyrinomonadaceae bacterium (assembly GCA_036400075.1). Taxonomy (GTDB): domain Bacteria; phylum Acidobacteriota; class Blastocatellia; order Pyrinomonadales; family Pyrinomonadaceae; genus JALZCH01. Next base: position 202 of record DASWLV010000051.1, read on the forward strand.
CAGGACTTTCCGTCGGGCAGAAACAATTGATTTCGTTTGCCCGCGCGCTGGCTTTTAATCCGGCGATTCTGGTTTTGGACGAAGCGACCAGCTCGATTGACACCGAAACCGAGCAGCTAATTCAGCAAGCCGTCAATCGCGTAATGCAGGAACGCACGTCAATCGTCGTCGCGCACCGGCTTTCGACCGTACAGCGCTGCGACAAAATCCTCGTTTTCCATCACGGCGAATTGCGCGAATCGGGAACGCACAACCAGCTTTTACAAATCAAAGGCTTATATTGGCGGCTTTACCAACTGCAATACGCCAACGCACCCGAACGCGGGCGCGCATCGGGAAACGGTTCGTCAAACGGGCGAATTGCTTTTAACGAATAAAATAGACCGCAGATGATGCACGTTGTGCAGATAAAACGCAGATTTTTTAAACAATAAAATCATCCGCGTCTTATCAGCCAAATCCGCATTATCCGCGGTCTATTTCTAAAGCAGTTGTTCGTTTTCTCAAAAAATAAAGCGACAGCACAAATGCGGCGAGCATAATTGCGGCTGCCGTCCAGAAGGTGCGAAAAATCGAAAAATTGCTGATGTGAATCTCGTTCGTCGCGGCGGCGCTGTAAAGCAAAACGCCCGCCAGCGCAGGTCCGACGGCGCGTGCCAGACTCGCGCTTGACTGCAAAATGCCGAGTCCCGCGCCTTGTTCGTCGGGCGGCGAATAGAACGAGCCGAGAGTCGTTAAAGCCGGATTTGAAATTGAGTTTCCGAAAGCAAAACAGGCGATTCCGGCAAGCAATCCGGCGAGTCCGCCGATTGCGGGTGAGACGAAAGGAACGGCAAACAGCGCCGCCGCCATCACCATCGCGCCGACGACGATCAGCCTTTTTTCTCCGAATTTTCTGGTCAGAATGCCGACCGCGCCGCCTTGCAAAATGGCTGAAAGCCCGCCGATGAAGGCAAATAAATATCCGTTTTCCTGCTCGTTGTAACCGAATCGGAACTGCGTGTAAAGCACGAAAGCCGTCGTCATAATCGAAAAGGCGGTGATGATGAGAAAATATAAAACGTTGACAATCGCCAAGTTCTGATTTTGAAAAGATTCGCGCAAAATCGAGAAACGGTTGCGAATTTTGCCGAGCGTTTTTCCCGCCTTGACCGTTTCCGGCAATACGAAATAAAGCAGAATCGCGTTAAACAGCGCGAGAGCGGCGACTGCGTAAAATGGGACGGACGAACCGTAACGGCTTAAAATGCCGCCGATTGCCGGACCGAAAACAAAACCCAGACCGAACGCCGCGCCGATTAAGCCCATTCCTCTCGCTCGATTTTCCGGCGTCGTAATGTCGGCGATATAAGCCTGCGCGGTCGAAATGTTGCCGCCGGTGATTCCGGCGATGATTCTGCCTAAGAAAACCAGCCACAAAGCGTTTGCCAAACCAACGATTAAAAAACCGATGCTCGAACCCAAAATGCTGAAAAACAAAATCGGTCGCCGCCCGTAACGGTCGGAAAGCTGACCTAGAACCGGCGCAAAAATAAACTGCATCAGCGAATAGACGGCGGTCAAAGCGCCGACTTCAAACGCCGTCCCGCCGAAATGCTCGACGTAAAAAGGCAAAATCGGAATCGCAATTCCGAATCCGACAAGATCAATAAAAACCGTGAGAAAAATAACCGTGAGCGGCGACGCAAAAAATCCGTTTTTGGATTGCCCAATGTCGCTCTCGCGCATTTTGAGCGCATCGTCGGTTATTTCAATTTCCTCCGCTTCCAGCCCTCGACTCATATAAAACATTTTAGCCGCAAACGCGCGTAAAAAGCACAAGCGAAACTTTTGCTTTTTCGCGTCTTTTCCGGTCAATCAATGAATTGTAGTAAGATGCGATAAACAATCTTTCGTTGACAATAAAATCGAATCAAACGGAGCAAAGGAAAAAGTGAAATCAAAACTCAGTCTGCTTTTTACTGTTTTAAGTCTCTCCCTTTATTTCGGCGCGTTTTCTCGCGCCGAAGCGCAAACAAATAGGTCTCTCAATCAACAAACAACCGCTGCGGCGACAAACGCGCCCGCGCCGGAAATCAATTTTACGGTCGGAATGTCAAAACCGTGGACGCATCTTTTGGAAGTCGAAATGCGTCTGCGGGGAAATCTCGGAGGGCAAGCCGAAATCATGATGCCCGTCTGGACGCCCGGCTCATATCTCGTCCGCGAATACGCGCGTCACGTAATGGATTTTGCCGCGAAAAATGCGGGCGGAAATAATCTGGCGTGGGACAAAACCAACAAAAACACCTGGCAGATTCAAACCGGCGGAGCGAATGAAATCGTCGTTTCTTACAAAGTTTATGCCAACGAGCTGACGGTTCGGACAAATGAATTAAACGACGAACATGCATTTTTTACGCCCGCCGCGCTGCTAATGCACCCGAAAGGACAAATCAACGCGCCTTCGACTGTACGCGTCGCGCCGTACAAAAATTGGAAAGTCGCTACCGGATTGCCGCAAACCGCGCCGAATACTTTTCGCGCTGAAAATTTCGACGTTTTGTACGACTCGCCATTTGAAGTCGCGGATTTTAAAGAATTTACGTTTACCGCTATGGGCAAGCCGCATCGCTTTGTAATTGACGGCGAAGGCAATTACGAAATGGCGCGGTTTGAACGTGACATTCCGAAAATCGTCCAAGCCTCAGCCGCGATTTTCGGCAATGAATTGCCTTACGAAAACTATCTTTTTATTACCAACACACGCGGTGGCGGCGGGCTTGAACATTTAAACTCGACTGCGTTGCAATTTAATCGTTTCGGTTTTACCGGCGGTCGTTATAACGGTTATTTAGGGCTTGTCGCGCATGAATTTTTTCATCTCTGGAATGTCAAACGAATTCGACCCGACGCGCTCGGACCTTTTGATTATTCAAACGAAAATTACACCAAATTGCTATGGGTCGCCGAAGGCGGAACGGATTATTACGCGAGCCTGATTATGCGCCGCGCCGGTTTTGTGACCGACCAGCAATTTTTAGGGGAAAAAGCCGCCGGAATCGCCGCTTTGCAGGATCGCCCCGGACGTTTTCAAACGAGCGTCGAAGAGGCGAGCTTTGACGCTTGGATTAAAAATTATCGCCCGGATGAAAATGCGATTAACCGCGAGATTTCTTACTATGACAAAGGCGACATCGTGATGATGATGCTCGATTTGGAAATCCGGCGCTCGTCACGCGGAGCAAAATCAATGGACGACGTGATGCGTTTTCTGAACAATGAATTCGCCAAAAAGAACCGCAATTACACGCCGCAGGATTTTCAGCGAATTGCCGAGCAGCACGCCGGAAAAAGCCTCGACGATTTTTTCCGCAGATACGTGCGCGGGCGTGAGGAAATTGATTACAACTCGATTTTCCAATCGTTTGGAATTCGTCTTGAAACAGCCGTTCCAAACGCCAGACCGCAAGCAACTCTGGGCGCTAATCTCACACAAACGGGCGAGCGTTTGACCGTTTCCGCAATTCCGGTCGGAACTCCGGCTTACGAGCAGGGCTTAAACACCAGCGACCAAATCATTGCAGTTGATGGCGTTCGGGCTACGCAGCAATTTTTAAACAGCTATCTCGCCGAGAAAAAACCGGGCGATAAAATTAAATTAACCGTTTTTCGCTTCGACGATTTGCGCGAAATCGAAATCACGCTCGGCAGCGAAGCGCCCGAACAATTCCGTTTCGTCGCCGTGCCGAATCCGACCAGCGAACAAAGACGTTTGTATCAAGGCTGGCTCGGCGCGGAACTGAAATAAAGGATGAAGTATGAACGATGAATGATGAATGATTTGTTCCGCGTTCATCATTCATCGTTCATCGTTCCTCATTAACAAATGGCTTTACCGGAGGAAAAACTATTATTTTCGCCCGAACAATACCTCGAATTTGAGCGCGAAGCCGAAGAGCGAAGTGAGTATTACAACGGTTACATCGTCAAAATGGCTGGCGAAAGTTTGTCGCACAGCCGCATTTGCGTAAATTTGGCGCGTGAGATTAGCACAATTTTGCGCGGCAAACCGTGCGAAGCGTTGTCGCCGAATATGAAAGTCCGCAGTGAGAACAAAGGAATGTTTGCGTACCCGGATTTGACCGTCGTCTGCAGCGAGCCGGTTTTTCACGACCGGCAGCGCGACGTTTTGCTTAATCCGCGCGTGATTTGTGAAGTGCTGTCGCCTTCGACCGAAAAGTTTGATCGCGGAGCGAAATTTATGCGTTATCAATCCAAATTGCCGTCACTGTCGGATTACATTCTGGTTTCGCAAGACGTTCCGTTTGTCGAGCATTATGCCAGACAGAAACGCGGCGGCTGGCTTTATGTTTCGATCTTCGGAACGGAAAACAGCTTGCCCATTGATTCGATTGACTGCACCATACATTTGAGCGAAATTTACGAGCACGTCGAATTTGACGAAAAGCAAATGAGCGATTTTCTGGATGATCTGGAGGACGAGGATTAAAAACAAATTCTTTAAAATGAATTCCAAAAGCCGAAAATTTATTCCGACTGTTCTGCTTTCAATAATTTTGGCGGCAGCGGCTTGCCAGCAGCCGGAGGCGACAAAACAAATTGTGCGCCCGTCGTCGCTGCGCGATGTTCCGGCGCAGCGTTTGAGCTATCGTTATGAAGCGGATGTTCCAGCGCCGCCAGATGCCGTGCAAATCAATCAGCAGCAAAAGCTGACGGCGATTCAAGCCGATTTCGACCAGAATCGCCCGCAGGACACGCTTTATAAAACCGTTCTTTCACCCGATAAACAGCGCGTTCTGGCGATTTTCAATCGTGCGACCGACGAAAAACAGGAATATCGGATGGATTTGTATGACGCGACCGGAAAATTGATTCGCAAAATCACGCCCGAAGGCTTGTCGCTCGTTTTTCCCGATATAGCTTCGTGGTCGCCGAACAGCGAAACGGTCGCTTTTACCGGATCGCGCCGCGTTTCGACGCAGAGTCAGGAAATCGTCCAGGAAGCACCGACACCGCCGTCATTGGAAGATGAAAATCAAAACGCCGCGCCGACTGATTCGCCAGCCGCAACAACGCCTTCGCCGGTGCCGAACGCGCCGGTTATGACGTTTCGCACCGAGCAGATTTATCTCGTCAACCGTGAAGGCGCGGATTTAAAACCGCTGACGCAAAAAGAAGGATTGATTTATTTTTATTTCGCTTGGTCTCCCGACGGCGCAATGCTCGCCGCGCTTGCCGCCAAAGAAAACGAGTGGCAGGCGATGGAAACGCAAGCCGCGTCGCGCGGCGAATTGCTCAGACCGCTCGGCAGACCGAGGCTTTTGGAAAAAAACGGGCGCGAGCGCTTGCTCGATGATAATTTGTCGGACGTGCACCCGGTTTTTTCGCCCGATTCGTCGAAAGCGGCGATTGCTTACAGAACCGACGTGCGAATATATGACGCGATTGGAAACCAGCCAAGCTCGGCGGCGATTCCGCTCCAGGTGCAGCTTTTAACGTCGTCGCAAGCGTTTGACGAGAAACAAAAAGGGCAAAGCGCGCCGATAAGCAACGCGCCCGTAACGACTTTGCCAAGCGCACAGCCGCCCGCTTCATTTAATCCGATTGTCGCGCTGCGCTGGTCGCAGGACGATGCGCTTTATTTGCAAACCGGTTATGTCAAAGATTTTGGGAGTGGTGAATTAGTACGCTCCTTTATGCGCTGGCATAAATTAAATTTAAGCCCGCAAGGCGCAGTTTTGAATTAAAATATTAAGCATCGAGGCGGAAACACGACCGTAAGGGAGTGTGTAAGCGTTCTGCATACTCCCTTATGGTCGTGTTTCCGCATTTTAATTATGATGGAATTTAAAAGCGTTGAAGAAATCTATGCGGCGCTCGACAAAATGCGAAGCAAGGTCGTTAATGTCGTTTCAAGTTTGAGCGTAGAGCAGGCAAATTTTCGTCCAAGCGCGGAAAAATGGTCGGCAATTTTGATTGTCGAACATCTGGCAAAAACCGAAGCGAATCTGGTGCGCGTCGTCGGCAAGCTTTTGGGAAAAGCCGAAGCCGAAAACGCTCCTTCGGACGGAAAAATCAATCCGCCGATTTCTTTTGCCTCAATAGCGGACAGAGCGCGCACGGAGCGATTTCAAGCGCCCGCGTTTATTGCTCCCGAAGGCGCGGCGAGCTTGCGCGAATCTTTAGAACAATTGGCGCAATCGCGCGCCGCGCTGCTCGAAATGCGACAGCGCATCGAAGCGGTTGATTGTTCAAAAGTCGGTTATCCGCATCCGGTTTTCGGGAAATTTAATCTGTATCAATGGCTCGCCTTTATCGGTATTCACGAATTGCGTCATCTGGCACAAATAGAAGATTTGTTAACCGCTGAAAGCCAACAAAAAGCGGAATAATCATTGAAAAATAAAAAGCGCTAAGAATATTTTTATTCTTAGCGCTTTTTATTTTCAGGGCAATGTTCCAAATTTCAATAAATGCTCCCCGTTTTTATTTGATTACTGCCGCTGAAATTCAGGCGAGCCGAGAACCAGACCTAAAATCTTAACGACTTCGGCGTTTCCGCTCGGCGGAAGCAGCCGAACTTGATTTCCCTGATTTCGGCGCCCGCCGCCTTGCGGCATCGAAGCGTTTTCCATCATCGCGTCGTCCGCGTCTTTCGGAGCGTCGAGCTTTGGTTCGGGCAGCGGCTGACTGAGCTGTTTGAGCAGCGTTTGTTTTGTAGCGGGCGAAACTTCGTTGTGCAAAACTGCGGCGATAAAAGTTTCCAGAACTTTTTCTTTGTTGTCCGGGTCGCGCCCGACAAACTTGGTTAAATCAACGCGCGTTCCCGGAATTCGGTTTGCAGACAAAGCCAAGCCGTAATTCAAACGCTCCAAAAGCGCGCCCGTGTTGACCCAATCTTCCGCCGTGTCGGGATAGCCGGTCGGCGCTTGATAACCGTAAAGCGGCTCGCCCATTTTCGCCAGCATCGCTTGCAGCGCCGGACTCGCGTTCGTGTCAGCGTTAACGGCGCGAAGTGCGCTCGCTAAAACTTCAAACGGAGTTTTGATTTTCGCACGGTAATTTTCCGGCGCGAAAAATTCGGGTGAATTAAACAATGCGCGCAAAGTCGTTTTGATGTCGCCGCTTGATTTTTGGAAAGCATCGGCGACTCGCACGACCAATGCTTGGCTTGGATTATCCGAAACGAATTTGACAGCCAATTTGCGGGCGATAAATTTTGCGGTCGAAGGATGTTTGACCAGAATATCAATCACTTTTAATCCATCTTCGATTCCGCCGCCTGCGGGAATTTTTTGTCCCAAAACGGTTTTCTCGCCTTTGTCGTGCGCTCGTTCGTTGAAATAAAACGTGCCGCTTTCGGCATCTTCGGGAAGCCCGGCAAGGCGCTGCATTCCGCGCCCCATTTTTTCGCCAGCTTCGCCCGTCGTGCGAGCGGCGCGGCGATAACCGCGCGGATCAACAATCGTCCAGCCGGTAAAAGCGCGGGCGATTTCCTGAATATCTTTTTGCGTGTAGCCTCCGTCAACTCCGAGCGTGTGCAGCTCCATCAATTCACGGGCGTAATTTTCGTTGATTCCGCGTTTTTGTCTTTGCTGATTCTGCGCTTGCTGCTGTTGCTGCTTGATGCGCTGCTGAATTTCCGCATCGCTCGCATTAGGATATTGTTCGCGCAGGCGCTGCATCATTCGCGGCGGAATTTGCCCGCCGTTTCGCTCGATTCTTTCTAAGCGTCGGTTTGCTCGCGGATTTTGATTGTTGTTTTCGGCAACCGATTGAAAATTATCTAGGAAAAACAACATTGCCGGACTTTTTGCGGTGGCTGTGAGCAAATCTCGGAAATTGCCGAGCGCGTTCGGGCGAATTACCGCGCGGTCGTATTCGGGCAAAAACCAGCGCGTAGCGGCTTTACCTGCGAAAACATTGAAGTGATTCGACCAAAAATCAACCATTTGCTCGTTTAATTGGCGCTCGGAATAAACCGCGCGCAAAATCCGCGAAGCGTTTAACTGCTGCGAGATTTGCTGCGGGCGGCGCAAATCATTTTCGCGGTAAATTTCTGCGATTCTCTGTTGATACTCGCGGCGCTCCGTTTCGGACAAATTTGCCGGATTCATTGGTTGAGCGTTCGGCTGAACATCCTGTTTCATCGCCATCGCGCCGGTTTCGTTTTTCTTTTCTTTGCGAGCGGTTTTCAAATCGCCTTTTAATTGTTTGGCGTTAACTCCGTTTTCACGCGCGGCGATTTGCAGCACTGCGTTCGGATTCGGATATTTGGCAAACAATTCGGCGTTTGAAAGCCGTAAAACTTCCAGATTTTTAACCCTCGCTTCGGTTGCTGAATCTTCAATTTTTTCCGGGCTGAGCTGCTGCTCAATGTATTTTTCAAAACCGATTTGACGGACTCTTTCAACGTCGCCGGGACGAGCGCCATAACCCAAACGATTGAGAACGTGAAGGATTTTTTGCTCTTCGGTTAATTTTTTGATTTCAACCGCAGACTTTTTCGCTTGCGGCTGATTCATTTTTTGCGCTGTTGCCGTGAACGGCAGCGCAAACATCGCGGTCAGCGCAAACGTCGCCAAACCTTTGTGAACGCTTTGATTGAGAAAACCTTTGCTTCGGGCAAATTTCATTTTGCTTTCACCTCTGTAAAATTTTTATAAATGCTTTTTTCGGCAACTTTCGTGTCCGTTGTTTGTTTAGACGCCGAACGTGGGGAAAAAGGCGAAAACAATTTGCGGCAAACCCGGAAAAGCAACAATCGGCGCGGCTTGCGACATCACAACAGACAAGTCAAAATTTGGTTTTTCAGACAAAAATTTTTAGACTGTTAGCGTAAATCTTCCCTGTAACAAAAAGGACAAAAAATTATGTTTCGTCTCCCTTTTTTGATTTTGGTTTTATGTTTTTCGGCGACGTTTGTCGCAGCTCAAACTACGGCTTTAACATCGAGCAATTCGCTAACGAAAACTTTCGGCGAGTTTTCGTTTGATTTGCCGAACGCGACCTGGCGTGTCATTTCAGCCAAAGACGAACCGGAAACCGAATTGGTTTACGGCGACCGCAACGCCGGTTTTTTGGAAATTCGGAAACTTTCAATGGTTGGCAACGCGACTTTAGCCGAAACGATTGACCGCGAGCAAAACCAGAAGCTCCAATTTCTGCCGAATTTCGTGAACGGCAAAGAAGAAAATTTCAAAGGAAGCTTGAACGGCAAGGTCGCCAACTACGAGTTCACAAAATCGGGCAATCCGATGATCGGGCGCGCGTATTTCCTTCAAGCCGATGACAAAACCGTTTACGTCCTACGTTTTACCGGCGACCGCGACAAGCTCAGACTGATTCGCAACCAAACCGATTCAATCGCCCGCACTTTCAAAGTGAAGAAATAAAAAATTAACGGTTATCATTTTGCCGTTAATTACTGAAAGATGAAACTATCAACTATCCACTATTAACTATCAACTGTTTTCCAATGCAAAACAGTTGATAGTTAATAGTGGATAGTTGATAGTTCAATGTTTAACTGTTGATTGTTGGAAGAAATTTCGCGCCGAACGGCAAAATATAGCCATTTAAATTTCCTTCAATTTTAGAGAAAGCATCCGATAAATTCTGCACCGGAATGAGGCGCATTTTTTTTACCGTTTCCTCTTGCAAATCTGAAATCAAATAAATTTTAAAACGCTCGGCTTTTTCGAGCAGCGACCAAGCCGTTTGCCCGTTGACTTGGAATTTGGCGCACAGATTTCCGGCTAATTCTTGGGAATTTTCAGCCGCGAACCAATCGAGAAAATCGTTTTTACCTAATCCGTCGGCACATTCCGCCAACCAAACAATCGTTCCGCCCACGGCGCAGGCGTGAGAAGCCATTTCGAGAGCTTTGTGCGCTTGAATCAAGTTTAAATCGAGCGGCGAGCCGCCCGCGCTGACAACAACGAGCGGGCGTTTTTCCGCAATTTCAATCGTAAAATTCTCGGCGTAAAATTCGCAGGCTCGTTCGTGAGAGGTTTTCCAGTTTCCGGCAAAAACTCGCGCCGCATTTCCGGCTTCGTCAACAATTGTGTTGACGGCAAAAGCCGGATTGATTTTTTCGACGATTTCAAGAAATTCTTCGTGAACCGGATTTCCCACAAGCCGCCCGACTTCGACATTATTATGTCTTGTTTTTTGTTGGCAATCAAAAATCAATTTATGAGTCGCGTTGACGGTGTTTTCCGAACCCAAACCGGGACAAATCAATTTTCGCCCGCCGCCGAAACCGGCAAAATAATGAAAATTAATGCCGCCGACGAGAACGATTTTGTCGTGTTCGACAAGCGCGCGGTTTAACTCAATCGGCGTTCCCCGTTTCGTTTTTCCGAAATCAACAAACTGATTTGATTCAAGCCCGGCAAGCCGCATCAAATCGCGCGAATTGTGTTCGATTGTGCGAATCCGCTGCGCGATAAACGGCGTCAAAAGTTCGCGTTTTTCTTCTTCTGTGACCGGGCGATGAATCCCCGTGGCGAAAACAATGCGAATGTCGAACGGCGCAACGCCGTTTGCAATCAGCCGCCGGACTAGCAAATTGACAATCTGTCCTGTCGCGGCTTTTCTGGTTGCGTCCGGCACGACGATTAAAACCGAATCGCCTGCTTCGACAATGGTTTCGAGCGTCTCGGAATCAATCGGATCGTCAAGCGCGGCGTTAATTTCGACATCGGAAAGCGCGGCGAGATTTGTTTCTTTTGCCAGAATCTCAAACTGCGGTTCGTCATAATCAAACGCAATTTCGGACTTTCCGTAAGCGAGTTGAATTTTTGGCATTGGTTTTAAGAAACAATTTCACCACAGAGCGCACAGAGGAGTCACAGAGTTTAATTTTTTCTCTGTGTTTCCTCTGTGACTCCTCTGTGCGCTCTGTGGTGAATATTTGCCTTTACTTCGTTTCCATCCAGCTATTGCCGATTCCGGTTTCCACCACGAGCGGCACGTCCAGATTCGCGGCGGTTTCCATCGCTTGTTTGGCGATTGCGGCGGCGCGTTCGGCTTCCGGTTCGGGCGCTTCCAACAATAATTCATCGTGAACCTGCATAATTATTCTTGCCCGCAGATTTTCGCGTTTTAGAGCCTCGTCAACTTTGAGCATTGCGAGCTTTACGATGTCCGACGCGAGACCTTGAATCGGCATATTGATGGCTTCGCGTTCAGCGCGCAGACGGACGTTGTGATTCCGGTCGGCAATGCCGGGAATAGGGCGGCGGCGACCGAAAAACGAAGCGACATAGCCCTGCTCGCGAGCGGTTTCCGGCGTCTCTTCCATATAACGCCGCACACCTTTGTAAGTCTCGTAATAATCCTGAATCGCTTTTTTCGATTCTTTCAGGCTCAAGCCCGTTCGCGCTGACAGTCCGTAAGGCTCGACGGCGTAAGCGATGGCGAAATTGACGATTTTCGACAATCGGCGTTTTTCTTTCAAATCCGCGTCGCTTTTCGCGCCAAAAACCAGCCGGGCGGTTTGAGAGTGAATGTCTTCACCGTTTTTAAACGCCGCGCTCATTACTTCGTCTTTCGTAACGTGCGCCAACAATCTCAATTCAAGCTGCGAATAATCGGCGGAAATTAAGCAATTTCCTTTTTCCGGCACAAATGCGCGGCGGATTTTCTGTCCCAATTCGGTGCGAATCGGAATGTTTTGCAGATTCGGATTCGAGCTTGAAAGCCTGCCGGTTGCGGTGACAGCTTGGTTTAATTGCCCGTGAATTCGACCGTCAGCGCCGACCAGCAACGGCAAAGCGTCAGTATAGGTAGCGCGCAGTTTTTCAAATTCGCGGTATTCCAAAATCAAGCGCGGCAGCTCGTAAGTTTCCGCCAATTCGGTCAAAACGTCGCGGCTCGTCGAGATTTGTCCGGTCGCGGTTTTTTTGCCTTTGCCGATATTTAATTCCTGCAAAACTTCACCGACTTGTTTCGGCGAATTGATTTTAAACTCGCGTCCGGCAAGCTCGTAAATTCGAGCGGTAAGTTTTTCGATTTCAACGACGAAAGCCGTCGAAAGGTCGCGCAGAACGTCAACGTCAACTTTCATCCCGACCATTTCAATGCGATGCAGAAGCGGCGCGAGAGGCAATTCCATTGTTTCGTAAACGATGTCCAAACCGTTTTCCTCCAAACGGTTTCGCAAAACAGGCGCGACGCGGGCGGTAAAATCTGCGATTTCGGCAAGACGGAATTGTTTTTCGTCCCAATTTTCCGGGATTTCCAGTGCGCTTTCCGCGCCGACGGCTTCTCGCGCCAGATTAATCAATTCGTAGCGATTGCGTGTCGGGTCGAGCAGATAAGCGGCGAGCAGAGTGTCTTCCGTGACACCTTCAAGCTCAATTCGGTCTCGCGCCAGAATCGCGGTGGCGCGTTTGATGTCGTGAACGAACTTTTGCAGAAAGCCGTTCGAGAGCGTGTCGCGCAGAGGGGCGAGCGCGGCTTCGCGTCCTTCTTCAAAATTCTCCAAATCAATCAAATGCGAAACTCCGGCGGCGGTCGCAATCGCAACGGCGTTCGGCGCGGTTTCGTTGTAAGAACCGAATTGTTCGCCCGCGCCCGCCGGAGTCGCGCCGTCAACCGTGAGACCGAAATAATCGGTTTCCCACAGTTTGCGAACGAGCGCGTCCAATTCGGCGCGATTTTTGATGATTTTGTAATTTTGCCGGACGTTTGACGCGGCGAAAACGTCCGAAGCGGTCGCGGCGTCGGCAAACTCGCGCGTCAGGGATTGAAATTCCAATTCGCGGAACAATTTGTAGGCTTCGGCGCGGTTAGGCGGGCGAAATTTCAGTTGATCCAAATCAAGCTCGACTGGCGCGTTGAGATGAACGGTCGCCAATTCGACCGATTGACGAATAATCGCCTGATTGTTTTTTAAAGATTCGCGGTAAGTTTTATGCTTTACTTCATCGGCGTGGGCGAGGACGTTTTCGACGCTGCCGAATTGCTGAATTAGAGTCGTCGCGCCTTTTTCGCCGATTCCGGGAGCGCCTGGAATATTGTCCACGCTGTCGCCCATCAAACCGAGCAAATCAATAATTTGTTTCGGCTCGTTTATTCCGAATTTATTTCGCACCCATTCTTCGTCGCACCACTCAATCGGCGGCACCGGAACCTTTCGTTTGACGACCTGCGAATTGTGCCGCATACAAACGATGTTCGGGTCTTTGACAAGCTGGCACAAATCTTTATCGTTTGAAACGATCACCGCCTGCATTCCTTTGTCGGCGATTTTTAAGGCGAGCGTGCCGATTACATCATCGGCTTCAAAACCCGAAGACTGCAAAATCGGAATGTTGAAAACTTCGCAGACGCGGATGATAAACGGAATCTGGACGCCGAAATCGTCGGGCGGAGCGACGCGGTTCGCTTTGTAATCGGCGTAAGCGTCGTGGCGAAAAGTCTTTTCCTGCGATTCGAAAACGGCGGCGATGTAATCGGGTTTTTCGTCGAGCAGTTTTCGCAAAATGTTCGTGAAAACAAAGACGGCTTGTGTCGGAATTCCGGTGCTGGTTCTCAGAGTGTCGGTGCGATTGCCCATCGGCGCGAAAAACGCCCGAAAAATATGCGACATCGCGTCAATCAAAAATACGCGCGGCATTTTTGGAGTAGTTTGTTCGTTTGTCATTACGCCGAACATCATAAAAAATGCGCGCCGTTGTGACAAGCGATATTATTTAAAATCAGAAAAGCCGCGTTTTTATAAAAACGCGGCTTTTCTGATTTGAATTTGCGATTGAATCAGCTTCAACCGCCGTTTTACCGATTAATTAGTAACGGCGATAAATGCGTCCGTTGTAATAATAGTATCGGCTGTTGTTGCGGTTCGTGCTTCGGCGGTTGTAATAACCGTTGGCGCGACCGTACGGCGGACGTGTATAAATTCTGTAATTTTGGTTGTAGCCGCGATTAGTCTGACGGTCTTGTCTATATTCGCGTCTGGCTTCGCGCACTTCGCTTCGATATTCGCGGCGCGCCGAGCGTCGGCTGTCGCCGTCTCGAATGTCGTCTCTGTATTCTCTGCGGGCTTCGCGCACTTCACCTCTGTATTCTCTGCGCGCTTCACGGTTTCTGTTTCGGTTTTGAGCCATCGCGTCATCCGCGCTTGACACTAAAAAACCAAAGGCAATTGCCATAAATGTAATTTTTGCGAGCTTTCTCATGAGTTCTGTTCCCTTTCCAAACAATCTTAAATTTTTGCCTCCATTTTCATTTGGCAACAAGAATTGTGCCGCTCGCTTCTGGAAATTTAGATTGAACCCGGATTTTCGGCGTGTTGAGCTTCTTCAAGTTCTTTTCTTTTCAAACCTTCGCGCCCGTCGTAAGCGATAAATTTTGGCAGCAAAACACTGAGAACGACTGTTCCCAAAACACAAAGGACGCCGCCGGAAACGACCGAAGTCCGAACGCTGAACAGGCTCGCGGCGAGTCCGGCTTCGACATTTCCGAGATGCGGTCCGGTCAAATAGCTGATCATTTCGATTCCGGCAAGCCGCCCGCGTAACCGATTTGGGATAGTTTGATTCCATATCGTCGAGCGAAAAATGCCGCTGACCATATCGAACGCGCCGGCGAGCGCGAGGAAAAACAGAGCGAGCCAGAGATTTTCCGCCAAGCCGAAACCGATAATCGCCATGCCCCACAAAGCCGCCGCAATCGCAACCATCAAACCGTGACGATTGACGCGGCGCGTCCAGCCGGAAGTGAGCGTAACCAGTAAAGCACCCGCCGGAACTGCCGAATAAAAAAGCCCGATTGACGCCGTAGCGTTTAATTTCGCGGCAATCGCCGGAAAAAGCGCGATGGGCATTCCGAAAAACATTGCGTTGATGTCAATCAGATAAGTTCCCAAAAGCTCCTGCCGCGAAAAGGCGTAGCGAACGCCTTCGACGATTGTTTTGAGAGAAGGGCGTTCGGCATTTTCCGGCGCGGGAACTGCGCTGATTAACCAGACCGCCGCAAGCGACGCGACGAACGTCACCAAATCAATCGCATAAGTCGCCACCGCGCCGAATGTGCCGATTAAAATTCCGCCAACCGCCGGACCCGCAATCGCGGTTGTCGTCCATCGCACGGCATTTAAAGCCGCGACCGAAGTTAACAGCTCAGGCGGCGTGATTTTTTGAATCAAGGCTTCGAACGATGGGCGCTGCAAAGCTGCTAAACCTGCGTGCAATGCGGCGCACAAGAATAAAATCCAGACTTTCGGAGTTGGTAAAAGCGCGTTAATGAGCAAAAGAGCGGTGACAAGCGTCTGCCCGATTTCGGTCAGGCGCAGCATTTTTCGCCGGTCAACCGCATCTGCCAGCGCGCCGCCGACAAACGCCAGCGTTGCGACCGGCACAAATTCGGCGATTCCCAAAAGCCCGACCATCAAAGACGATTCCGTGAGTTGATACATCTGCACCGGAATCGCGACAAACGACATCATCGAACCGAACGCCGAGATCATTTGACCGAAAAACAACAAACGATAATCGCGCGAGATTTTGAGCGGCGTCAGGTCAATCGTAAGATTACCGAGAATCCCGCCTTTTACCGTGCGGTCGGCTTCTTCATCAATGCCGTAATTTGCGTCGGGCGATTCCGACGAGTGCAGATTTTCGGACATAAAGTATTTTTACCATAGAAAAATAGAGGCACAGAGATTTTAATTTTCTCTGTGCCTTTGTGTTTTCGGTGGTGAAATTTAACTGTTAAAGCTGCTGCAATTCGGGCTGCGAAATACGCTTGCTCAAAACGCTTTCGCCTTCCTGCGTTGCGGCGAAAAACACTTCTTTGGCGGCGTCATCCGCTGTCATCATCCGCTCGCTTGGAACGCGCATCGAAATGTTGTCCCAAAACGAAGTGTCAACAGCGCCGAAATGCATCAGCCTGAAACGAATTCCAAAACGCTTGTATTCGAGCGCCAGACATTTCGTCATTCCGGTCAGCGCGTATTTCGCGGCGCAATAAGCGGCGGCGTTTGCCATCGGCGCGCGACCTAAAACACCGGGAATTACAACCACATTACCCGATTTTTGTTCAGCCATCACGGGCAAAACCGCTTGCATCGCATAAAACGCGCCGCGCGTATTGACATCGAACAGCCGGTCGAAATCCTGGCTCGTGGTTTCGTTAAACGGCTTCAATATTCCGATTCCGGCTGAGTAAACGAGCGTGTCAATTCGCCCGAAACGCCATTTGGCTTCTCCGACGAGATGCTCGACATCCGCTTTTATGGCTGCATCGGTCGGCAAAGCCAAAACCTCCGTGTTGTTTTTGTGAGCGAGCTTGTATTCAAGCTCGAAAAGCTCCGCTTCATCGCGCGAAGCCAGCACAAGACTCGCGCCCGCTTTTGAAAAAAGTTCAGCGCAGCAACGCCCGATTCCGCGTCCTGCGCCGACAATCATCACAACTTTTCCTGTCAAATTCATAACCTAACCCCTTGCTCGTAAAATGAAAATTTAATCGCAGAATAGCTAATGTATTCATGAAACTCAATATTTTTATCCCAACCAAAATACGATCAAACACAAAAAGACGGAT
>DASWLV010000052.1:0-6427 GCA_036400075.1 Pyrinomonadaceae bacterium
AATCAAGCCGGGCATTTAAAATCGCGTTTGATTGTGATTTTAAACGACAACGGAATGTCTATCGCTCCGGCGGTCGGCGCCTGGGCGCGATATTTAAACCGCATCAAAGAAGCGCAGAATTATCACTGGCTGAAAGAAGAAATCGGCGACACTCTGGAAGCCGTTCCGGGCGTCGGGCACAGCTTGCGGCGTGCGGCAAAAACCTTCAAAGATGCGATTGCGGCTGCCGTTTTGCCGGGCGCGCTCGTCAGCGAACTGGGTTTCAAATACATCGGCTATGTTGACGGGCACAATGTTCCGGCTCTGGTCAAAGCTCTCGAAGAAGCCAAAAATATTGATGACGCTCCGGTCATCGTTCATTGTTTGACGACCAAAGGCAAAGGCTTTCCGAATCCCGAAAAAAATTATTACGCTTATCACGCGACCGGACCTTTTGATATTAAAACCGGAAAAGCGCCCGTCTCATCAAAAACAACTCCGCCTTCGTACACGGCAGTTTTCGGAAACGCCTTGTGCGAATTGATGGCGAAAGACGAATCAATCGTCGCTTTGACCGCCGCGATGCCCGATGGAACCGGAATTGATAAAGTTTTGGAGAAATTTCCCGAACGCGCTTTCGATGTTGGAATTGCCGAAGAACACGCCGTCACATTTTGCGCCGGAATGGCTTGCGAAGGTTTAAAACCCGTTGCGGCGATTTATTCGACCTTTTTGCAGCGGGCTTTTGACCAAGTAATTCACGATGTTTGCCTGCAAAATTTGAACGTCACATTCTGTATGGATAGAGCCGGAATCGTAGGCGGCGACGGTCCGACTCATCACGGGCTTTTGGACATCGCTTATCTGCGCGGTTATCCGAACATCATTTTGGGCGCGCCGAAGGACGAGCGCGAATTACGCGATATGCTGTTGACAGCGATTGAACATCCCGCGCCCGCCGCACTGCGTTACCCGCGAGGCAATGGAGTCGGCGTTGACATTTCGCGCGCGCCGGAGCTGCTTGAAATCGGCAAAGCCGAGATTCTGCGCGATGCAGACGGCGACGCGGCAATTCTGGCTTTGGGTTCGATGGTTTATCCCGCGCTTGAAGCCGCGGATAATCTGGAAAAAGACGGAATCGAAGCGACGGTCGTCAACGCTCGCTGGTCAAAACCGCTCGACGAAGATTTGATTTTGTCTCTGGCGCAGGAAAAGCGCGTGATTTTCACAGTCGAAGAAGCGTATCTGGCGGGCGGATTCGGTTCGGCAGTGCTTGAGCTTTTGGAACAAAACGGATTGCAAACCGCAGTTAAAGTTGTGCGAATCGGCGTTCCCGATAAAATTATCACGCACGGCGACGCCAATTTGCTGCTTGCCAAATACGGTTTGGACGCCGACGGAATTTACACTAAAGTTAAAGAAACGATTGAGGCGATGCGTTCCAGCACCTTCAATTCTCCGAAAGTTCAAAGCATCAGAGCTAAAAAGGTTTCATAACACGAATTACGAAAAATGAAGAAAAATCAAAGTAAATTACCCCTAACTATTATTGGTTTGGTCGCAGTCGTTGCGATTATCGGTACGGTACTTTTCCTACGCAGCGGAGCGAAACCACCGACCCCGTTGAAAAACGGCAATACGACTCAGGCAAATAACGCCGCGAAAAATAACAACGCTTTAGCAAACGCTTCGCCGGGCGCGCAGCCGGCTTGGGCAAAAGGTCCGGCAACTGCTCCAATCGTGATCGAAGAATTCGCCGATTTCGAATGCCCTTCGTGCGCAGGTTTCGAGCCTGTTATTCGCCAGATTAAAACGATTTACGGCGACAAAGTGCGCGTTGTTTTCCGTCATTATCCGTTGACGCAGATTCACCCGAAAGCTTACGACGCGGCGCGCGCGACGGAAGCCGCCGGAATGCAAAACAAGTTCTGGGAAATGCACGATTTGCTTTACGACAAACAAAAAAGCTGGACGACCTCCGGCGATCATCGCGCCGAATTTGCCAACTACGCTCAACAAATCGGGCTGGATGTTGAGAGATTTAAAACCGATATGCTCGGAATGGTGACGGCGCAGCGCGTTGATGCTGACAAAAAACGCGGCGATTCAGTTCGCATTGCGTCAACGCCTTCGGCTTTCTTAAACGGTCGCCCGCTCGATTTCACAACCGAAATGTCGAATACCGACGCTCTGCGCCGCGTCGTCGAAAGCGCTTTGCAAGGAAAGTAAAAGAGTCTGGCGAGTCTGGGGAGTCCAGTGAGTCGGGCAAGTCAATTTGAATTTTATTTGATTTAAATTCCTTTGACTTGCCGGACTTGCAAGACTCACGACTCGCCAGACTCTTAGGAGTCTGGAGTCAATATGAATGCTGACGAAAATTTAGAATCGAAAAACGCCGACAAAATTCAGATTTTGCCGCTCGTCGCCGCGCTCGTCGCAATTGCGGGGATGATTGACGCGATTTATTTGACCGTTCATCATTACACGGGCGAAAAAGTGCCGTGCAGCGTGACGGGCGGCTGCGAAACCGTTTTGTCGAGCCTATACTCCGAAATCGGCGGAATTCCGCTCGCATTGTTCGGCGCTTTGGCTTATTTCACGGTTTTTTCTCTCGCCACGCTCTCCGCTTTCGGCGACGACCGGATGTGGAAAATCCTGAGCGTCGTCGTCGCGCTGATGGCTGTTTTTTCTCTCTGGCTCCTTTATTTGCAGGCGTTTGTAATCGGCGCGTTTTGCCAATTCTGTCTGCTTTCCGCCGGTACGACTTTTACGCTGCTCCTGCTCGTTATCATCAGGCAATTTCTCCCGAAAAAATTGAGTTGATGTTAACTTAAACCAACCTTCAAGAAATTATATTTAACGCAGAGACGCTGAGTTTATAAAAGAGAAATTAATCTTGTTCCAATCTTTTGGTTTTTCTTCGCGTTTTTATTGTAAATTTCCAAAGAACAGTTTAAGTTAAATAAAACACAATACTTTTGCCAGAAGGGGAAATTGCTATGAAAATCAATCGCGCGGCGATTTTGCTAATCGCTTTCTCTCTGCTTTTACCTTTTGCAAGTTTCGCTCAAAAAACGAACAATCAAAATTCAATGAATCCGAGTGTCAATTACGAAGAATTTCGTTTACCAAACGGTTTGCGCGTTATTATGCACGTTGACAAATCAACGCCGATTGTCACGACGAACGTTTGGTATCACGTTGGCTCGAAAAACGAAGTGGCTGGTCGCACAGGCTTCGCTCACTTGTTCGAGCATATGATGTTTCAAGGCTCGAAACATCACGATAAAGATTATTTTGCGCCGCTTCAGGAAGCCGGCGGAAGTTTGAACGGCTCGACAAACGCCGACCGAACGAATTACTGGGAAGTCGTGCCGTCGAATTTCCTGGAAACCGCGCTCTGGCTTGAATCCGACCGAATGGCTTATTTGCTCGACGCGATGACGATGGAGAAGCTCAACAACCAGCGCGATGTCGTCAAAAACGAAAAACGCCAGAATTACGATAATCGCCCGTACGGTACGGTCGGAGCGCGCATTGCAGAAATAATGTATCCGAAAGGTCATCCGTATAGCTGGCTGACAATCGGTTCGCTCGACGATTTGACCGCCGCTTCGATGGAAGACGTTAAAGGTTTTTTCCGCGAATATTACGTTCCGAACAATGCCGTTCTCGCCATCGCCGGAGATTTCGATCCGAAAGAGGCGAGAAAACTGGTCGAAAAATACTTTGCTCCGATTCCGAAAGGCGCGGACATTAAACGACCGAATCCTGCGTCTCCGAAATTCGACAAAGAAATCAGAACCGGAATGGAAGATTCGGTTCAGTTGCCGCGTCTTTATATCGCTTGGCACACCGTTCCGCATTACGCGCCGGACGAAGCCGCGCTCGATATGCTCGGTACGATTCTTTCGAGCGGCAGAGGCTCGCGTCTGCAATCGAATCTGATTTACAACAAACAAATCGCGCAGGATGTCGGGGCGGGGCACAACTCGCGCGAAATCGCCGGACAGTTTCAAATATCTTCCACCGCACGACCGGGCAAATCGCTCGAAGAAATCGAGCGCGAGATAAACGCCGAAATCGAGCGCCTTAAAAAAGAGCCGCCGACGGCTGAAGAAATGGAACGCGCTCTGAATGCGAGAGAATCGGGTTTTATTTACAATCTGCAAACCGTCGGAGGATTTGGCGGCAAAGCCGACCAGCTTAATTCTTACGCGACGTTTGTCGGCAAACCCGACTACTTCGGCGAAGATTTGGCGCGTTATCGCAAAGTAACGCCCGCGGATATTACGCGCGTGGCGAACTCTTATTTAACTGACAAACGGCTTGTTTTCACCGTCACGCCGCGTCCGAGAGATAAGGCAGCGCAATCGGTCGCTCAATCAGAAGTCAACAAACCAACTTCGGTTTCCGAAAAGAA
Organism: Pyrinomonadaceae bacterium; assembly: GCA_036400075.1. GTDB lineage: Bacteria > Acidobacteriota > Blastocatellia > Pyrinomonadales > Pyrinomonadaceae > JALZCH01. Next base: position 4,403 of record DASWLV010000052.1, read on the forward strand.
GGAAAAGAAAGCTGAACCGGACACTTCAAAACTCGGCGGTTTGTATGTTCCTCCGAAACCGGCAGTCAATCCGAAATTCTCTTTGCCCCGAGTCGAGCGTCAAAAATTATCAAACGGTTTGGAAGTTTTGTTAGTCCGTCAAAATGAGCTGCCGATTGTGACGATGAACCTCGTCTTTAAATCCGGCGCGACCGCTGATCCGAGCGGAAAAGCAGGTTTGGCTGGGATGACGGCATCTTTGCTCGACGACGGAACGAAAACCCGAACTGCGACGGAAATCGCCAATCAGATACAGGCAATCGGCGCGCGTTTCGGAACAGGTTCGGGCTGGGATTCTTCGTCGGTTTCAATGCTGACTCTGACGAAAAATTTTGATCGCGCACTTGATATTTACTCGGATGTCGTGACAAATCCGGTTTTCCCGAATGAAGAAGTCGAGAACTTTAAACGACGAATGCTCGTTGGTTTGATCCAGCAAAAAGACAATCCGAACGCCATTGCCAGCATCGCTTATTCGACCGTGCTTTACGGCAAAAATCATCCTTACGGCTCATCGCCGAACGAAGCCACCGTCAAAGCAATCGCGCAGCCGGATATTCAACGTTTCTACGAAACTTTTTATCGCCCGAACAATGCGGCTTTGATCGTCGTCGGCGATGTAACTCCAACCGAATTGCTGCCGAAACTTGAAAAAGCGTTTGCCAATTGGAAACCTGCCAACGTTCCGGCTGTTTCCGCTCCGGCGGTGGCTGCCCGCGAAAAGGCGGCGATTTATATCGTTGATAAACCGGGCGCGGCACAGTCGGTAATTTCAATCGGACAAATCGGCGTTCCGCGCACAACAGAAGATTTCTTCGCTTTACAGGTGATGAATTCATTGCTCGGCGGGCAATTCACCTCGCGCATCAATATGAATCTGCGCGAAGAAAAAGGCTATACTTACGGCGCCAGAACCGGCTTTGACTGGCGGCGCGGCGCAGGACCGTTTTCGGCTTCGGCTGGCGTGCAAACATCCGTCACAAAAGAATCGGTCGCCGAATTTTTGAAAGAACTGCGCGGAATTCGCGGCGAGATTCCAGTTACCGCGAAAGAACTCGAATACAACAAACAAAGCCTGATTCGGCGTTTTCCCGCAAGTTTCGAGACCGTTGATCAAATCGCCGGACAGCTTTCCAACGCGGTGATTTACAATTTGCCCGACACTTATTTCAACGATTACATTTCGCGAATCAATTCGATTACGGTTGAAGATATTAATCGCGTCGCAAACAAGTATCTCGACCCGTCACGAATGGCAATCGTGATTGTCGGCGACCGCAAATTGATTGAGCCGGGACTCAGAGAATTACAGGATGTCGGCACAACAATCACTTTCCTCGATACCGAAGGAAATCCGGCAACTGTCGCAACAAACAATCAATAATTTCGGTGAAAAACCGCGGAATAAAAAGAGCAGGGTTTACAAAAACCCTGCTCTTTTTTTGTGAAAGATTTTTTTTGAATAAATTTCTCTTTGCGCGGATACGTTATTGTGAGTGACGGTTATGGACGACACAGCGGCGATTGAAAAATGCTTGGAAGGTGAAAAAGATGCATTTCGATTTCTCGTTGAACGCTATCAATCGCAAGCCGCCGCCTACGCCGTCGCCATATTCGGAAACAGAGATGACGCTCTGGATGCCGTGCAGGAAGCATTTATTGACGCTTATCGGGCTTTGAAAAATTTTGATAGGTCGCGCCGTTTTTATCCGTGGTTTTACGTCTTGCTGCGAAATCGCTGTTTCAAATTGATGGCGAAATCGAGGAAAACGGAAAGCATTGAAGAAACCGAAATCATTGCGCCGCAACAGGATTTGCCGCGCGAAGAAAGACTTGCGCTCGAAACGGCTTTGCGCGCTTTATCGGCGGAAGACCGCGAAATCATCATTTTGAAATATTTGGACGGGCTTTCTTACGACGAAATCGCCGAACATTTACAGATTCCGAAAGGAACCGTGATGAGCCGACTCTTTTATGCGCGCAGAC
>DASWLV010000053.1:0-18760 GCA_036400075.1 Pyrinomonadaceae bacterium
AAAAAACTGACAATAGCAATTCTTGTTCTTTCAATTCTCGCAACGCCGATTTTCGCACAAAATACGAGCGCGGAAATCAACCGGGAAGCCGAGCGCGTTTTGCCGCAGGTTATTAACTGGCGCAGACATTTGCATCAGTTCCCGGAGCTTTCCAACCGCGAATTTAAAACCGCCGAGTTTGTCGAAAAGGAATTGCGTCGGATCGGTTTGGAAGTGCGGACGAAGATTGCGAAAACCGGCGTGGTCGGGATTTTGAAAGGCGATTTACCGGGAAATGTGATCGGTTTGCGCGCCGATATGGATGGGCTGCCGGTGACGGAAAGAGTCAATTTGCCGTTTGCATCGAAGGAAAAAGCCGAGTACAACGGCGCGCAGGTCGGCGTGATGCACGCTTGCGGTCACGATACGCACGTTGCAATGCTGCTCGGTGCGGCGGAAGTTTTGGCAAAAATGAAATCGAAGCTGCGCGGGACGGTTGTTTTTATCTTTCAGCCCGCCGAAGAAGGTCCGCCTGCGGGCGAAGAAGGCGGAGCGCCTTTGATGGTGAAAGAAGGCGTAATGGACAATCCGAAAATTGACGCGATTTTCGGTATTCACATCAACTCGCAAACCGAAATCGGCAAAATTAAGTATAAATCCGGCGCGGTGATGGCTTCTTCGGATTGGTTTCAAATTAAAGTAAAAGGCAAGCAAACGCACGGCGCATATCCCTGGAACGGAGTTGATCCGATTGCCGTCGCTTCGCAAATTGTAAACGGGCTTCAAATGATTGTTTCGCGACAGTCAGAACTTACAAAAGCGCCGGTTGTAATCACTATCGGCAAGATAAATGCCGGAGTGCGCGAAAATATTATTCCAGAAGAATTAACGATGGCTGGCACGATTCGCACGCTCGACGATGCGATGCAAAAGGACGTTCACGCGCGGATTAAACAAACAGCCGAGAAAATCGCCGAAAGTATGGGCGCAACCGCCGAAGTTTCGATTGACACCAAAACTTTGGTGACTTACAACACGCCCGAACTCGTTCGGCAAACTCTGCCTTCGCTGGAGAAAGCCGTAGGAAAAGAAAATGTTTTGGAAACCGAATGGGTGACGGGCGCTGAGGATTTTTCGTTTTTCAGATTAAAAGCTCCGGCATTTTTCTTTAACGTCGGCGGGATGCCCAAAGGCAAAAATCCGAAAGAAGCGTTTCCGCACCACACGCCGGATTTTTATCTCGACGACAGCCGTTTGGATGTCGGCATCAAAGCGTTTGCAAATATCGTGATGGATTTTAAAATGACGGCAAATTCGGCTCAGGTTTCGCCGGAACGTAAAAACTAAAGTTTTGAAACCAAAGATTAAAGAATATCCGTAATAATATCAGTTGCGAGAATTTGCATCTTATTCTTAAAGTAGCGCTGCTATTGGTTCGCTTCTCTAAAAAATATGAAAATCGTAAAATTTTATTTTCTCACCATTTGTCTGTTGATTGCTTCGATATCCGTTTTCGCCCAAAAGGGCGCTGAAAAAGCGACGTTTAAGGTTGATTACGAAAAATTTACTTTGCCGAATGGTTTGGAAGTCATTTTCCACGTTGACCGAAGCGACCCGGTTGTCGCCGTTAATTTGACCGCACACGTCGGTTCCGCGCGCGAGAAAGCCGGGCGCACCGGATTTGCGCATCTTTTTGAGCATTTGTTGTTTCTCGAATCGGAAAACCTGGGCAAGGGCGGACTCGATAAAATGACTGCCAGAATAGGCGGTTCCGGCGCAAATGGTTCGACTAGCAGAGATCGAACCAATTATCTTCAAACCGTGCCGAAAGACGCGCTTGAAAAAATGCTCTGGGCTGAGGCTGATAAACTCGGCTGGTTTATCAATACGGTCACTGATCCTGTCCTTGCGAAAGAAAAGCAGGTTGTAAAAAATGAGAAGCGTCAAAGCTACGACAATAATCCGTATGGTCATACTTCGTATGTTATTGATAAAAATCTCTATCCCGAAGACCATCCTTATAACTGGCAGGTCATCGGCTCGCTTGACGATTTGCAGAATGCGACGCTCCCCGACGTTAAGGAGTTTTTCCGTCGCTGGTATGTTCCCAATAATGTAACGCTGGTCGTAGCAGGTGATTTCGATACCGTACAAGCCAAAAAGTGGGTTGAAAAATATTTCAGCGAAATAAAAAGAGGTGAAGACGTTAAACCGCTCCCGAAAAGACCGGGAATGGTTAAAGAAATCGTCAAGCTCTATCACGAAGATAATTTTGCCAGATTGCCCGACCTGAATATGGCATGGGTCACCGTCGAGCAATATCATCCCGATTCTTACCCGCTCACGGTTTTAGCACAATATTTGTCGCGAGGTAAAAAAGCGCCTTTTTACCAGGTACTTGTCGAAGACAAAAAACTCACTTCCAATGTCGGCATCTTTAATCGGGAATCGGAACTTGCGGGACAAATGCATTTATCCGTACGCGCCTTTGCCGATAAAGACCTCGACGAAATCGCAAAGGCGATTGACGAGGCTTTCGCCAAATTTGAAAAAGAGGGCATTTCGGAAAAAGATTTGAATCGCATCAAAGCTGGTCAGGAAACGCAGTTTTATAACTCTCTCTCAAGCGTTCTCGGCAAGGGCGCTCAACTCGCCCAATACAATATTTTTGCCGACGATCCCGGTTTTATCGAAAAGGATATTAAAAATATTCTCGCCGTCACACCTGCGGATGTGATGCGCGTTTATGAAAAATACATCAAGAATAAGAATTATGTAGCGACCAGCTTTGTGCCGAAAGGCAAACTGGCTTTAGCGCTGGAAGGTTCAAAGAAAGCGGAAGTCGTCGAAGAAAAAATAGTTCAGGGCGCGGAAGAAACGGTTGATCCCAATGTCAACGCAACTTATGAACGGACGCCTTCGAGTTTTGACAGAAGCGTCGAACCGCCATACGGTCCTGCGCCTGAGGTTAAAGTTCCCGCGATTTGGGAAAATAAGTTTTCAAATGGCTTGCGGGTTTACGGCATTGAAAACAGGGAGGTTCCGCTCGTTCAGTTTGAGATTGTCATTGACGGCGGGCAGCTTTTGGAAGACATCAATAAAGTCGGCGTTTCAAATCTGATGGCGCGGATGATGACGCAGGGAACGCTAAAGAAAACTCCGCAGGAACTCGAAGAAGCGATTCAGCAATTGGGAGCTACGATTAACGTCGTTGCCGGAACCGAAGATGTCCGAATCATCGTTAATACGCTGGCAAGAAATTACCAGCCGACAGTAGCTTTAGTTGAAGAAATCTTATTGGAACCGCGCTGGGATGCAAAAGAATTTGATTTAATAAAACAGAGCACGATCAGCCAAATTCGCCAGCAGGAAGCCAATCCTAATTCCATCGCGCAGAATAATTTCAATTTGTTGATTTACGGAAAAGACAACATCCGTTCGCGCAATATTTTGGGAACAATCGAATCGGTAAATTCAATTACGCTCGACGATTTGAAGGCTTTTTACAATAAAAGCATCTCGCCTTCGGTCGCCCGTATGCACGTTGTCGGGGCTTTGGATAAATCATCAATTACAAAGCCTTTGAACGGAATCAATAAAAACTGGAAAAGTAAAAAAGTTGAGATTCCCGAATATAAAACTGCGCAGCTTCCGACAAAATCACAAGTCTATTTCTATGATGTCCCCGATGCGAAACAGTCGGTAATACGGTTCGGTTATCCCGCTTTAGCTCAAACCGATAAAGACTATTATCCGGCAACCGTTATGAACTACATCCTCGGCGGCGGCGGATTCGCATCACAGCTAACACAGCAATTGCGCGAAGGCAAAGGTTACACATACGGCATCGGCTCAGGCTTCTCCGGCACAACAAGCCCCGGTCCGTTTACAATTTCAAGCGGCGTCAGAAGCAACGTAACTCTGGAATCGGCTCAATTAATTAAAAGCATTTTGCAGGATTATCCGAAAAATTACTCGGATAAGGATTTGGAAACAACCAAAAGCTTTTTGATTAAAAGCAACGCAAGAGCTTTTGAAACTGCCGCTGCAAAATTGAATATGCTTGAAAATATCAGTAAATACGGTTGGAAATATGATTATGTGAAAGAGCGTGAACAAATCGTCAAAGCGATGACCGTTGAGCAAATAACAGCTTTGTCGCAAAAATATCTCGATGCCGATAAAATGATCTGGCTCGTCGTCGGAGACGCCAAAACTCAGTTGCCGCGTTTGAAAGAACTGGGATTCGGCGACCCCATATTGATTCAAAAATAGAGCCGATAATTAATGAATAAAATGGCATCAAAAACGACTAAATCAACCAAGAGGACAAAAACATTAGCGAAAATCGAACGGAAAATCTTAATTACCGGCGGGACTGGGTTTCTTGGGACGCACATTGTCAGTCAATTTTTGGACGCGGGCGAAAAGAATCTGCGCGTGATGGCTTCACGCGTTCCCGTTTGGATGAAAGACGCCGGAATTGAGGCGGCGGAAGGCTCTGTGACAAATCCTGCGGATGTTGCTGAAGCGGTTAAAAACGTTTCTGCGGTTTTTCATCTCGCCGGAAAAGTTTCGCGCGACAACGCGGATGCGCGCGAGATGAATAAAATTCACATTGACGGGACTCGGATTTTGGCGCAGGCGGCGAAAGAAGCGGGCGTCAAAACTTTTGTTTTGGCGAGTTCGAGCGGTACGACCGCCGTTTCCGAGCGCGAAGAGATTCTTGATGAAACAAATCAGCCCCCGCTTGAAATCATTTCGCGCTGGTCTTATTACGCCTCGAAGTTTTATCAGGAACGAACGGCGCTTGAAAATTTCGACGGCGACGGGTTAAAGCTAATCGTTTTAAATCCTAGTTTGCTGCTCGGCAGCGGCGACGAGCGTTTAAGCTCTTCGAGCGTTGTGCTGGATTTTATGGCGAAGCGAATTCCGATAACGCCCGCCGGAGGATTGAATTTTGTTGATGCCCACGATGCGGCAACAGCGTTTATCAACTCGCTGGAAAAAGGCAGACATCGGGAAAAATATCTGCTTGGCGCGGCGAATTGGACGTTTGTCGAATTTTTCCGCCGCCTCGAACGATTAACCGGAGTTTCTGCGCCACTTGTGAGATTACCGAAAAAGCTGGCGATTTCCGGCGCGGCTGTGGTTGATTCGTTTTTCAAAAGCCGGAATTGGACATCGCCGATTGAATCGAAAGCCGTCGAAATGGCAGAATATTTTTGGTATTTCGATTCATCAAAAGCCGAAAGGGAATTGAATTTTGCCCCGCGCGATCCGGCTGAAACTTTGAATGACACCGTGAAATATTTGCGCGAAAATTTTCTCGGCGCGGGCGTTTTTAAATAAAGTTTCTTCATCCGTTTAAGAAGAAAGGCGAGTCAAACGACTCGCCTTTCTTCTTAAACTCACAACGACATTCATCTATACAGCTCTTAAATCTGCCGAAACCAGCGAGCTATCGCCTTTTAATAAGAAACGAATGTAATTGTTATTTTTAAACTTAACAATCGCTTCCGAATCGGAAAAATTGGTAATTACGCCTTCGCCGTAGCTGGGGTGCGCAACTTCGTCTCCAATACTGCAAAGTTTATTTCCAACAAAAACAAACTTATTATCCATTTGCGAATTACCGTTTGCAGATAAATTTCTGTTTGGAGAATCGTTTTCAATTCTGTTGAGACGCCTGTTTACGTTTTCAATTGCTTCGAGCAGCAATTCGGTATCTCTCGAAACTTCGGTTTTCGTCACCTTCGCAGGTTCGATGCCCAGTAATTGAGTAATAGAATTGATAGTTTTCCCCCCGTCTTTATAGGCGCTTCTTAAGGCGTGCGTTAATTCCGGGATTGCTTCTTCTATTTTATCAATACGCATATTCGCGTCGTATTGAACTTCCCTCCAGCCCTGAATATCGAAAATTCGGGTAGTTTTGTTGTCCTTGATTAAAGTTACGGGAAGATTGAACGCCTGTCTGACGCCAAGCTGGTATAAAACATTCGGATTCTGTGAGCTTACGTCGCAGACAGCCATATCAGCTTCGATTACTTTCTTTAAAACATCTATCACGATGTGATTCGTCGTGTTTATGTCTTCCTCGCGGACGGGTTCAAAACCCGCATTTTTACAAGCCGGTCTAATAATGTATTCATAAACCCGCTTGAAATGCCCCGGTTCATATGAATCGGCGCTTGAAGAGGGCAGCATAATAAAACACGTTTTCTTGCCGTCTTCCGTTTTTTTGTTCCCGTTAGTTCCGTTTGTTCCGTTAGCTCCAAGTTCTTCGTTTGCTCCATTTGAGGCTGACATAGACGCTTCTCTCAACTTTCCAAGTTATTCTAGCAAGTCAAATTGCCGTGTATCTTAGCACTAAATCGCCCTACCTTCAATAAAGATAATAAATAGAAAAAGTTATCTGCAATGCGCGAAACACCAAAGTCTAAAACAAAAATTAGCGATAAAAGTGCAAAGACGTTAATTAATCAAATTATATCTTTGTTTATCTATGTTTATCAATAACTTTATTTTTCTTTGCAGATTTTAGTCTCAAAAGTGAAATTTGTTTTAGACATCAACGCGAACAATTCCGCGCCGGATGGCGGACATTGCGGCTTGCGTGCGGTCGTCAACATTTAATTTTCCAAAAATATTTTTGAGGTGAGTTTTGACCGTGTTTTCCGTGATAGAAAGCGCGGCGGAAATTTCCTTGTTGCTTGCGCCCCGGACAATCATTTCAACGACTCGCTGTTCGGCTGGAGTTAAATCTTCCGCGCCGAGATTATCGGTTAAAACTTCGGCAATTTCGGGCGAAACGTATCGTTTGCCGCGAAAGACGGCGCGAATCGCTTTGATTAATTCTTCCGTCGGCGCGTCTTTTAAGACAAAACCGCAAGCGCCGTTTTCGAGCGAGCGGCGAATTTCTGTGTCGCCGGCGCGATCTGCCAAAATGATGATGTTCGCTTTCGGCGATTCGGCGCGAATAAATTTTACTGCGTCAACCCCACATAAATCAGGCGTTCTGAGACCAAACAGAGTTATATCGGGCTGAGATTTGCGATATTGCGCGACGCCCTCCGTGCCGGAAAACGCTTCGCCGACGATTTCCATATCCGCTTGTTCGGAAACGACGGTTTTGATGCCGATGCGCGTGAGCGGATGCGGTTCGACGAGTAAAATTCGGATTGGCGCGTTTGTCGGGATCATCTGTAACCGAGCATTAAACGAACCGAGCGGTCATGAACTTGATGACTGGCATCGTCGCGCCAAGCCTGAACGATGTTTCGTTCTTCCATTGAAATCGGAAAATTTGTCATCTTCGAGGTTTGCGTGCTTTCAAAAGCGCGGTTTGTCAGCGCCAGATGCGGAACGCTGTAGCCCATTCCGTCGGGCGTTTGCAGCGCCAGATCAGCCGTTTCCGCGTCCAAAAATAAATCTTCAAAAGCTGCGACGTGCCAAACTGTTTCGTCTTGATTTTCGTCAATCGCCAGAATTTTCAGCAGCCCGTAACCGCTTTCAAGCTGGTAAATCAAAACATCACCGATGTTAAAATCCCGCGCCATAAACGCCTCCTCAATTCGTTGAAAGATATTTTAAGATTAAACTATGAATGAAACTTTTAAAAGACAATCCTTTTGTTTTGTCGCAAAGACGCCTTATAGTTGACCGAAAAGGCTAACGGCTTTATTCTTGTCACCTCAATTGAGCTTCAAAATTGGACTTCAAAAAAATGAAATCAAAACGAAAACTTCTCTTTCTAATCTCTTTTTTCGCGTTTGTTTTTGCCGGTTGTTCGGGCGATGATTTTTCCAGACGTTTGACCGCCGAAGCTCCGGCGGAAATCACATCCGTTGTGCTTGACCGCGATCGCAAAACGACGCGCAGGCGCAGCGGTTCAAACAATCGTCGGCGGACGAAAACCAAAACGACTTACGAAACCGACATTACATATCGCTACACCGTCAAAGGACAAGTTTACGACGGCGAAACCGAAAAAGACGGCGACGTGACCGGCAGCTTTCGAGCCGGCTCTTCGGTAAAAGTCTGCTACAACCCGGCGCAGCCCGACGAATCTGACGTTTTTGAAAACAATCATCGCTGCGGCTCGTAATAACTAAAAATGTGAATCAATAGTAGAAACTGAGTAAAAGTGAGGCAACTGTTAATTTGCCGATGAAGTTAATCAGCCTGAAAATGGTGATGAATGCAAGCACAGTAAGTTACAAGTGCAATTAACTACAAGCAGCAATCAAAAGTTAGATTTACTATTTGAATCTAAACTTTGAATTTGCACCACGCTATTTAATTGGTTTCCTACTTCATAAAAAACTCTTTCGCCGTTTCTGGAAATCGCGAGTCGAAAAATCGCATCGTTTTCCCACTCGCGTAATTGTTCGGGCTGGCTGCCGTTTAAAGGAAGTTTCCAGAGACTGAAAGGCTTTCCTCTTTGCAGCACAACAAACAAATTTTCCCCGTCTTTTGACCAATCGAGAAAAGGAATATCGTCGTTTTGCGGCGTGGCGGGATACTTCAATACTTCGCCCGTTTCGGCTGAAACAAGCGCGAGCATCATCTTATTCGTTTCGGGATTTGAAATATAACAGGCAATCGTTTTACCGTCAGGCGAAATACGCGGTGAGCGAGTAGTCCGGTCAGTTAGTTTTATAGGATTTTCACCATTAATCGAAACTCGCCACAGCGTTTCCACCTTACTTTCAGAATCCTGCACAAGGTAAAAAACCGTTTTGCCGTCCGGCGATATTATCGAATCTTTAACATTCCCGTTTGCTGTCAGCCGCATTGTATTTGTGCCGTTCGCGTCAGAACGCCAAACGTCCATTTGCCCGGTGCGATTCGACATAAATATCAAAAAGCGCCCGTCGGCGGAAAGCTTCGGCGAGATTTCGGCGCTGGCGTCCGAAGTCAATTGTTTTCGCTCGCTGCCATCCTCGCTGATGGTGAAAATGTCCGCATTACCGTCGTTCGTTGATGAATATACAATCCTCCCGTCATTTGTCCAATCTGCACCAAATGGCAGCGGAGTTTCATCAGAGATGGTAGTTAGAACGTGAGTGTTTTTATATAGATTATCAACCGGAGCGGTCAGGAAACAGGCGAATTTATTCGCTTCTACAGCGATAATGGAATTAGTTGCCGCGTTTAAACTGATTCCGTAGTCTCCGTTGATGCCGTTAGTTACGAATCGGGCTTTTCCCTCGGGATACGAAACAACCCAAAGCTCGTCATTTAAGCTGGGCGATTTTGCCCCGTATGCGACCGCAAGAATTCCGCTACCGTCCTTAAGCCAAACGGTTTGACCTGCCGAAATCCAATTTTCGTGTGAAACGATCTTTTGTTCGCCGGATTCGGCATTAACGACCGCGACGTGAGCCGATGCCCGGTTGTTTTCACGCTGAAATACCGTCGCAGAAAGTAATTTTCCATCCGGCGACCAGGAAATTCCGCCGTTTGTAAATCCGCTTTCCGATTGGCGAATTGCCAGACTTCGTTCGTTTTTACCTTCAATATCTGTAAGTATCAACGCGGTTTCTTTACTCAGAGGATTACGGCGAACGAATGCGAGGCGGCTTTCATCAGGCGAAATCGCCACCGGGCTATCAATGTTGTGCAGAATTTCCTGCGAAGCGCCGCCCAGAACGGAAACCTTGTAGAGCGTTGAGATTCCAGGTTTGTTTGGTTCGGGATTTTCACTTACGGAATAATAAATTTGCTCGTCGCGCGGAGAAAAAACCGCGCCGATAAATTTTCCGTTGATTCGCGGAACAATCTCGAAACTATTGCCGTTTTCGATTTGCCGCAAATGCAGAGATTGAACGCCGTTTTTAACTTGAATTAGCGCAAGATACTTTCCGTTCGGGGAAATCACCGAGTTTCGGATGTCAGCGTCGGCGACAATCGTATCAACGCGAAATTTTCTAAATTGTGATTCCGCAAAGCTCTGATTTTCCTTAAAGCCGAGAGACGCGAAATATCCGATTGTAAAAGCCATAAACGCCAGCAAACCGATGGAAATCGCTTTGGTGGGTGAAAAACCGCCTTTTAGAAGTAATTGACGATGATTGACGGTAATTTTATCCGAATTTGTATCTGATGAATCGTGGATTTCGCATTGTTCGGCAATGAGATGTGTTCGCGTGTGTTTTTCAACCACAATTATTTCTTTATCGCCTAAAATTTCTTCATCGCCCAGGATTTCCTGAACTTCGCCGACAAACTGATAACCGCGGCGCGGAACCGTAACGATAAATTCTTTGTCCTTTTGAAAGCGGCTGAGAGCTTTTCGTAAAGTCAGAATATTTTGCGACAAAGTCGTTTCCTCGACAAAAGTATCCGCCCAAACTTCATTGAGGAAACATTCTTTTTCAACCACTTTTCCGTGATTGCGGAGCAATAGAACCAAAGTTTGAAAAGCCTTCGGAGTGAGCGAAACCGGCTGATCCTGAAACGTCAGACACCGCTCGCCGACATCCAGATGAAAATCGTCGAATTTGAAAAAGAGTATTGTTTTGTTGCTCATAGCGTATTTGAAAAGTCTTTCATAAAAATTTCAAACGAACTTTCACGTAACTTTCAAGACTTTCAAAGCCAAAGTTTCCTATCGTGAGTGGCGAATGAGGGAGACGATCACAATTTGCGGTTTGGCAACGTTTGACTAGGACAGAAAGAACTGCACTTTGGTTTTCCTCATTCGAAATATTTAAAAGTTTTAGACAAATGCTTGCAACCAGTTTCAGAGAAAAAAGGAAATCAATGGCAAAAATCCGAACGGAAGTTTTTATTGAAACCAGCGAAACATTCATCATTAAACGAAATAGAACTTTCGTTCGAACTTGGTGCAACGGCTGCGAATGCGAGGTCAGTATGCTCCCGCTTGAGGAAGCGGCGTTGATTACCGGTCACGACGTGAAAGCGATTCGTTCCATGATGGAAAGTCAGCGTGTTCACTTTTGTTACCTGAAACCCGAAACGCCATCCGTTTGTCTAAGATCACTATGCTTGTTTTAGTTATTAAAAAGGATGAGATGAATCAATAAATAGATGCTTCAACGCAAGAAAAGAGTTTAAGAATTTGGAGCTTATTTTAGCAAATTTGAAAAGCCCCAATCTGGTTGGAAATCGAATTGAAGCATTAAAAACATTGACGAAATATTGCTTCACGAAATTGAATCACCTGGAAGAAATAACCTCTAAGGTCGAAACATTAACCTCGGTTTATTGAATTAAATAATAACCGATGACCGAGAACAATTTCTTTATTAAATAACAGGAAAATTTCTGTATGAAGGTGAGCTTTTTAATTTCGTCCTAAAACCAAACGTTAGTCAATAGTTCAAAACCTAAGGAGTATAAAGTGAAATGCAAAGAATATTTTTCTTAACGCTGACAATCATTTTGTCGGCAATGACGTTTTCGATAACGGCGGCGGCGCAGGGAAAGTTTTCCGTTTACTTAAGCGGCAGACAGGCGGTTCCGGCGAACAATTCGCCCGGCAGCGGCACTTGTATGGTAACGATTAACCTGACCCAAACGCAGGGTACGGTCGAGTGCAGGTATCGAAATTTATCTTCAAATGTAACGGGAGTGCACATTCACGAGAACGGACCCGTCGGTGTTAACGGTCCGATTCGTTTCGACTTTGCTTTTACCGGCGGGACAACCGGCACCATCAATCCGCTGACTTTTACGACGACACCCGCGCAAGTCGCCGATATGCGCTCAAATAAATGGTATGTCGATATTCACACTACGAATTTTCCCAACGGCGAGATTCGCGGGCAGGTCAAACGAGCCACTTTAGTTTCCGATTATGACGGCGACGGGCGCTCGGACGTATACGTTTATCGCGCTGCACCAGACTTCAGGTTCTATATATTAAACAGTTTAGAAAACAATATCACTGCTTCTATTCCGGTCGGCATGGGACTCGACGACCTGCCCGGGATTGTCAATAATATGGGCGATTTTGACGGCGACGGCAGAGCCGATCTCGTAGCGTATAACGCCGATGATAACGGCGTCATCTACTGGTGGATCCTGCAAAGCGAAACCAATACAGTACGCACCGTGATATGGGGACAGATTTCGACAGATAGATTCGTCCCTGCCGATTATGACGGCGACGGCAAGCTGGATGTCGCCGTTTACCGCCGCTCACAGGGCATTTGGTATATCATCGAAAGCTCAACCGGCAATCCACGCTATGAATATTGGGGAAGACCTGGACCTGGAGATGCTCCGGTAGTTGGCGATTACGACGGCGACGGCAAAGCTGATTTATGCGTTACTCGCGCAGAGAGCGGGGCAAACGGACCGATTAGTTGGTATATTCGCAACAGCTCTAACGGGCAAATGCAGGTAATTCATTGGGGCAATCCCGTTACCGACCGACCATTCTTTTTCTTCCCGATTGACATTGACAATGACGGTAAAAATGACGCTATGGTACAACGCCCCGTCAACGGACAATTAGTGTATTTTATACGCAGAAGTTCCGACGGGCAGCAATATAATTTGACGTGGGGCTTGTCATCATTCTTTCCTCAGTTCGGTGATTATGACGGCGACGGCAAAACCGATTTTGCCTCACGGCAAACAACCGGCGGAGCTATTTTCTGGCATATCTTTCAAAGCTCGACGCAAACGTCACGCACCATTCAATGGGGGATACAAGGCGACCAAAGCCCTTCAGAACAGCTAGATGAACTGCCTGTTAGTAGCGAGGTTGTTCCGGAATTTTAGATAAAACGCCGAATTCTAAAATCCTGGTTCGTTTGATTTCAACAAAAGACCGCTTGCCTACAAAAGCGGCGGTCTTTTAATCAATTACGAATTTCAAAACTTTGCACAAATATTCAACAGTGGTTGCATAAATTATTCGTTTTGTTCGTCTTAGCTAAATATTTGCGTCATAAAAATAACTCTTGCGGTGTTTTCTCAGTAAAGGTTTTAATTGGAGAAATATTTATGAAATTGCGTGAAAAATTCTTTCTGTTCGTTTTTTGTTTTCTTTTTCTTTCAACGTTTACCCTAAAAGCTCAAATCGGCATTGTTGACCAAGACGCTAAGGTTAAACCGACGCTCGTTATTCTGGGAACTTATCATATGGGAACTCCCGGAAATAATGTAGTAAATCCCAAAGTTGCCGATATTTCCACTCCCGAACGACAAAAGGAGATGGCTGAACTTGTCAAAAAGCTGAAAAATTTCAAACCGACCAAGATAGTTCTGGAGTGTGACCACCCGGAAGCCGATGCCAAAACGCAGGAAAATTACGGTAAATATCTGGCAGGAAATTATCAGCTCTCAAAAAACGAAAATGATCAGATAGGTTTTCGCTTGGCAAAAGAGTCGGGTCTTAAAAAGGTTTACTGTGTTGATTGGAGTGATTTCTGGGACGATCCTTCCGTCAATTATATAAAGTATGCCCCCAAGGACGCCGAGTTGGACAGTTTTCTCAAAGGTATTAATCAAAAGCTGAAACAAGAAGTAGATGCGGAAGCCGCAAAAATCCTCCCGTTGCCGATTACCGACCAACTGATTTTTATCAACCAGCCGGAACGAATGGAAAAAGACCACAAAGTTTATTTCGACATTATGCGAATCGGACGTGGTAAAGAATACGTGGGAGCAGGTTATTTTTCGTGGTGGTATCGCAGAAATTTGGTGATTCTCACCAACATCATCAGACTCACCGATTCAATGGATGACCGAATCCTCGTCGTTTACGGCGCGGGACACAATAAACTTCTCAATCAACTGGCGAAAGAGTCGGATTTTTATACGGTTGAAAGTCCTTTGAAATATCTGAAAGGTAAGAAGTGAGTCTCTATATAAAGTTAAAATACAACTGTTAATGACGACAAACAAACTTCTCTTTATAACGGAGAAATCTAACAATTCAATGGACGTAAGGGCGCGGGCAGCAACTTTGTTATTTAGCTTGTCCGTAAACTTAAACTTGCGTGGTGGCGGTTTCGCCCCACGTAATCTCAGACGTTATGCGTCTTCACGAAAACACGTTCGATGATTTTTCGTCAATGAAAGAGCATACAAATCTTTGGAGAATGATTGCCATGACCGGAACTCTTATTTCCCGCTCTTTTGCTGCGCTTCTTCTTCTTCAATTTGCCGCCCCTGACATTTTCTCGAAAGAAAAGCCAAATGCTAAGTCAGCGTTCATTTATTACCAGCGACTCATCTTCATAGAAATGCGCGTTAATAACCATAGCGGCTTATTATTCTTATTGGATACGGGAGCAAGTGCCTCGGCGATTGACTTGAAAATGGCGGAGAGGTTGAAACTCCCTCTAAAAGGAGCAGATAAAGTTGAAGGCACAGCAGGCATAATTGACGTTAAGAAGGTGCTGGTTAAGAGCCTATCTTTTGGTAAGGCACGTGCAAAGAATTTGACCGTCCCAGCGTATGACCTGAGCAGTGTCCTAGCCCCCCAAAGCAAGCAAGTAGCTGGGATACTTGGTTATGACTTCTTGCGGTCTTTCTTGGTGCAAGTTGATTTCCTAAATTGCACGCTAAGGTTTTACCCTAAAGGCGCAGGAAATCCGGCGAGCGGAACGACGGCTGTTCCCATACCTATTAATCTCGATAACGGCATACCGCGCTTAAGAGCCAACCTTAACGGCGGCGTGGTTGCCGACTTCAGGCTAGACACCGGCGCGAGCTTGTTCGAGACTTCCGACGTATATCTCAACGTGACAGAGGAAGTTTGGAGAAGGCTAACCGCCTTAGACCCGGGGTTGAAGCCGGAGCGTTACTTCGGAGGGAGCGGCGTCGGAGGCGCGGTTAAGTTGCCCGTAGCCCAGATTAAAACGTTCTCTGTAAATATGATAACCGTCTCCTCGCCCTTTATTATCGTTCAACCTAAGCTCGGTTACTTCGCCAGACCTGATGCCGTCGGCTTTATCAGCAACAACTTTCTTGAGAAATTCAGCCCGGTCACAATTGATTATCTCAAATACAGGCTGTATCTAACTTCGGGTGATACATATAAAAACTTCGCTGTCGCACATTTCGATAAATATGAAGTGAAAACATCAACGCGGTAATTTAAATCGAAAGACGCTTCGCGTTTTCTTAAAAGTTGATGTTTAGCAACGAAAGCGCTTGAATTAAAGCAAAAAGCAATAGAAACGAATCAAAGGTAAAACTTTTATGAAGCAAGTATTTTTATTGATTCTGGCGACGGTTTTTTCGGTAAATTTAATCTTGGGACAAGATAATAAACCTGCCGAACTGATGTTCAATCAGAACCCGGAAAAAGCACAAATCGTGACGTCCGACATCGCGCTTTTTTGGCGAGCCTACGATATGGCGAAGCCGGAAAACAATCTGGTAATTTACCGCGACGAATATTTAAAAAAGGGCAGCGTCGGCTTGCAGGAATTTCTTCGCAGCAAAATCGGCAACTCCTGCAATCTGGTGACGGCGATTGACGCCGCGCCGAAATATTACGCCGGGCTGCGCGCGCAATCGGCGAAAGTCGAAAATTACAAACCGCAGATGCTGGCGAGCTTTAAGAAACTCAAAGAAATTTATCCCGACGCTGTTTTCCCGAACGTTTATTTCCTCGTCGGCAGAATGAATGCAGGCGGAACAGTGACTTTCAAAGGCTTGCTCATCGGCGTTGATATGTACGGCAAAACCGACGATGCTTCCATTGCCGAACTGAGCGGCTGGAAAAAGACGTCCGTCGGCGGAATCGAACAAATTCCGTTTATCGTCGCGCACGAACTCATTCATTACCAGCAAAAATACGGGATTTTCGGCGAATTGAATTTGCTCGGCAGGTCTTTGCACGAAGGCAGCGCGGACTTTATCGGCGAACTGATTGCGGGCGGCAAAATCCAGCCGCAACTGCACGAATACGGCAACCCGCGCGAAAAGCAAATATGGCTCGAATTCAAAAAAGAAATGAACGGAATGGACACGAGCAACTGGCTTTATCAAGGCGACAAGGCAAAAGACAAACCCGCTGATCTAGGTTATTACGTCGGCTATAAAATAGCCGAATCGTATTACAACAAGGCAAAGGATAAAAAACAGGCGATCAAAGACATTCTCGACATCAAGGATTTTAACGGCTTTCTCAAAGCGAGCGGCTATGATGAAAAGTTTTCAGTCGAATAGAGATAACTGTGAGGCAGAATCAACGGCGCGTCGAACAAATCAATGGACGCGGAAGGCGCGCACAGTGACTTTCTTATTTAGCTTGTCCGGTTACCCTTAGTTTGCGTGGTAGTGGTTTCGCCCCACTTTATCTACGCCTTCGGGTACTTAACGGTAGATTATTCGAGTGTGGCAGATATGAGGCAGACATCAAACTTCGCTAAAGAAGAAATATACATTCGGCAGGCGGACGAGTCGGACGCAAACGCGCTCGCTTTGCTTGTTGCCGAACGGGGATTTGACTACCCAACTGAAATTTTACTCGTGCGCGAGCGGTTAGCCGATTTAATCGGCGCGGGCGATTGTTGTCTCGTCGCCGTTTACAATTCAAAGGTTATCGGAATGGCTCTCTTGCACCGCACACGCTTTCTACACCGCGCGCCGGACGGACGCATCGTCTCGTTGGTGATTTCCGAAGCATATCGCAGTCGTGGCGTTGGCGCACGTTTGATCGAAGCGGCAGAATCGGTTTTCCGCAATTGGGGTTGCGGGCGCGTTGAGGTGACGAGCGGCGCGGCACGTGGAGCGGCGCATAGATTTTATGTTCGTGCCGGTTATTCCGAACAGCCAAAACGATTTATAAAATTGTTATGAAAGCCGCAATTGAATAAGTTATTGGACACGAGCGCGAAACATCGGCGTTTCTTCGTAAGTTAGGTTGCCTGTGTTTCGCGGTACGTTACCGCCGCTGCTCGTTAATAATTTTTGCGAAGCGTAAGCCTCGGTGCGGCAGACGCATTTTAATTGAATTTGAAAAACAAGGACGTTCAAAAGTATGAAAAATTATTTATTTTTACTGGCAATCATTTTGATTGCCGTTCCCATGTACGCACAAGTGCCGTATAACTCGGCGGTTCCGAACGGCTACACGAAAAAAGCCAACGTCTCCGAACAAGTCGGTTTGACGCAGGTCACAATCACTTATCATCGCCCCGCAGTTAAGGGACGCGAAGGTAAAATTTGGGGGCAAACTGTCCACAAAGGCTTCGTTGATCAGGGATTCGGAAACGGCAAACCTGCGCCATGGCGGGCGGGCGCAAACGAAAATACCGTTATAGAATTTGATAACGACGTAAAAATCGAAGGTCAAATTCTGCCGAAAGGGAAATACGGGTTGTTTATCGCGTATGAACCGTCGGAGAGCATCGTTATTTTTTCCAAAAGAACTGACGGCTGGGGTTCGTTTTTTTACGACGAAAAAGAAGATGCTTTGCGCGTCAAAGTTAAACCTCAGCCGCTTGAGAAAAGTGTCGAGTTTCTGAAATACGAGTTTTCAGATTCAACGCCGAATTCCGCGGTCGTCGCTCTTTCGTGGGAAAAATTATCAATTCCTTTCAAGGTTGAAGTTGATTATTTGAAGCAGCAATTTGATGCTTTTGTTGCCGAATCGCAAAATCCGCGCAGCTTTACATCGCAGTCTTTAAACATCGCCGCGAGCTGGACTTTGCAGAATAATTATCAACTGGAAAAAGGACTCGAATGGGCAACGAAGGCTACAGCTCCCAATTTTCCGGGCGATCCGACTTCATTTCCCGCGCTTTCGACCAAAGCGGGAATCCTCGATAAACTCGGCAGATCCGACGAGGCTGTAGCAGTTATAAAAAGCGCGCTGCCGTTCGGAAACGTCGGACAACTTCAGCAATTAGGCAGACAACTTTTAGCTGCGAAAAACCCGAAAGCTGCATTGGAGATTTTTCAGTTTAATTACGACAAAAATCCGAATCAGTTTGCAGCGTTAGTCGGCATGGCGAGAGGATTATCCGCCAACGGCGAATACGCAAAAGCCCTTGAATTCGCCAACAAGGCTCTGCCGTTAGCGCCGAATGAAACCAACAAACAAGCGGTTCAGGGGATGATCGAAAAGCTAAAAGCAGGCAAAGACATCAATTAAGTTCCTTTTATACAATAATGTGAATCAAGAGTAGAAAATCGTTGGTGCTGGAAACAAAGACCTGCAAGTACAGAGTTTCCTGTTTCACCTAAACTTAACCTATAATCATTGCTTTTAATTGCCTGATTTCTACTCTTGATTCAAATTGGAACTTAGATTTATGAAAAAAATATTTGTCCTGATTTTGTTTGTTTTGTGTTCAGTCTCAGGCTTCGCGCAAGACGCGACCGTCACCAAAGTTGACGAATTTATTCGCGCCGAGATGCAGAAACAAAAGATTCCGGGCGTCTCGCTCGCGGTCATCAAAGACGGACAGATTGTTTACGTTAAAGGCTACGGTTTCTCGAATGTCGAACATCAAGTTCCGGTCAAACCCGAAACCGTTTTTCAATCGGGTTCAATCGGCAAGCAGTTTACGGCGGCGGCTGTGATGATGCTGGTCGAGGAAGGCAAAATAAATCTCGAAGATAAAATCGGCAAATATTTCGCAGACGCGCCGGAAACCTGGAGAAATATCACGGTCCGTCATCTTTTAACGCACACTTCGGGAATGGGCGATTATCCGAGAGATTTTGATTTGCGCGCCGATTACACAGAGGACGAGCTTTACAAACGAATCAAACTTGCGCCTCTCACGTTTCAACCCGGTGAAAAATGGGCTTACAGCAATCTGGGATTTGTGACGCTCGG
>DASWLV010000054.1:0-12596 GCA_036400075.1 Pyrinomonadaceae bacterium
TGCCGATTCTGCATTCGAAAGATTTGGTAAATTGGAAGCTCGTCAATTACGTTTTCGCCAAACAGCCGCCCTTTGATGTTTTCGATAAAACTCAGCACGGCGGCGGAGTTTGGGCTCCGGCAATTCGCTATCACAACGGCGAGTTTTACATTTTTTATCCAGACCCGGATTTCGGTATTTATATGACCAAAACGAAAAATCCGGCTGGCGAATGGTCTGAGCCTTTGTTGATAAAAGAAGCAAAAGGCTGGATTGACCCGGCTCCGCTTTGGGATGACGACGGAAACGCTTATCTTGTTTCGGCTTTTGCCGGAAGCCGCGCCGGGATTAAAAGCGTTCTGGTCGTCAGCCGGATGAGCCACGACGGAACAAAGCTTTTGGGCGATCCGGTGATGGTTTTTGACGGGCATGAAAAGCATCCGACCGTAGAAGGTCCGAAATTCTATAAGCGTAACGGTTATTATTACATTTTCGCTCCGGCAGGCGGTGTTTCGACAGGCTGGCAGTTAATTTTGCGCTCAAAAAACATCTTTGGACCTTACGAAGAAAAAATATCTCTGGCGCAGGGGAAGACCTCGATTAACGGACCGCATCAGGGCGCTTGGGTGACGACGCAAACGGGCGAAGACTGGTTTCTGCATTTTCAGGACAAAGCCGCTTACGGGCGCGTTGTGCATTTGCAGCCGATGAAATGGGTTAATGATTTTCCTGTAATGGGAGTTGACGCCGATGGAGATGGAACGGGAGAGCCGGTTTTAAAGTATAAAAAACCGAACGTCGGCAAAACTCATCCGATTACAACTCCGCCCGAATCGGATGAATTCAACTCGCCTCAGCTCGGTTTGCAATGGCAATGGCACGCCAATCCGCAGCCGACCTGGGCTTTTTTGTATCCGCAAAGAGGCGTTTTGCAGATGTATTCGGTTCAGCAGCCGGAGAATTTTAAAAATCTGTGGGATGTCCCAAATCTTTTGCTGCAAAAGTTTCCGGCTGAAAAATTCACCGCAACAACCAAAGTCACTCTTACGCCGCGTTTTGATGGCGAAAAATTCGGGCTTGTCGTAATGGGTTTGGATTACGCGCATCTTTCCGTAACCAACCGACAAGGAAAATTATTTGTTTCGCAAGCCGTCGCAAACAACGCCGACAAAGGCACAAAAGAAACCGAAACAGCACCGATTGAATTAAAAGAAAAAACTTTTTATTTGCGTGTAAAAGTTGAAAACGACGCGATGTGCCAGTTCAGCTACAGCACGGATGGAAAAACTTTTACGCGCGTTGGAAATGTTTTTAAAGCCCGCGAAGGCAAATGGATCGGCGCAAAAATGGGTTTGTTTTTTATCCGAAACGGCAAATTTAACGACGCAGGTTCCGCCGAAATTGATTGGTTTCGCGTTGAATAAAGCAGCAAGAAACATAAGGGAAAGTAGTTAAAAGCGTTACAATCGAGTTTGCAAAAAGAGGGCGAATCATAAATTCGCCGCAGGCAGATCCGAAAATTCCGAGTGAATGATCGTTTTACGAAAGTTAAAGGCTAAAAATGGTTACAACGTTTCAACAACACATAATGCAGGAGCAAGACCGTTTTCCCGGCGAGTTTCTCGAACTGCAATGGATTGCTTCTGGCATTGCTCTGGCGACGAAACTGATTTCGGCGCAGGTTCGACGCGCCGGTTTGGGTGATCTTTTAGGCTCGCTCGACGAAACGAATATTCAAGGCGAAGTCCAGCAAAAGCTCGACGTTTACGCCAATGAAACTTTGATTAAAAGTTTCAGCCTGCGCGAATCAATCGGCATTATCGCTTCCGAAGAAAACGAGCATCCGATTGCGGTCGAGCACACTTCGCCCGATTCCCGCTATGCGATTGTTTTCGATCCGCTCGACGGCTCTTCCAATATTGACGTTTGCGTGACCATCGGCACGACTTTTTCTATTTTTCGCCGACCGGACGACGACAAACACAAAGACCCTTTAAGCTGGGTTTTGCAGCCCGGAAGTCGGCAAATTGCCGCCGGTTATGTGCTTTACGGTTCTTCGACCATGTTGATTTACAGCGTCGGCAACGGCGTTCACGGTTTTACGCTCGATCCTTCAATCGGAGTCTTTATTTTGACGCATCCGAACCTTCGCATTCCCCGGCAAGGTCAGTATTATTCGATTAACGAAGCCTACTCGGATAGTTTTCCTCCGGTTTATACCAGATTTCTGGAGCGTTTAAAAAACGGCGCGCTCGGAAAACATTATTCTTTGCGTTTTGTCGGTTCGCTGGTCGCGGATTTCCACCGCACTCTTTTGCGCGGCGGAATTTTTATGTACCCGGAAACAAGCAATTTTCCGAAAGGAAGACTTCGCCTGCTTTACGAAGCAAACCCGATTGCGTTTCTGGCGGAACAAGCCGGAGGCAAAGCGACAAACGGAACGCAGCGAATTTTAGACGTGCAGCCGACCGCTTTGCACGAGCGCACGCCTTTTATCGTGGGCGGCGTAGTCGAAATGGAAGCCTTAGAGCAATGCTTGTAGAAAAGCCCTTTTTGCCGTTGATGGTCAGATTGACTCAAAAGCTCAATCTTTAAAGAAAAAAATTGACATAGTATTAATACTTATTTAGATTCTAAGACGAAGTATCCAGCCTGTTAACCAGCCTGAAGAGAAACCAAGGAGAATCTAAATGAAATTTTCGCGGATTTTCGGATTTATTTTACTGTTTGCTTCCTTGTTCGGCGGACTATTTTTAGAACAACCAAATGCGTATGAAAACGGTTTCCGGCTAAATGCGCCGGAATTAACGAGCGGTGGAATCAAAGAGCAGATTCCGGCGCAATTTCAGGAGAGATACCTGAAATGGAAGAATGAATTACTGATTACGGAATTCGGTCGTCAGCAATGGGAATATTATTCAACGAATAAGCAGTTTAACTTAATAATTATCGTTTCCGGCGACAAGGAATTCGCCGCAAAAACCGGAGATTATAAATGGAGCGACGACGGTGAGCTGATCGGCGCGACAATCACTCTGGGAAAGAGCCTGGACAAAGGCTTTCCGAATGCGATTTATTACCCGGTAATGAATTCGCTGTCTTTAAACAGTTCATCATACGAAATCAGCGGAAATATTCTGGCGGCGACCAAATTTGCTCACGAGATTGGACACGTCAACGTAACGGCTCAAACCAAAGGCGATTTGTTTCAGCGCCAAAATAAGTTGATGGCGGCTTATTACAAGATTTTCTTAAAAAACGGTTACAACACAAAAGATCAGCAGTTAATTGAATTAGCCGATGAATTAGGCGGAATTCCCATCCAAATCTGGGCGGATCGTGAATATTGGGGCGAAGCAAACGCAATGCGTTATCTTGCGGAAAGAGCCAGCAAAGAAAAGTTTTATTGTTCAGTTTTCAATCAAATCAAACGCAACATCACTGATTATGCCAAGAATTATGAACACAGGTTTGTTCTAACAGAAGAAATTAAGCCTCTTGCAACTTGTCAGAACTAAAGCTGTTTAAGTGTGCTTTGGGGACAATTTACCCAAACAACTTTATATTGAATTTGACTAGAGCGAATCAACATTGCATGCCCGCGTCAGTACCTTGAACGGTAGTGAGCGGGTCAATAAACAAACCCGCTCACTACCGTTCAAGGTACTGACTCGGATACCTGACTTAACCGTATACTGATTCCATAACCGTTCTAAACCGAATTTCTTCCGGCGTTGATAATTCCGAACGAACAGCGAATCACGAGTTTTTCATAAGCCTTTTTCTTTTCAGGTGTCAGATCATCAGATTCACGCAGTTTTGTTGATGCGTATTGTTGAATTGTGGTTAAAGGCAGCATTATCCGCTCGCGCATCTGGATTGATTGTTTCTCAACCGGATAATCAGCCATCAACTCGGTTTTCTCCGAAATCAGGAATAGATATTTCAGCGTCAATTCAAACTCTTCATAAATTATCCGCCATAATTCGCCGTAAAGCAGGTGTTCGGATAAAAAAGCCGTAAGCGGAAAAAAGCTCTTTTGCATAGACATTTCGCAATTATCAATCAGGGCTTTGAAAAAAGAATTGCTGCGATACATCTCTTTTAATTCTTCAATCTTCCCGGCGGCTTCCATTTTTTGAAAAGCCGTCCCGACGCCGTAATAACCCGGAACGTTTTGTTTAAGCTGGCTCCATGCGCCGACAAACGGAATGGCGCGTAAATCTTTAAGCTCCAGTCCAGCCGCTCCGCCGCGTTTTGCAGGGCGGCTGCCAATGTTGGTTTCGGCATAAAACCTGAGCGGGCTGACGTTCAGCAAATAATCGAGAAATGCCGGATGTTTTTTTAGCTCAAAATAAGATTGATAACTTTCTTCAGCCAACTGCTGCATCAGGTTTTCTTCCTCTTCGCTAAAAGTGTCCGGCTTTTCCGCAAACAAATGCTTGTTGAGACCTGCGTGAAGAAGCTGTTCGAGATTGTATTGCGCGGAATCAATCGTGCCGAAATTTGAGCTGACGGTTTGACCTTGAACGGTTAATTCAATCGCTTTATCGGAAACGTTTGCTCCCATTGAAGAATAAAATCTGTGGGTTTTTCCGCCGCCGCGCGCAGGCGGTCCGCCGCGCCCGTCAAAAAATATCACGCTCACGCCGTATTGTTTTGAAATTTCGGTCAACTCGTCTTTGGCTTTGTAAATGCTCCAATTCGCCATCAGATAACCGCCGTCTTTCGTGCCGTCGCTAAAGCCGAGCATAATCGTTTGCGTATTGCCGCGCCGCGCCAAATGCTCGCGATAGGGCGAAAGATCGTACAAACAGCGCATTACGTCGCCTGCGTTTTTTAAATCTTCGACTGTTTCAAAAAGCGGCACGATGTCAACGTTCATTTCTTCTCTTCGCCAATCGGCAAGCAGAAATAAGCCGAAAACTTCGATAGCATTCAAAGCGCTTTGGCATTGGCTGATGATGTAACGCTGGCAGCCCTCCGCGCCGTTTTGCCTCTGGATTGTTTTGATTGCGGCAATCGTCTCAAGCGTGTCTTTTGTTAGTTCATCATCGAAGGATTCGGACATGACGCTTTTTTGGACGTTGATGAGCGCGTTGATTTTTTCTTCATCGCCTAGCGACGCATAATTCTTGGGTAGAGAATCGGTTTTTTCGGCAATCTGTTCTAAAACCTTTCCGTGGACGCTTGCTTCCTGCCGTATGTCGAGCGAAGCGAAGAAAAGTCCGAAAGTTTCGACTTTATAAATCAAATTGTTCACCAGACCGACAAACAAACCGCTGTGCTTTTCCAGCAGCATCCGGCGAATTTCATTTAACGACTCGGTAATTTCCCCTTTTTCGAGGCTTAAAAGCTGATTCGTCGAATAAAGGTCTTCATAAAGTTTTTGTTCGAGTTCGGACAAAATCGTCTCGACGCCCGCAAAAGTCAGTCTTCGTTTGACCTGTCGAACGTCCCGGTAATAACAACGAATAATAGAATTACGCAGAGCTTCGGCAACCTGCAAAGTCGTTTCCACGGTCACAAACGGATTCCCGTCACGGTCTCCGCCTGACCAAAAGCCCATTTTGATCGGAGTGAAATTTTCCGAGAGAAATTCATTTAATTCCGAGACAATGTTTCCGGCTGCGTGATAAAAGACATTTTCGAGATACCAGATCAAACTCACGGCTTCGTCAAACGGCGTCGGTTTTTCGCGCTTTATGAGCGGCGTGCGCCCGAGCTGCTGCAATAAAGTGTTGATGTCGGCGACTCTGTTTTCTTTTATTTCTTCGCTCAAATCGTTGATAATGCCAAGAACTGAACCGGGATAAAATTGCGTCGGATGAGCGGTTAAAACAAGCCGGACTGAAAAATCCCGCAGTTTTTCGCTCAGCTCGGATTGTTTGCTGTTTTGCAAAACGGTTGATTGCAGATGCTTTAAAGTCCCGGCGCCCTGGAAATCATTGACTACCCGGAATGCCGCATCTTCGAGCGCGTCAAACAAAACGACCTGCCGCTCGGCGTATTGCACAAATCGAAACAGCAAATCAATTTTTTCCTCATCCTTCGTAATCGAGGTGTGATTACTAAAGAAACCTTCGATTGTTTCGAGCGGGCTTAAATGCTTTTGCTCATAACTTTCTTCGCAATTATAAACAAAAAGCGAAAGCAGGATTCCCGTTTTCTCGATCCGATCATAAGGAAGCGACAGAAATAAACTGTTATAAAGCTGGAATTTATAACCGACTTGATCCTGAAATTGCTGCAATGCGCTGACCAAACCAAATTTCATAAAGAAAATCGCGTCTTTCTCTAAATATTTTCTACTCTCACGCTTTTTAAATCACAATTCAACAAAAATCACATTTATTTTACCCGGATTAAATTTTTTAGGAACATTATTTATGGGAATTATATTGCATTGGTAATACCCTTTTGTTGCATAGCCAAAAAATGGTTAAGGTTTGGTTGACATTTGTTTTGGATT
Source organism: Pyrinomonadaceae bacterium (assembly GCA_036400075.1). Lineage (GTDB taxonomy): Bacteria > Acidobacteriota > Blastocatellia > Pyrinomonadales > Pyrinomonadaceae > JALZCH01. Next base: position 6,452 of record DASWLV010000054.1, read on the forward strand.
TAAGGCAAGATAATAATTGCCACAAGCTATTTATGTTCCAGATTTGCTTAGAGAAAGTTTAAGGCAGGAAGTTTTATTAACATTTTGCCGATTATCAATAGCTTTCGGCTTGTTTGATTAAAAAGAAATAATTGGTAAAACCAATGGCGAATTATTAAAAGCCTGGTCAGGCAGGAACCGAGTGAGTGGCGGAATCATCAAGTTAAGTAATTTCAAATTGTTATTTCAGTCAAAAAGAGCGGTCAAGCCGAAAAAGTAGTTTCATTCTGAAATCTAACTTTCGTTCAGTTCAAAAAACGGGCGCGCTCACAAATCTTCGGAATGAAAAGGAAATCTAGGAAGGAATTAAATATATGAAGTGTTTAGCTCGACAAGGTTTTATTGCCCTGTTGTTATTAATGCTGTCGTTTGGAGCGGCGAACGCGCAGGAATATAGAGGCACAATCGCCGGAAGCGTAACCGATCCAAACGGCGCAATCGTTCCGGCGGCGACCGTGACAGTTCAGAACGTTGAGACAAACGTTTCGGCGACCGCTACTACAAATGACGACGGAGCTTTCTCTTTTCCCCTGCTTTTGCCCGGGAGATATAAGCTTTCCGCAACCGCTACAAACTTTAAAACTTCGGTGCGCGAAAATATTCAGCTCAACGTTGACGACCGTTTGACGGTTGATTTTCAGTTGGAAATCGGAACGGCGACGGAAGTTAACATTGTTGCTACTGAAGAATTACTGGAAAGAGGCGAGGTAACGCTCAGCACGGTAATTACCGAACGGCAAATCACTGAATTGCCGTTAGGCGAAGGCACGGCTTACAATCTTGCAACACAAGCTCCCGGCGTATCTTACACGGGAAACCCGATGTTTTCAGGTCCGACTGCTAACGGAAACCTCGGCGCGATTCGGACGAACGGAGCGGTCGGAAATCAAATTACTTTAGACGGCTCGCCTAATCTTACTTTTGACGGCGGCGTAGCTTATACACCACCGGCTGATGCGCTCTCACAGTTCAAAATCCAGACCAGCCCATTCGACGCGCAAACCGGTTTTACCGCCGGTTCGACCGTTAACGTCGCAGTGAAAAGCGGAACGAATAATCTGCACGGCTCGGCTTATTACTTCAACCGACCGGGAGTTTTAACTGCCAACAATTTTTTCAGCAACCGCGCCGGACAGGAACGCCCGGAGCGCAGTTATTATCGCGCCGGAGGTCAGCTCAACGGTCCGGTTTACATTCCCAAGCTTTATAACGGAAGAGACCGCACGTTTTTTATGTTTTCCTATGAAAAACAGCTTGACAAACGCGCCGAACCGGAAACCTTTACCGTTCCGACCGCTCTGATGAGAACCGGCAATTTCTCCGAGCTTCTTCCGCTCGGTATTCAGATTTACGATCCGGCGACCGCCGTTCTTCGAAATACTACCTGCACTGCCGGCAGTACCGGAACGACCGTTTGCCGAACGCCTTTTGCGGGAAACATTATTCCGACGGCTCGGCTTAATCCGGCTGCGGTTGCTTTCGCAAATCTTTATCCGTTACCGAACCAGCCCGGAGTCGTTGACAACTACTTTTCCAACCAAATTCTCGAACGACCATACGATTCGTACTTAGGCAGGATTGACCACAACTTTAACGGCAATCACCGGGTTTACGGGAAGCTCTTCTACAGCAAGAGTACAGAAGATCGTTTAAACTGGATTGATGCGCCCGATTCGATCACACAAGGATTTGAATACCGCACAAATAAGGGCGGAAACGTTGATTATACGGCGACACTTTCTTCTAACTTTGTGCTTGACGTTCGTTCAAGCTTAAACGATTTTGTCCAGGAGCGTGTCCAGGCAAATCCCAGGTCAGCCGCTGATCTTGGTTTTACCAGTATTGCCGCTTTAACCAGTTCGACGGTTTTCCCGCGTTTCGATTTTACTAATTACGACACGCTCGGTGCCGAACGCGCGGATTTCAACGAAGGTTTGACAAGAAACTTCAGATTATTCTCGCTGCAACCGACTCTTACACAGATTTTCGGCGATCATACCCTTAAATACGGTTATGATTACCGCCGATTGATGGAAAATCGGACGACCAACGGTTTCAACGCCGGACGCTTTACTTTTGGCGGAAACTTCACGGCTCCGGCTTCAAATTCAAATACGGCGACAAACAATGCAATCGGACGCGACCTCGCCACGTTTTTACTCGGACTGCCGAGCAGCAGCACGATTGAGCAAGTCTCTCCGTATGATGTGACATCCAATTATCACGGGTTTTTCGTTCAGGATGATTGGCGCGTTTCGCCGAAATTAACATTGAATCTCGGTTTGCGTTACGACCTCGAAACCGGCGTCAGAGAAGCCGAAGGACGAATTGTGACCGGCTTTGACACTGCGGCGGAAAGCCCGCTGCGCGCTGCGGCGCTGGCGAATTTTAACGCTAGCGCCCCGGCAAGCGTTCCCGTGACGGCATTTCAAAATCTTTCCGGCGGTCTGCGATTTGCAAACGGCTCCGGCGACGCCAACCAGGCAATGGATAAAAACAATTTCCAGCCGCGCATCGGCATTTCTTACGCATTGGACGATAACACCGTTCTTCGCGGCGGTTTCGGTATTTTTACCTCGGCGTTCCAGATTCAGGAAATTAATCAGAGCGGCTTTACCTCGACCACCTCATTCACCTCAAACACCACGAATAACGGTTTAACTTTCCTGACAAATCTCAACAACCCGTTTCCGGGCGGATTAAATCCGGCAATCGGTTCGAGCCTCGGTTTGAATACTTTAATCGGAACGACTCTCGGCACGACAAATGCGACGGGTCCGACGGAAACGACGGTTCGCTTATATGACCGGGAAAACGCGAATTACGCCAGATTTATCGCCGGAATTCAGCGCCAGTTACCGTATGATTTTGCCGTCGAAGCGACATTCGTTCATTCGCGCGGTTCCAATCTTCCGGTTCTGCGTCAATTAAATTATGTTCCGCGACAATATTTGAACGATTTTACGGGAGTAACCGATCCGACTGCGATCAGCACTGCGGTTACGGCGACAACAACCTTTTTGAATGCACAGGTTCCGAATCCTTTCCGCGGTCTGGTTCCGCAAAATTCGACGTTAAATGCCGCTACCATTCAACGCCGTTTTCTGTTGACGCAATATCCGCAATTTCAGGATTTGATTGTCACCGAATACAACGGCAGCAACACTTATAATTCGCTGCAATTGCAGGCAACCAAACGGATGAGCCGCGGAGTTTCGCTCAATGCGTCTTACACATTTGCGCGCGAGCGCGAAAAAACTCGCCGTTTGAATCCGCAGGACGAAGAGTTGACCGATATGATTTCAACTTTTGACCGTCCGCACCGCGTTACGTTTTCGGGCGTTATGGAGCTTCCGTTCGGACGCGGCAGACAGTTCTTCAAAGACTGGCATCCGGTTGCGGACGCGGTCCTCGGCGGCTGGCAATTCAATGCCATTTACGAATGGCAATCGGGCGAACCGCTCGTCCTGCAAAACGCGGTTTACACCGGAGACATTACGCAGTTGAGAAATCGGCTTGGTCAAAGAGACGAAAACGGACAACGTTACGGTATTGATCCGATTAATGGTCCTCGCGCTTTTGATACCAGTGGTTTCATTAGCCTGGGCAACAACTACGTGGTCGGCAGTCAAAACTCTTTGCGCGTTCTGCCATATACTCTGGATAACTTCCGCAATCAGCCGTTCCAAAAATTCGATGTCGGATTAACCAAAAATTTCCAGATTCGAGAAGGAATGAGACTGCAAGTCCGAGTTGAAGCTATCAACGCTTTAAACTGGGTTTACTTGGGCAACGGGCTTCAGCTTGGGGTGACCAATGCCAACTTCGGTATTGTCAGCGGACAGAGAAACTTGCCGAGAGACATTCAGCTCGGAGCAAGATTCACTTTCTAAAACGGTTTTCGCCGGGTGCGGGAATCATTTTGAAAACTCAAAGGGGCAGAGCAAATTTGCTCTGCCCCACAAATTTCTCCTCTGGCTCTTTTGCGGAAATTAGAAATGAAAATATTTGGTCTGGTTTGTACGATTTTGTTATTCGGATTGGCTGGAGCACAGGCTTTTGCTCAAAAAGCCGATTTAATTGTCGCGGCGGACGGAAGCGGAAACGCCAAAACCGTTCAGGAAGCGATTGAAAAAGTCCCCGAAAACAATAAAAAGCGTTTTGTTATTCGCATTAAAAAAGGCGTTTATAACGAACAGATCAGAATACCCGCAAACAAGCCTTACGTTTCCTTGATCGGCGATTCAGCCGAAAACACCAAATTAACTTTTAACATCTCGAATAAAGTCGCCGGTTCGACTTCCGCCGCGTATGCCTTTTATGTTGCCGGTCACGATTTTTACGCCGAAAACATTGCGTTTGAAAATTCATTCGGCACGGGTTCTCAGGCTGTCGCGGTTTTAGTCGAAGCCGACCGCGCGGTTTTCAACAAATGCCGTTTCCTTGGCTGGCAGGACACGCTTTATGCCAAAAACGGCAGACAGTTTTACAAAGATTGCTACATTGAAGGTCACGTAGATTTTATCTTCGGGCAGGCGGCAGCGGTTTTTGAAAACTGCACAATTCATTCAAAAGGCGACGGCTATATCGCCGCGCCGATGCGTTTTGCCCCCGATGAACCGAGCGGTTTTGTTTTCGTCAATTCAAAGCTGACCGGCGAAAATACGCAAAAAGGCGTGTATTTGGGAAGACCTTGGCGCGATTACGGCAGAACCGTTTATCTCAACACCGAAATGGGCACGCACATTCGCCCGGAAGGTTGGCATCATTGGCAGCCCGAACGCGAAAAAACCGCTTTTTTGGGCGAATACAAATCAACCGGTACAGGCGCGAGAACTGAAAGCCGCGTTAAATGGGCGCGTCAATTAACCGAAGAAGAAGCCAAAGCATTTCGCGCCGAAAGCTTTTTAAAAGGCACGGACAATTGGAATCCGTACAAAACCGCTTTTGATTCGCAGCCAACGGCTAAACCCGATTTCAAGCTTGTCAGTTGGAGCGACGTTTTCGATCAATCGAAAGAATGGTATGCGGTTGACGAAGCGACGCGGATTGCAAATCAGGTGATTCTCTATCAACACGACAACGGCGGCTGGTCGAAAAATCTCGATATGGCGGCGATGCTGACGCAAAAGGAACGCGAAGAAATCGCCAAAAACAAATCCGGCACCGACACGACGATTGATAACGGCGCGACTGTGACGCAGCTTCGTTATCTCGCCAAAGTGATAACGGCGAAAAACATTGACGCGCACAAAGCCGCTTTTAACAAAGGCTTGGATTTTCTGTTTGCGATGCAATATGAAAACGGCGGCTTTCCGCAATTTTTCCCGCTTCGCAAAGGCTATTACACGCATATCACTTTTAACGATAACGCGATGATTAACGTCTTGCGACTGATGCGCGACATTGCGGCTAAGAAAGCAGATTACGCTTTTGTTGACGAAGAGCGGCGCGCCAAAGCGGAAAAAGCTGTTGAAAAAGGAATTGAAGCAATTCTTAAAACTCAAGTTGTCGTCAACGGTCAAAAAACGGTCTGGGCGGCGCAACACGACGAAACGACTTTCGCTCCCGCTTCGGCGAGAAAATTTGAACCGGTTTCGCTCAGCGGAAAAGAAAGCTCCGATATTGTCGAGTTTTTGATGAGCGTTGAAAACCCCAAACCTCAAATCGTTGAAGCAATCGAATCAGCCGTCAAATGGTTTCAAAAATCTAAATTAACCGGCATCCGCATGGTTGAGAAACCGGACAAAAATTTGCCGAAAGGTTTCGACCGCATTGTCATCAAAGATGAAAGCGCGCCGCCGCTTTGGGCGCGATTTTATGAAATCGAGACGAATCGCCCGATTTTCACCGGGCGCGACGGAGTTGTGAAATACAACTACATGGAAATCGAAGCCGAGCGCCGCAACGGTTACGGTTATTACACGGATGAGCCGAACGAGCTTTTAAACAAAGCTTATCCAAAATGGCAGCAAAAGCTGGCGCGGAAAGCTGCAAAAAATCAAACCAATTAAACGAAGAAATTATGAATAATCGTCGTGAATTTTTGAAAACGTTTCTCGCGGGCGGAGCCGGTTTGTTCGCCGTTCCTCATCTTGTCGCAGCC
>DASWLV010000055.1:0-19528 GCA_036400075.1 Pyrinomonadaceae bacterium
TTCCAATGCTGGCGCGGAACGACGAGCGAATCGGAAACCCGAATTTTGCATCAATTCAGCGACTTCCGCGAATCTTTCGGGATGACGCGGCGCAATCAAAAGACGCGGCGCGTTTTTTGCCGGAAATTTGTCGCACAAAACGCGATAACTTTCGAGAATCCAACGCTCTTCGGGCGCGTGCGTGCTGGCGGCGACGATTAACGGGCATGTTTCATCAATCGCAAATCTTCGCCGCAAAGTTTCGGTCAACTCATTTTTGATCGTTTCCAAATCAAATTTTATGTTTCCGGTGACAAACGTTTTTTCCGCCGCGCAGCCCAATTCAATCAGCCTTCCCGCGTCACGCTCGCCGCTCATCAGCGCCAAATCGAGATTTGCCAAAGCTCGACGCACAAACCCGCGAATCCGTTTGTAATTTTTGAATGATTTTTCCGACAATCTGCCGTTGACTAAAGCTATTTTTATTTCGCTCTTGCGCGCCTCGCGCAAAAAGTTGAACCACAGCTCGGTTTCCATTATCAAAACAACCGACGGATTGATTTTTTCGAGCGCGCGGCGGACGACGAAGCTCCAATCGAACGGAAAATAAAAAACCAGCGCGGCTTCGTTTTTAAAGATTTCGCGGGCGAGCGTTTGCCCGGTTTTTGTGGTGGTCGAGACGACTAATTTGTAATCTGGAAAGTTTTTTAAAATCTCTTTGACGAGCGGTTTAGCGGCGTTTGTCTCGCCGACTGAAACCGCGTGCAGCCAGATAATCGGTTTTCCTTTGGCGTCAAATTCGGGCAGGTGTCCAAATCTTTGCCAAAAACTGGCGGCGTATTTGCCTTTTCTGAGCGCGTCCCACAAAAAACGCGGGAGCAAAATAAGAAAGCCGATTGTAAGAGCAAAGCTGTAAATAAAATACATCAAAAGTGACCGCTGTAGATTCTGATTGGATGATTTGGTTTTCTTTGCCTCTCGATCCCGAATCAAACTAAAATTTATAAATAATGAACATCTGGCAAATTATCGGGCGGCTCGTTCCTTTCGTCAAACCTTATAAGTTTCTCGTAGTCGTTTCGCTCTTTCTGACTTTAATCGGCGCGCTCGCGGCACAGGTCAATCCGATTGTTTTGCGTTATACGGTTGACACAATCCAGCAATTATTAAACGAAGGTGGAACCGCAGCCGGAATCACTTCGCTTTTGCTGTTCATTACGGCGGTTTTGTTTGGGAAAGAACTGGTAAATATCGCCGTTAAATACGGTCAAAGTATGCTCGGCGAGCGCATTCGCATTAATCTTTCGAGCCGTTTATCGCAACACGCAATCGAAAAGATTCTCACCTATAAATACGAATATTTCGCCGACAACGAAAACGCGACCGGAAAGCTGCAAACCAGAATTGATCGCGGCGCGGAAAGTTTGACGCGGTTTGTGCAAAGAATTTTTATTGATTTGCTGCCGCTTTTCGCCAATGCGGGTTTAGCCCTCGTCGTAATGTTTTACGCCAATTTTTACGCCGGTCTGGTCGCTTCAATTGTAATGCCGGTTTATTTTTTGCTGAGCTGGCGACAGGCTGGTTTGCTCAAAGGCGTCAGGCGCGGCTTGCGCAGTTTGCGCGAAACAAAAACCAACGGTTTATTTAATATTATCGAATCAATCATTGTCATTAAATCTTTCGTCCGCGAAGAATACGAACGCGAAAAGCAGTATCAATTACAGCAAAATCTGATTGACGCGCAAATGAAACAGCGCAAAACAAACTACGCTTTCGACGCGCTTAAAACTTTTGCCGAACAAGTAGGCGTGACACTGATTATTATTCTGACGGCTTATCTCGTTCTCGACGGGCAAATGACAATCGGCGCGATTATGTTTCATATTTTGCTGTTCAACAACGTCTCCGCGCCGATTCGCCAGCTTCATCATATTTACGACGAAATCAACGAGGCTTTGACTTACGCCGAAGGATTTTTCGAAGTTCTCGACGCCGATTTTGCAGTTGAAGAAAGCGGCTCGATTACAACGGAAAACCTCAAAGGCGAATTTGAATTAAAGAACGTTAATTTCACTTATCCAAACGGAACGCAGGCGCTCTTTGATGTAAATATGAAAATTCCGGCGGGCAAAACCGTTGCTTTCGTGGGTCTATCGGGCGCTGGAAAATCAACTTTGATAAATCTTTTGTGCAAATTTTACGCGCCGACCGGCGGGGAAATTTGTCTCGACAAGGAGAATTTGCAGGATTTCGACACTCATCTTTTGCGCCGCAAAATCGGGCTGGTTTTGCAGAAAAACCACATTTTCAGAGGCTCGATTGAAGAAAATATTCGTTACGGAAATATGAAAGCGAGCCTGGAAGAAATCCAGCAAGCCGCGAAAAAAGCGTATCTTCACGACCAAATCGAACAGCTTCCCGACAAATACGAAACCGACGCGCAGCAGCTTTCCGGCGGTCAACAGCAACGCATCGCCATTGCGCGCCTGTTTTTGAAAAATCCGCCGATCATTTTTCTCGACGAACCGACCGCGAGCCTCGATGCGATTGCGACCGAGCAAATCAAAAACAGTCTCGACGCAATCAAAGAAAACCGCACGGTCGTCGTCATCTCGCACAGCATCTCGCAGATTATTGATTCGGATGTAATTTTCGTTCTAAAAGAAGGTCGCATCGTCGAAAGCGGAACGCACGAAGAGCTTTACGAAAAAGGCAAAACATACCGCGAGATTTTCAATGCTTCGGCGCGGAGCTTGAATCTGGACAGAATTTCAAAAACTCTGGAAATGGAAAATGCTTTTGACGCGGAATTGAAACAACTTGAAGCTTTTTAACCGTTTCACTTTTGACTAAGGTGTAGCAAATGAAAGTGGCTGAAATCGGCAAGCAACATTCAGAATGATTTCGCCCTTAATTTCTTTTCGCCTTTTTGAACAAGAATTTGTTTTGTGGCTAGATCAACATACATTTTGCGCCCGCATCAGCTAACCTTGAAGTGCCGCGCGTAATCTTTCGGGACTTACTTGGTCTTTTGATTTATTCAAATTTCGTTCGCTCTAACGGCTAACGCAATGGATCACCGCACATCGCACAAAATTTAAATTCTATTGGAAGATAATCGTCGCAAGTCCGGCAATACTTTTTGTTATCGTTGAGTTGTAGCTGGAGCCTTTGATTGAGCTTGTTAAATTCATCTACACCAAGCAAGTTTTTTATACTTTCAACCCGTGACCAGTGAATAGTTTCTTGCTCAAGTATTAGATCTGAATATTCGTCTATTTTTAATTCAATGTTTTTAACCTTGGCTTCTTCAGCTTCACGTTCACGATGTTTGCGCTCTTCTTCTTGTTTTATGAGTTCTTCACGTTGTTTTCGCGCCTCGTCTTCCAGACGCAGCCGTTTTGATTCAGCTTCTTGTCGCTGTCTTTCAATCTCCGCTTTTTGCCGTTCTCGTATTTGCACTTCCATTTCCTCCGCTGACGATAAGCGCTCATCTGGTGAAAGCGATAAGGCTTTATGCAAAATCTCTGCAAACCAATTCGGGATTTCCGTGTTTATTTCGCTAGCGAGCCTTAGAGGGTCTGATTTTTTGAAGGCTACATGTTGAAAACGAATTCGACAGTGCGGCGGAGTTTTACCAGTGGCAAGATGAAAAAGCGTAGCTGCGGCAGAGTACAAATCGCTCTGTGCGTCTGTAGACATCTCCGCGTCCTGTTCAGGTGAAGCATATGCTGGAGTATTTCCCTTCAAAATGCTACTACCGTGTTCAGTCATCAATCCCGCGCTACCTTTTGCCAAACCAAAATCAAGCAGTTTTAACTGCCCTCGCGGAGTGAGCTTGAGATTGGCGGGTTTGATGTCTTTGTGAATGATAGGTGTTTTCTGAGTGTGCAAATAATCCATTACATCCAAAAGCTCCAAGGTTATCTTTAACACTGTCTTAAACGGCAGTTTGCCGCCCGATTTATTTATCATTTCAAGCAAATTATCGCCGCGAATCAGCTCCATTACCAGAAAATAACTGCTATGTTCATTGAACAAACCGGAAACTCGCGGTAAGGCGGGATGACTCAAATTCGCTAGCAACCGCGCTTCCTGACGAAAAGCGTTGATAAAACCTGCGTCAGCAGCTAACAGTGTTTGCTTAATAGCTACTTCGCAATCCAACTGCTTATCATGAGCGAGATAAACCGCGCCCATTCCGCCTTTGCCAAGAATATGTTTTTCATCGTCACTACTGTTCTGGTCTTCGATTGCTTCGTAACGTCCTTGCCAAATCGTTCCGACAGGAAGCGGTGTAAAGGTGAACATTATATTCAAACTCTCCTGAAAATCCGATTGATTTTAGCAAATTTCACATTAGCGAATAAATGAAAAGCCTTATCCGAGAATGGATAAGGCTTTTCAAAAAACTGCGCGGTAATTCCGCCGTTATTTCACGCGCTCAAGATAACGCGATTCGGTCGGATTGACGCGGATTTTCTCGCCGGATTCGACGAATGGCGGAACTTGAATCGTGACGCCGTTTTCGAGCGTTGCGGGTTTGTTGGTGTTAGTTACGGTCGCGCCTTTTAAACCGGGTTCGGTGTATTCGACTGTCAGTTCCATTGTGTCGGGCAGTTTAACGCCGATTGGCGCGCCGTTGTAAAACTCGACTTCGATTTTTAGACCGGGCAAAAGCCACGAGGCGGCGTCGCCCAAATCTTCTGCGCTCATCGAGGTTTGCTCGTAAGATTCGGTGTTCATAAAATGGTGCATATCGCCGTCCGAGTAGAGATATTCCATTTCGTGCTGTTCGAGCGACGCTCTTTCCAGCGTGTCGTTGGAGCGGAAACGGTGTTCAAAACTGGAACCCGTAATTAAATTTCTGAGTCTCGTCTGCACCATCGCGCGTAAGTTTCCCGGCGTGTGATGGCGAAATTCCATCACTTTGCACGGCGCGCCTTCAAATAAAATAACCATTCCTTTGCGAATGTCGTTTGCCGAAAGTGCCATTGTTTTAGTAATCAGTAATCAGTAATCAGTAATCAGTAATCAGCTTTTTAACTTATTACTTATTACTTATTACTTATTACTTATATAATCTCCGTATTTGTGTAATATTTGTTTGTAATAGCAAAGTTATAAGTTTAATTTTTGCCGCTCGTGTTTGTCTAGTCATCAGTAATTGTGGTCGTGTCCTAATCTTGTGGTGCTGTAAACTTAAAATTCTCAAAAGGGAAGTTTTCTTTACTTCGAACACTACAGTAATTTATTATAAGCTATTGGAAAGTGACGCAATTAAGCCATAATGTGGATTGAGTTTAAACGGCTCTTTTTTTTGGCTATTTGTGGGCTTGTGATTGAAGCTGTAGATTATCGCGGGAATTTCAATGAAATGGACAGTACAAAAAACGGATGAACAGCCTTTTGTCAAGGTTGTTATTGAAGGCGACTTCAATTTGACAGACCATTGGAAAATGATTGAAGACATTGTTTCCCGCGATTTTTGGAAACCTGGAATGTATGCCTTCTTTGATGACAGAAATCTCACCTTAAGCTCTGCCGGCTTTGCTACGATTCAAGCAGCAGCACGAAATCATGAGGAAAATGACAAGCGCATCGGTGAAGGAAAATCTGCCATTTTAATGGGATCAATGGCTGATTTCGTAAAAGCTCGACAATTTGAGCTACTGTTAGAGGAGAAAGCGAATGCTAGAGTTCGCATATTCCTTAAGGAAGAAGAAGCTATAAAATGGTTAGTCTCTTAATCAAGCATTAGAATTAATAATAATTTTATCATTACCGTCAACAAAGTCGTAAAGTTTTCAAAGTAACAAAAGCCCTACCTTTAATTGAGTTTTGAGAAACAATTACAACACCACAGAAATAGGACACTACCGTAATTGTCAATGAAATTGTCAATCGTCATTCCGGCTTTTAACGAGGAAAAGTGTTTGCCCGGCACTTTGAAAAAAGTGTTTGAGGCGCTGGCTGAGGCAAACTGCGATTCCGAAATTATTGTCGTGGATAACCAAAGCGTTGATAAAACCGGAGAAATTGCGAAAAATTCTGGCGCAATTGTTGTTTTTGAAATCGAACACAATATCGGAAAGGTGCGAAATAAGGGCGCGAAAACCGCCGAAGGCGATTTGCTTGTTTTTGTTGACGCTGACACGCAAGTTCCCAAAAAACTGTTTCAAAAAATCGTCGAAACAATGGATGATGAAAAATGTTTTGGCGGCGCGGTGGCGGTTGAGTATGAAAATTTCGAGCGAAAATGGGTGAAATTTTATTTGCTCGGCTGGCAGTTTTGGAGCGTGATATTCAACATGAAACAGGGCGCGGCGCAGTTTTGCCGCAAAGACGCTTTTTTTAAACTCGGCGGCTACGACGAAAGTTTTCACATGGGCGAAGATGTCGAATTTTACTGGCGATTGTCAAAGCTCGCCAAACAAAACGGCGGGTATCTCAATTTTATTGAGAATCCGAAAGTCATCACTTCGAGCCGCCGGTTCGATAAAATGAGCGTTTGGAAAACGCTTTTGCTGACCAACCCGCTGTTTTTCCTTTTTACCACAAAGAAAAAATCGTTTTGGCACGATTGGTATGATAAACCGATTCGGTAAAAAGGGTAGTGTCCTAATCTTGTGGCGCTATACTAAGATGTGTCTCATAAACGACCTTTTTGAGCTTCTTCCAATCAAAACTGTAGTATTCAAAGACGCCCGGTCTGATATGACAAGAAATACCTTGTTATCCGGTGTTCCCGCAGTGAGGAACGCACCGTCCATCAGCGGCAGTATGCGTAGGTATGCGTTCGCCGTTGCGATTTCGATGACGCCTGATTGATCTGCCCCGGATAAGATTGTTATATTTTGTTTGATTCGGAATCAAACTTAACGCCATTGCATTATGATTGGGGGACAGCGGGTCCTACCGATACAGGTAACGAAGCTATGAACGACATAAAACCTGGCGGTAGAGTAACTCCCGCAGAGGACGGACTCATAATAGTTATCGGCGGGCTGACGGATGCATTGAGGGCGCCGGAATTTCCGACGAAATATGCCGGGACGCTGCCCCATAGCCATGGTTCTTTCACCAGTGCGGCTCCAAGGACAGTAATATCCCCAAACATCGAGTTAGGTCCTCCATTCCAGAAAATCCATGTCTCATCAAACGGACTCCCGAGTTTAGTGTCAGAGTTTGGTTGGCTCCAATTCGTGTTGATTTGACTATCAGTGAGTTGCGTTCCATGTAACTTCAACATACTACTTGCGATATCGTCTAAGTTAATTAGCGAGTGCAATCCTTGAATCTGCTGTAAGACCTTGCCAATTTTGGCAGTTACCAGCGCAAGACCTTCGTTATTGCCCGAACTGCCCCACGCGGAACACAGAAAATTCAAGCCTTTTAATTGCACCCCGAGAGCCGCTTTCAGCAACGGAATAATTGTTTGGTCAAATGTGTTTTCAAGCACGACTGGAAGAGCGTTGAGGATGAGCGACCCATCCGGGAATGCATAATACCAATTCGACAGATCTTTCGGGCGAGGACCTTCTTCCCCCCCATCATCTTCAGTTCCCGGATAGCTAAGAGTAGTAGTTTGCTTGGGGTCGGATGCCATAACGGCGTAAACCCGGGTGATTTCGTTGGGTTGATACGAGATGATTCCCTGATGTTCCCCTTCACTAGTCAAAAGGTCGCCAATGTCTAGTATCGCCTTGGATACCGCATCAGCATTATTAATTTGAAATAAATCGAAAAGCTGATCCGTGCCTTGTTTAAATGTGCTGTTGCTGCCCATGTCGCTAAGCGCATCGGAATAGGCAGCATAATTCGTGTTTATGACATTCGACGCTGATTCATATCCAATTAACAGAGTTTGAAGGTCGGAATCACTAATTTGCGATGAGATTGAAGTCAGCTGATTGGAAATAGCCGAAATGCCACTTGCGAGAACCTGTAATTTGGCTACGACTTTGTCAAGCGTGCCTTCAATCTGTGTAAGCCCACTTTCAACCTGTTGAAAATAAGCGTCGTAGTTGGTGGCTGCTGCCCCGTTCTGATTAATCCCGAGCAGCGCAAATAGCGGATCCGTTAATTTTGCCGCCTGTCCCCCTAACACGCTGGTCGCAATACCCTGCGCCATCTGCGCGGCTATTCCAAATTCAGTTGGTTCACCCATAGCATTTGTGACTCCTCTTTACTTTTATAGATAGGACTTAGAAGAATTATGTTTCCAGCCAGGACTATCTCAACCTGTGAAAAGAGTAGTCGGCTTTTAAGTTCTCTCCGACCATACTCCCTTAAAGAGCATTCGACAAGCTATTTTGTATATAACTCGAATAATCCTCATCCAACGAAAGAGGCTTAGCCCATTGACACGTCGCCGAACAACTCTTTGTACTTGAACGGGGAGCGTGTTTCGTAAACTTGATTAATTGAATCGAAGGTTGAAAATGTCATCGCCGCGCCCGGTCATCTCAGCCGTTAAATATAAAGCTTCAGTCTCAAAAACGCCCCTTTATGACACAGTAAAAATAAACTAAAAAGTGTCTCATAAATCATACGTTTTTGAGACACTTTACTTGCTGATTCAATTACATTTAACTCTGATTTTTAGGATATAGCCATTTAAGCAATTTGTCTCATCAGTCGTCTCATAACCAAAATCTCAAAACTCTTCAACATTTTCGACTTATGAGACACTTTTTAATCATCTTTTCTATCCGCCGAAAATACTTAGCTGTTAGCACCACACCATTAGGACACTACCGTAAAAAGCTAATGCTTGACACGATACAAAACATAAATGCAGCCGTTTTTTAACTGTCTGGATTCGATTAATTCCAAATCAATCTGCCGTTTCATTTCCAGAAAAAGCGGAATGCCCGAACCCAGCAAAACCGGATGAATATTAAATCCGATTTCGTCAATCAATTCGGCTTCAAAAAGCGATTTGGCAAATTCGCCGCCGCCCATTACGCAGATTTCTTTGCCCTCTTCACTTTTTAATTTTCGGACAAACTCGACGGCGTTTTCGGAAACAATTTCAACGTCGGCGTTTTCTTCGGCTTTTAAAGTTCGTGAAAAAACATAGGTTTTTATATTAGGATAAGGATTTTTCTTGCCCTTGCTGAGTTCAAGCCCAACCGTATAAGTTTTCCGTCCCATCAAAATCGTATCAATCTTTTTCCAGAAATCAGACATAATTTCCATTACTTCATCCGACCACGTCAACCAATCAACCGCTCCGTTTTCCCGTGCAATGAAATTGTCGAGACTGTTTGCAACGCCAAATGTGATTTTTCGCATTTTAGTTCTCCTTTTCGATTCACAGTTTAAGAAAAACCCTAAACTGTGTCTTGGCGTTTTTTGATATTACTTTTCGGGCGCTTTTCAAACGCGATTAGGCTTCATCATTGTCTGGCAAACGCCCGGCGATGTTTTTGTATTTTTTTGGAATTGCTTGTAAAAACGGCTTAAATCGTTATAGCCGACATCTTGCGAGACATTGATAATTTCCTCGCCGTTTGCCAATTTAAGCGGCGCGTCGGCAAGACGCAATTGATGCAGATACGCGCTCGGACTCAGATCGTAATCGCGTTTGAATTGTCTGGAGAGATGTTCGTGCGTGATGCCGATTTTGTCGGCAATGCGCGCGATTGAAGGATAAACGAGATAGTTTTCATCAATCAATCGCTTCGCTCTAAGCGATGGCAAAGACGGTGTCGGATTTATCTCAACCGATTGCGGATTTTTGGCGGAATCCAGAATTTCCACTACCTGCTTAACGCTTTCAGGCGATTTCCTCAAAGCCGTTTCAAACATTATCGGCGCGGAAAGAAATTTTTCGGGCAATGATTCAATAGCGGCAATTCCCCGTAAACGCCCTTCGGGATTTTTGAAACCGGCTTGCGAGATGGTAAAAGGCGGATAAAAAACACCGAAATGTTTTGTGTTTGGGCGAATCTGTTTTTCGCCCTGAAGAAAATAAACTTCTCCGGCGTCCAAATCATAAAACTCTATCAGCCAAGCCGTGCAGGTAATAACTTTGGCAGCAAAAACGCCTTCGATTTTTAACTCGTCTTCAAAAAAATACGCGCCATCCGGCAAGAAATTTGTTTTACGGCGCGTTACCGTTCCGTTTTCAAATTCAATTTGAAAGTTGGATTCTTTTGAGTTGAACTTTCTGTTTTTCATTTGCAAGCACAGTTATGAAAGATTTCGGAAAAATTTCGTATTTTTGTCGTTACTTTTGCGGCTTCGTCTTTTATTATCCTCAATCGGAAAAAAAAGTGAAATGTTTTTGTCTTTCGAGCATTAATTACATAAGTAATTGAGCGAAATAAATCGGTAAAAATAACCACAGATAAACACGGATTAAAAAAAGGATAAATGAAAGATGAAGAAATCAAATCTGCTTTATCAAAAAACATCCTTCTGTTATCTGTGTCTATCTGTGGTAAAAAATCTTATATTTTTTTTTGCCTGACTACTTAGATAAAACCGGGTGCTGCATGCCGGCAAAAGCATTTAAAAATCGAAGTTTGATCTTTAGGATAAAACGTTGATTTGATTTAACTTTTTCGCATTTTACTGAAAAATTCTTTCGCGAGGTAATTGCCGTGATTAAAGCCGGAACAATATTGCAAAATCGCTATCAGATTCAAAAACAAATAGGCGCGGGCGGAATGGGCGCGGTTTATCTTGCCACCGACCAGCGCTTCGGGAGTCTGCTCGCCATCAAAGAAAACTTTTTTACGGACGCCGATTTGCGTCGCGCATTTGAACGCGAAGCACAGCTTTTAAACGGTCTGCGGCATCCCGTTCTTCCGCGAGTTTCCGATTACTTTGAGGAAGGCGGCGAGCATTTTCTCGTAATGGAATACATCGCGGGCGAAGATTTGTCGCAAATTTTGGAGCGAAAAGGCGCATTTGTCGTTTCGGATGTTTTGCTTTGGGCTGATCAGCTTCTCGATGCGCTCGATTATTTGCACACGCAGAAATTTCCGGTCGTTCACCGCGACATCAAACCGCAAAATTTGAAGCTGACCCGGCGCAATCAAATTATTTTGCTCGATTTCGGTCTGGCAAAAGGCAATGTCTCGGAAGCATCGAGACCTTCGCGGGCGTCGAGCGTTTTCGGTTATTCGCCCGCTTACGCGCCGCTCGAACAAATTCAAGGCGCGGGCACCGATTCGCGTTCTGATTTATATTCTTTGGGCGCAACGCTTTATCACCTTTTAACCGGAGCAACGCCGCCGGACGCTTTGGCGCGGGCGACAGCGGTTGTGAACAGCCGACCGGATCCGCTGCGGACGGCTGATAAGTTAAATCCAAAAATTCCGGCTTCAATCGCGCAGGTTTTACACGAGGCAATGTCGCTCAATGCCAGCCTGCGCCCGCAAACGGCTGAGGCGATGCGGAATATGCTGGTCGAAGCAACTGATAAACAACAATTTGCGCAAGCGGGACAAAATAAAATCGTCGCAGTAGTCGCGGGCGAAACGAGCGAAAGCAAATCAGTCAGCACTTTTCCCGACAAAACGGAAGTTACGCAGTTTACCGGCGGCAATCAATTATTAAGAGAGTCCGTTTTTTCAAGCAATCCGCAAATAAATAGAATTTCGGTTCCGATTGAAACGCCGATCACACTCGCTTCCGGCAATTCCGAGGTGGTTTCAAAAATTCCGCGTCGTTCGTTTCTAAATCCTTTAGGAATCGTGGTTGTCCTGGCTCTACTCGGCAGTGGAAGCGTTGCCACATGGCTCACGATTGGCGGCGGCTACACAATTGGCGGCTACGCGGTTGACGGCGCAAACGCTGTTAATTCGGTGAAGCCAAGCGACGCCGAAGCCGGTCGGAATCCGGCTGAACGCAAGCCGGAAGCCGATTCTCAGAAATCAGAAAGCATCGAGCAGGCTCAGACATTAACCGCTGCGCCCTCCGGTTCGCCGGAATTGCCTCCAGCCCCATCTCCGAAAACCGACTCGACAGAGCCGACAAAAGGCAGAACGAATTCGACGATTGCCCCAGCCGAAACAAAAGCCGCCGGTCACGAGCCTGTTATCGAAAAAACTGAAAAATCCGGCGCGGTATTGACAAAGCAAAGGCAGGAAAAAGCTCCGCGAATCCAGAGAATACCGACGGATGACGACGATGTGTTTGAAATGGACGAACAAGCCGATGATTCAAAAACTCTAACTAAGGGAAAGAAAAGCCGTTCGCCGATCATTACCGTCCAAGGCGTTGAACGCATGGGAATGCCGGAAGAAGTTAAACGAGAACTGATGCGGCAAATAATGAAACGCGCCCAGGAAGAAAAACCGCAGCAATAGAGCCAATTTCAATTTAATTCAATGCAGCAAAAGTCAATTACCGCAGGCGGCAATGACTTTTGCTGCTGTTTATCTGAAATTGGCTCTAACTTCCTTTCTTAAACGGCAAAGGCGTCGGCTCGGCGCCTTCGGCTGGCGGTTCGCGGTCCAAAGATTTGAAAATGTCAACGATTTGGTCGTGCATTGATTTGGCTTCTTCGTTTGCCGGATTTAATTTCAAAGACTTACGAAAATCGCCGAGCGCGGCGCGGTATTGCGCGGCTTGAGTGAGTGCAAAAGCGCGTTTGGCATAAGCTTCCGCTAGAGCAGTTTTCGCCGTTTCATCTTTTGGTTTGGCTTTGAAATCCTTTTCGGCTTTGGCAATTTCGGCGTCGTATTCACTTGTGTCAATCGCGGTCGCGGTGCCGGTCATCATCGGTGCAGTTGAACCACCGGAATTTGAACTGCTTGTATTTGCGGGAGGCGTTGAAGTCTGCTTCGCGCCGTGACTCGAAGCAATTAGCGGTGAATTTTCGTTCGCTTTGGTGATGACCGCTCCGGTATTTGCGTTTGAAATCTGCGCCTGTTGCGGCGCGCTTGAACACGAAATCAGAAAACTTACGGAAAAAACCAATAATAAACAAAAGATAATTTTCATAAAACCGATTTTAATACAAAAGTGTTGACAAAGAGCAGAACTTGAGTCTGAGGAATCAGATTCTTTGCATTCTTTGCGTAAAACCTTTGCGCTCTTTGCGGTTTCATTCTAAAGAAAACCTAACCGCAAAGAGCGCAAAGAGAAAACGCAAAGGACGCAAAGAATTTCTAATCTTGATTCGTATAAACTGAATGTGAAAATAACTCGCTTTAATTTTGAACGAACGGGCGCGATTGAAAAATAAAAATTTGGTTTTTCGCGTAGCCCCATTCGATGTCCTGCTCGCGCTTATTGCCGAAAACTCTTTTAATCCGGGCGGCTGTGCGTGCCAGATCGCGGACGACTCTATCGGTTAAAACCGCGCGTTCGCCGGAAATCGGAATTTCCTTGATGCCGCCGTTTTCGTCGAAAACAAGCAGGCTGTCTTCGTCCGAGCGCGTTAAAACCTGCACGGAATTTGATTTCGGCGCGAACAGAATTTGCTCGGCGACGCGCTTGCCTTCGACGACTTTTATTCCGAGTCCGCGTTTGGCGCTGATGTAAATCGAGTTTTTATCGTCCGGGTTAAACGGATCGCTCGTAATCATCACACCGCTCGCTTCCGAGTTGACGCCTTCCTGCACGAGAACGCCCATAAATGTCTGCGTGTGGTCAACAAAATTGCGCTCTCTGGCTTCGTAGGCTTCAAATTTCCAAATCGAAGCCCATACCATTTTCACCGCTTCAATCAATTTGTCTGCTTCTTTGACGTTCGGCACGGTGTCGTAAAGTCCTGCACCCGAAAAATTCGGCAAATCTTCAGCGTTCGAGCTGCTGCGGACGAAAACGCCTTTGCCGCCCAAATCTTTTTGCCATTTTTCGACGATTTCGGCGCGCAAGCGTTCATCGAATTTTCCATTTTGAATTTGCTGCCGGAATTCTTCGAGCTTTTTCCGTCGAACCGGCGGATTGTGAACAAAATCGTTGTCGTCCATCAATTCAACCGCTTTATCGAAAAATCCGTTCGATTCCATAAAATTTTTATACGCGACAAACGGAATCCCGAAACCTTGCGGAACAACGATATTCGGCAGTTTGGCGTTAAAGATTTCGCCCAGATTTGCGGATTTCGCGCCGTAAATTATACTGTCTTTTCGCCGCTGTTCATTGAGCAGAGCAAGTCTTGTGACGTTTAGATTTGCGGGCGGCGCTTTGGTGATTTTGCCGCGCGCTTCTTCGGCTTTCTGCCATTCGTCGAGCGTTTTTTTGTCGGCTCGTTTAATCGTATATCGGTCGAGCTTGGTTTCAAATTCAACCCAAAAACCGTTCAAATCTTTAAAAAGCTCGTCCGCGTTTTTGATGTAAGCATTGGGAACCCCCCAGCCGCGAGCCAGCAAATTGATGTGCGAAAGCGGCGTCGAAGATTGGGAAACAATAATTCCGGCAACCGGCGGCAAGCTGATCGGAACTTCTTTTAAAACCAGAATCTCGTTGTAACCGATTTCGACCGAATCATCGAGCTTGTCAATGACGTGAATTCGCCCGACTCCGCGCGCCGTGTTCATCGCAATATATTCCTGATTTTTGTTGATGTCGGCGGGCAGGATTCGTTTGATTTCGGTTTGTTTCGCCGAAAACTCGTCCTGCCGAATCGAATTCGGTTTGAAAGCGACCGGCTGGAAAAACGTTTTGTTGATTCGGTCGTAAGTGAGCTTTATCAAATCGGCGGGAATCAAATCGCCTTCCCAATACTCGAAAGTCCAGGCTTTGACGGGCGTTTGCCAGGCGAGCGTGCCGACGACGAAACGGCGATTATCGTTGACGTAAATGTCTTTGAAAAATTCTTCGCCGCGTTTTAACGAAAGATAATTGCCGTTGATAAAATCTTTGTGAAAACGATATTTCTTTGAATTAACGTAATAAATTTTGTTTTTATCTTTGCGGTCAATGACGAACATCAAATGCGGTAACGAATACGGTGTCCCTTGATGATAAACGCGCGCCAATTTATCGAATTCGGCTTGCGTTTTGATTTGCGGCAAAGCATTCGCGGCGGTCGTAGATTTCTGCCGCAAATCCGCGCGCGAAGCCCTTGCCGGCGAAGGTTTCCGTCCGGGCTGCGCAAACGCGGAAGTCAAACTGCAAATTAAAGTGAGCAAAAGCAGAATGTTTTTTATTTTCATTGTTAACTTGTCGTAATTAAGTGTTTTGATGCAAAGCGAGCATATCTTCTTTGTTTTTGATGGCAATTCCAAGCTCGCGCACCATTCCGTCGTTCAAACCGTAAATCCAGCCATGAACGGTTAAATGCTGACCACGCTCCCACGCATCCTGTACAATCGTCGTTTCGCAAACGTTGAGAAGCTGCCCGACGACGTTTAGTTCGCACAAACGATTCCAGCGTTCGTCTTCGTCTTCAATCGCCGCCAGAGCCGCAGAATGCTTTCTCGCCACATCCTGAATATGCCGCAGCCAGTTGTCAATCAATCCTAATCGGCTTTCGTCCAAAGCGGCTTTGACGCCGCCGCAGCCGTAATGTCCGCAAACTATGATGTGTTCGACCTTTAACACCTCGACCGCGAATTGAATCACCGAAAGACAATTCAAATCTGTGTGAACGACGACGTTCGCCACATTGCGATGAACGAAAATCTCGCCGGGCTGCAAGCCGAGCAAAAGATTTGCCGAAATCCGGCTGTCAGAACAACCGATCCAGAGATATTTCGGCGTTTGGAGCGTGGAAAGTTTCCCAAAAAAATCGGGATTTTCGCGCCTGACCTGCTCCGACCAACGCCGGTTATTTTCCAACAAATATTCTAAAGATTCCAAAAAAAGCTCCTCAGTTTAAAACGTTCTCAATGGCATCACACGCCGATTTTACACCGTTTTCCGCGCCAACGACACTTTTGATTTCCGAAGCGCGTTTTTTATAATTTAAATCCGCCAGCAGCTCGTTCAATTCTCCGGCGGCGCGTTTCGCGCTGTAAGATTCGCGCGTAATTGTTCGAGCGACTCCGAGCCGGACGCAGCGCGCGGCATTGTCGAATTGGTCGTGCGAAAAAGGCATAAACAGATGCGGAGCGCCCGCGCGCAAAACCTGTGATGTAGTGCCGATTCCGCCCTGATGGACGACAGCCGCGGCAAACGGAAAAACTTCGGAAAACGGCGCGTAATCATAAGCCGCGATTGTTTCGTCCAGATTTTTTGGCGGCGCATTTTGACCGATCAGCAAAACGGCTCGGCGGTTGAGAATTTTCGCGGCGCGCGCCGATTCTTCGTAAAAATTTCCGGCTGCCCAAACCGCCGCCGAACCGAGCGTGAAAATAATCGGCGGGTCGCCCGCCGCCAAAAATTCATTTAAACCAACGGGCATTTTTCCCGTGTCATGCTTGCCGTCGTAAAACGGAAATCCGGTTTGAACGGTCGGCTGATGCCAATCGGGCTGCGGCGCGCCCAAAGCGGGCGAAAAGAGCGCGAGATGCAAAAACGGCGAAAATTTGTCGTTAAAAACCGGATCAACCGAAGGTTTTAAATTTTCCCGGCGGCGCAATTCTCTAACAGGTTCCCACCAGGAATTGAGCGAGAGTTTTAAACCGGAGTAAAGAATTTTGTGAAACGTCGGACCTAAGAAACGCAATTTGCCGAGCCATTGCGCGGTCGGCGGAACCATCGGGTCGTAAGCCGAGAGAAACGACGCCGGAGCCAGACTGGTCGAAACCCAGCGTTTGCTGAGTTTTTCGGCAACGAGCGGTGTGGCGAAAACGACTTCGCCGGTGACAATCAAATCGGCGTTTTCAGCCGCCGCCAACAAATCTGCATAGCTTTCAGGCAAAGTCGGCAGCAAAAATTCGCGCAAAAGCATCTCGGTTCCTTTTTTCGCGTCCATTAAATCCGCAGCTAAATCGGCGTCATCGGGCGAAACGTCCGGGCGCGTCGGGTGAAACGCAAAACCGAGCGTTTCGAGCTTTTCGCGATAATATTCGAGCGTGGCAAAAGAAACTTGATAACCGCGCGCTCTGAGTTCGAGCGCGAGCGCGATAAACGGATGCAAATCGCCGAGCGAACCAAAAGCCGCCATTACAATTCGACTCATACAACAATTGTTTTATCACAGCCGGGCGGCAAACGATATTGACAAAAAAGCGCGAGCCTAAATTAAACTCGCGCTTTTAAATTTTAAAATGTTTCGGCGGCGGAAAAACCGCTTTAGCTTTAACCGACGGCTTTATTCTTTTTAGATTGTTTGTTTTCGCGTTTTAGATGAACCGAAAAACCGTGAACGTCGCTGCGGTAAAGCGTGTGTCCGAATTCGACCGGCTTGCCGTCGTCGGCGAAAACCGTGCGCTCGATTGACAGCAGCGGCGAGCCGACGCGCACATTGAGTTGTCCGGCGGCGTACGGATCGGCAAGCTCGGCTTTGATTTGCTGTTTGGCTTCGTTCAAATGAACGCCGAATTTGGTTTCAATCATTTTCAGAATCGCGCCCGACGACAATTCTTCCTGAGTTAGCTGCGAGCCGATTTCCGCGGGCAAATAATTGACGATCAAGCTGTACGGCTTGTCTTCGTAAAGCCGCAGACGCTTTAAGCGATAAACCGGCGTCCCGACTTTGACTTGAAAAATTTCGGCTTCGTTTTTGTCGGCTTCGACCAGATTAAATTCAAGAACTTTGATGTGAACGTCGTTTCCCATTTCGATCAACTCGTCGAGCGAGCCGGTCAGATGAGTTATGCCGTTGAATTTACGCTTGCGCGTTCGGCGCTGCGCGATAAAAGTACCGCGTCCCTGTTGGCGTTCGATTAAGCCTTCTTCGGCAAGCGTGCCGAGAGCTTGCCGAACAGTGATGCGGCTGACGCCGTATTGTTTGATCAATTCGCTTTCAGTCGGCAGACGGTCGCCCGGCGCGAACGCGCCCGACGCGATTTTTTCGCGTAAAACGTTTTCCAATTGGTAATAGAGCGGTATTCCAGTGTTCGCAAATCCATTTTGTTTTTTTTGCATAACTAATAACAGTTGAAAAATAAGCGGTTTGGGTTTGCCCGCAGATTATGACAATCGAATAAATTTAATCTTTTCTCCAAAAATAAATCAAATTATTTGCGTTCGGGAACCGAACCGGAGATTTTCTTGCGCGTCGTTTCGCCGGTTTTGACGACCGGAATTCCGGTTTCAACTTCCTGGTGCGGGCGCGGAATGATGTGCGTGGCGACGACTTTGCCGACTCGATTTGCCGCCGCGGCGCCCGCGTCAACCGCTGCTTTGACCGCGCCGACTTCGCCGCGCACGATTGCCGTTACGAGTCCGGCGTCAATTTTTTCGTAACCGACCAGCTCGACGTTGGCGGTTTTGACCATTGTGTCCGCCGCTTCAATCATTGCGACCAGTCCCATACATTCGACCATTCCGAGTGCTTCCATAAATTATAAAATTACAACGTTTGCCCTTCATTTCGCAATCGAAGCGGTAGTGATTGAATTCCTGAAAAGGCAAAATTTCGGTTTCGGCTCGTAAAATTTTGCAAGAAGCTTGCCGGGCGACGGTTCCGGTTTTGTTGAAAATTTGCGGCGAATGCGATTGTTGAAAGAGAGAGGTTTTTGCGCGAAAATGCTTCGCAGGCTTGCTTGAGCATTTTAGAGCGGTTAAAATTTATTTCGCGCGACCTCCCTTTTGATTTAAATTAAAGACGCGGTTTGATTTGAAACAGCACGTCGGCGGCGTATTGAATTTCGGAGCGGAGATTACCGCCGAATGAAAATTCTTTCCGACGAGATAAGACGCGAGATAAAACGATGAAAGAATGTCCCGCCTGTAAACTTTGCTTTCCCGACGACGTTTTGCGCTGCCCGAACGACGGCGACCCGACGAATCACACCATCACGGGCGAACCGATTCTCGACGGTCGTTATCAACTGATTAAACGGCTCGGACAAGGCGGAATGGGCGTCGTTTACAAAGCGCGGCATACCTATCTGAAAACCGCTCACGCGATTAAAATTATTTTGCCCGATCTGGTCGGCAACGATCCGAATCTCGTCACGCGCTTTCGACAGGAAGCTCTGGCGGCGGCGGCTATCCGCCATCGCAACATCGTCAGCGTGACGGATTTCGGCGTGGTTGCCGGAAAAATGCCGTTTCTCGTGATGGAACACGTCGAAGGCGAAGCGCTCCACGATTTGCTCGTCCGCGAGAAACGCTTAACACCGCAATACGCGCTCGAAATTCTGTCGGCAATTTGCTCGGGTCTGTCTGCGGCGCATAAACAGGACATCGTTCACCGCGATTTGAAACCGCTCAACATTATGATTGTGCGCGATCTCCCGATTGAAGACGCGGTAAAAATCCTCGATTTCGGGCTGGCGAAAATCAAATCGGGCGAGCTGCTCGGTTCATTTATTCAAGCGCAGACGACAGGTTTGATGGGTTCGCCTTATTATATGGCGCCCGAACAATGGTCGGACGACGAACCGGACGCCCGCGCCGACGTTTATTCTCTGGGCGTGATTCTGTATCAAATGCTGGCGGGCGACGTGCCGTTTAAAGGCTCTTCGATTCCTTCGATTATGCGGAAGCATTTGTCGGAACCGCCGCCGCCGCTGGCTGATTTCGG
>DASWLV010000056.1:0-28725 GCA_036400075.1 Pyrinomonadaceae bacterium
ATCATCTCCTCATCGGTTAAGCGCCAGTCTGGATCAGACGCCTGTAATTGTTTGCGCAATGAAAGTGGACTAACAATCACTGCTTCGCGATCCGGCTTCTCTTTAAGCCTCAACACATAGTCTTTAATGCGCTTGAAGGTGACTGTGGTTACTGTCGCCGTCATTTCGTCCCACGGAATCTGCTTTTTGAGGGTTTCCAGCAATAAGTCTAGACCTTCGCCGCTAAAGGCGCTGGTGCTGATATAGCCGCCTGGGATGCCATAGCGCTGGCAGAATTGTTCTAGCTCTTGCTGTGACAGGACTGGCGCACCGCGATCTACTCGTGCACCGACTAGTACGCCAGGCGGTAATTGTCCTTTGCCCTTGAGCTGCTCAAGCCAGAACTGTACACCCTTGAGCGGGTCTTGCCGGTTGCTAGGATCGAACAGCACCAGTGCGGCGGCGACATTTTCGAGAAAGATGGAGTGGATTTGACGATAAATATGCTGACCTGCTAAATCCCACAGTACGGCTTCGCACTCGGTGCCGTCTGCGCGCTTGATACCAAGTTGCGGAATAGTCCAGAACTGTTGACCGTGCGTAGAAGAATGTTCCTTGAATTCATTGTGAGCTAACCGCCACCCCAGCCCTGTTTTGCCCACGCCCGAATCACCAACCAGAACTAGTTTGGCAGTAGTGTAATGAAAGCTCTTTTGCGCTTGACCAAGCAATAGCGCTTCGTCCAACTCCCATATCCGGATAATACGTCCATTTTCCCCAAGCGTTGCCAGAATAGGTAAGTGAGGATGAAAGGAAATTCCTTGGAACCAATTAATATCCGCAGTTTCTTCCAACACTACTACGCATGTCCATGTGTCACAACGCCACAGGCGGACGGATTCATCTCCCTCATAAGTCATGCCATCGCTCTTTGATGCCAACCATTTACCATTGGATGAAAAAGAAATAGTGCCAAGCCGACCGGTATGCCCCTCTAAAACTTGCAATGCATTGCCGCTGGTTGGTTCCCACAAGCAGATAGTCTTATCAACAGAAGCAGAGGCAAGGAATTGACCATCCGGCGACCACGCCACACTGATGATGTCGTCATTGTTATGACCTTTCAGAGTCTGCAATTGCTCGCCTCTTTTGGCATCCCATACACGGATGGTTTTATCTCTCGCTGCTGATGCGAGGCGCAGACCATCCGGCGACCACGCCACTTCGTTGATTTGTCCATTATGACCTTTCAGTATCTGCAATTTCTTGCCGCTTTTGGCATCCCATACACGGATGGTTCCATCACCAGAAGCTGATGCGAGGCGCAGACCATCCGGCGACCACGCCACACTGGTTACCAATAGGTTATGACCTTTCAGAGTCTGCAATTTCTTGCCGCTTTTGGCATCCCATACACGGATGGTTTTATCAACAGAAGCAGAGGCAAGGAATTGACTATCCGGCGACCACGCCACGCTTACAATCATGTCGGTATGCCCTTGCAAGATTCGCAGGCACTTTCCATCGTGAGCGTCCCATATCCGAATTGTGTTATCACTAGACGGTGAAGCGAGATATGAGCCATCCGGGGACCACGCCATGCGACATATCAAATCAGTATGCCCACGCAAGACCTGGCGCAAGGTGAAGCCTGACACAGGAGAACCGCCAATTTCTGTGAAGTCCGAGACTTGCCGCTGCGTTTTTTTGTTCGCAAGTTTTAGCATTAGTTCGAAAACTTCATCCAGAGACATCTCGGTCGAATCAATCACAACCGCGTTTTCGGCGACAATGAGCGGCGAATCGGTTCGCGTCGCATCGCGTTCGTCCCGCTGATTGATTTCGGCGAGCGTGTGTTCAAAGCTCGTTTGCTCGCCCTTTTGCAGGAGTTCTTCATAACGGCGGCGCGTTCGGGCTTCAAGTTTTGCCGTAATGAAAAACTTGATGTCGGCGTCGGGAAAAACGACCGTGCCGATGTCGCGCCCTTCCAAAACGCAGCCCGCGCCGCGTTTTCCCAGCAATCTTTGTTTTTCGACCAGAATTCGCCGCACTGCGGGAATCGCCGAAACAATCGAAGCCGCCTGCGAAACTTCCGGCGTCCGAATCAAACCGGAAACATCGCGCCCGTCGAGCCAAACGTGCAAATGCTCCGGCTCGCCCGAAAGCTCTATCTTTGAATTTCCGGCAATTTTTACCGCTTTTTCTTCGTCGTTCGGGAGCGCGCCGGCTTCCAAAACGGCGAGCGCGACGGCGCGGTACATCGCGCCCGTGTCAAGATAAAGCAAGCCCAATTCTTTCGCCAACCGCTTGCCGAGCGTTGATTTGCCCGCGCCGGAAGGTCCGTCAATCGCAATTATCATTTTTCACTTTTTTCGGCTTCCGCCCAGCGGTTCATCAAACCGCGAATTTTGACAAAATATTCTTCGGCGTTCGGCACGCTGCGCGCAACTTTTTCCAAGCTCTCCAAATAATTCGGCTCGCCGAAAAGCTGCCGCAATTCTCCGATAAACGGTTCAAGTTTAGCGAAAACGGCGAGATATTCGGTTTGCGTCCGGTGAAAAAAGCTTTCGTCAATCGCTTCAAACAAAACAAACGCGCAAGCCATTTCCCAGTAAGTCGTAACCATTCGATAATCGGCGCTGCTGCGATTTCCGCTCGCCATCAACATTGCGATTTCGCGCGCCGATTGCGGATTAAACTCGGTCGAATACCAATGACGCGCGTCTCGCAATTTTTCATCGGTGCGAAGCTCGTATAATTTTAAAATCAATTCGGCTTGCGCTTGTTTGCTCATAAAAACTGCCTTTCAATAACCGCCCGCAGAACGCCGAGAGCAGTTTCAATGTCTTTGCGGGAAACATCGTAATGCGTCACCATTCGGATCGAATCGCCGAAACCTGATGCCAAAACGCCGCGCGTTTTTAACTGTTCGCAAATCGCCTGCGAAGTTTGCCCGGTTTCGGCGACATCGAAAATCACGATATTTGTGACAACTCGTTCAGGATCAATTTTAATTCCGCGCAATTCGGCGATTCCTAAAGCCAAACGGCGCGCGTTTTCGTGGTCTTCGTGCAGGCGTTTCGGCGATTCTTCGAGCGCGACCAATCCTGCAGCCGCAATAACTCCGACTTGCCGCATTCCGCCGCCCAAAAGTTTGCGCCACGCTTTGGCTTCGTAGATAAATGCGCGCGTCCCCAAAATCATCGAACCGACCGGCGCGCCCAAGCCTTTCGACAAACAAAACTGAATTGAATCGCACGGGCGGGACAAAGCGGCGACCGTTTCATTTTGCGCGACTGCCGCATTAAAAATCCGCGCGCCGTCCAGATGAACCGGCAAGTTGATTTTATGCGCTTTTTCGCAAATCGCGTTTGTCCGCTCGGTGCTCATGACAGTTCCGCCCGCCAGATTGTGCGAGTTTTCGAGCGCAATCAATCCGGTTTTGGCGACGTAATACGCCGCATCGTTGGCGTGAATCGCGCCTTCGATTTCTTCCCAATTCAAAATCCCGCTTCCGTCCGCAGATTTCACCGGGCGCGCCAGAGTGCCGGAAACGGCAGCCATCGCCGCCATTTCGTAATTAAAAATATGCCCGCGTTCTTCGATGACGACTTCCTGCCCGGGTTTTGTGTGCAATTTCACGCAAATCTGATTGCCCATTGAGCCGGTCGGGACAAAGAGCGCGTCTTCTTTCTCGAAAATCTTAGCCGCCAGTTCCTGAAGGCGATTGACGGTCGGGTCTTCGCCGTAAACGTCGTCGCCGACTTCGGCTTCCGCCATTGCGCGACGCATCGCCGGAGTCGGTTTTGTTACTGTATCGCTGCGTAAATCAATCATTTTAACGTTTTATTTTTTGCGAGAAATCGAACAAGGCGAATAATTAAAAAGAATGCAAAAATAATCAGAATAATCAGAACACCCCAACCGATTGGAGTTAAGCTCTTCTTCATTTCGCCGATGGTGAAATGCCCGCCGCCTTGAAAACTTAACAAAACAGGCAAATTTAAAATTACAGCCGACAAATAACCGATTTTCATCTTCGCGCTTTCCTTGAATGATTAACCGTGTAATTTTCTGATCGTTTCGGCAACATTCGCGCCGTGTCTTTCGATCAGATGCTGCATTTTCGCGTCTTTAAAATTGCCAGAGTCGTCAAAGGCTTCACCCGCGAAAGTGACGGCGAATTCTTCAGGCAGGACGTGAACGAGCAAAATCGAAAGCACCGACCGCAGGTGTCCGAGACAGCGAATGCCGCCAAAGCTGCCGGGCGAAGCCGTCATAATTCCGCCGACTTTGCCTTTGAAAGCCGCACCGAGTTTTATTTCGCCGTTTGCGCGCGAAGCCCAGTCAATCGCATTTTTCATCCCGCCCGGCAAAGAACCGTTGTATTCGGGCGACGAAATCAAAAGCCCGTCGTGAGCAAGCAGAAGCTGTTGAAAACGATTGGCGTGTTCGGAAAAACCTTCGGCTTCGTGTTGGTCGGCGTCGTAAATCGGCATCGGAAAATCTCTCAAATCAATCAATGTGACTTCCGCTCCGGCGCGTCGCGCGCCTTCGGCGGCGACGCGGACGACTTTTTTATTCAATGAATCGCGGCGCAGACTTCCCGCAAACGCTAAAATTTTTGGCGTGTAAGACATTTTACAATTATCCTTTGACAGAAAATTTAAATCCGTCATTCAGAATATTCGGGATAATTTGAAAAGTAAATCATTGAAAATCTCGTCGCGCGCCGATATTCTGTCCGTCACGCTTTTGTTATGGCTTTAATCAAATCTTTTCGCGGCGTCGAACCGCGAATTCACGAAACTGCTTTTGTCGCCGAAAACGCCGTTATCATCGGCGATGTCGAAATCGGCGAGCAGTCGAGCGTTTGGTACGGCTCGATTTTGCGCGCCGACGTGAATTCGATTCGCATCGGCGCGCGGACAAATATTCAAGACGCTTCGGTAATTCACGTCACCTCGAAAACGCACGACACGGTTTTGGAAGACGAAATAACGCTCGGACATCGCGTGACGCTGCACGGCTGTTATATCGAAACCGGCAGTTTGATTGGAATCGGCGCGATTGTTTTGGACGGCGCGCGCGTCGGCAGAAATTCGCTCGTCGCCGCTGGAAGTCTGGTTACGCCGAACACCGAAATTCCGCCGCGCTCGCTTGTAATGGGAAGTCCGGCGCGCGTCAAAAGAGAATTGAGCGAGGAAGAAGTTAAAGATTTGGCGCGGTTTTGGCAGAATTATGTTGAATTGAGCAAGCATTATCGCTTGTAATCTTTTGGCATAAAAATTTCTTAAGCCGGGAAATGAACGCTTGCTTGTACGGTTTGCGTTCGATATTTTTATAATTCTCCCAAATTTTAACAGAGTAATCGGAAAGAATGATTAAGACAGTTTCCCTGAACCTTGTTTTGTTTTTTATTTTTTGTTTCAATGCCTTCCCAATTTCGGCGCAAGAGACATCCGGCAGCGACGAACTGACAAACGATAAAACCGATTCAAAACCGGAAGATTCTTTATACAGATTGACGCGCGGGACGAAAGAATATCTGTTCGAGCCGGGCGTCGCGCCGTTTAAGCCTTCGCATTTTGCCGGACCGGAAGAATTTGACACCAGCCACCGCAAAATGGCGTTTGCCAATTTCCGGCTCGGTCGCGTGATCGGCACAAAAGGAAACGTGTCGTATTCTTATTTGTTCGGTTTTATGCCGCTGACAATCGCGTTTCGGAATGAAATCCGAAATCCGGCTTACGTTTCCGAACAATCAACGCCCGACGTTGAGCGGACAATTCGCACGACAACTTACGGCGTCGGCATTACGCCCGCCAATTTTCGTTTTCTTTTCCGCGCAAACAAGCGCGTCAAACCGTTTGCGCAAGCCGGAGCCGGGATCGTGATGTACAACCACGCGATGCCGATTCCCGAAACCCGCCGCTTTAACCTCACTGGCGATTTCGGCGGCGGTGTAATGATTCACTCTTCGCCCGACCGGGCGTGGACAATCGGTTATCGCTATTTCCACATTTCAAACGGCAATTTAACCGAAAAAGTCTATAACGTAGGCTATAACGCCAACTCGATTTATCTCGGCTATTCGATTTTCAAATAGTTCTTTTCAAACGGTTCAAGGTTCCAAGTTCGAGGTTCAAAGTTGTATATTTTTAACCTTGAACTTGGAACTTGGAACCTTGAACCTGAATTATGGCACAGCAGAATACGAATCCGCCGCGCGGGATGCGCGACTTTTTGCCCGCAGACGTTCGGCGGCGCGAATACGTTATCGGCATTATCAAAGACGTTTATCAAAAATACGGCTTCGAGCCGCTCGAAACTCCGGCGGTCGAAAACCTCGAAACGCTTTTGGGAAAATACGGCGAAGAAGGCAATCAGCTAATTTATAAAATCCTCAAACGCGGCGAAGGCGAGCGCACGGGCGAAGCCGATTTAGCCCTGCGCTACGATTTAACCGTCCCGCTCGCGCGCGTCGTCGCTAATTACAAAAACGAGCTGCCGAAATTTTTCAAACGCTACCAAATCCAACCCGTCTGGCGCGCCGACCGCCCGGCGCGCGGGCGTTTCCGTGAGTTTTATCAATGTGATGTTGATGCTATCGGCTCGAAATCGTTGATTGTCGAAGCTGAATTGATTTCCGCTGTTTGCGAGGTTTTGCAGAGATTAGGATTTAATGATTTTGTTATTCGTGTAAATCACCGAAAATTATTAACCGGAATATTGAACTCCATTAATATTCCGAATGAAAAGCAGAGCGATGCACTTGTTGCGTTGGACAAACTCGACAAAATCGGAAGTGAAGGAGTTTTCAAAGAACTTATTAATCGAGGTATTAATGAAGCCAATGCCGAACAATTCTTGAGTTTCTTTGAAACTCTGCACGCTCGATACGAGCGTTTGCAAAATACGTTTCTTTACAACCTGCGTGAATTGATTACTCTAGCTAAACATATTGGAACTAATGAAAACACAGATATAGCTGTTGATGAACTCTACAAATTGGGAGAACTGTTAGAAACAATCTCTTTAGATAAAAAAGTTAAACTTGACGCAAGTCTCGCGCGCGGTTTGAGTTATTACACAGGTGCAATTTTTGAAATCAACGTGCCGGACTTGGCTGGTAGTCTGGGCGGCGGCGGACGTTATGACGGTTTGATTGGAATGTTTGGGAAAGAAGAAATTCCGGCTTGCGGTTTTTCTCTCGGACTCGAACGCATTCTCGTCGTGATGAACGAGCGCGGGATGTTTCCCGAACATTTAACCAAAACGGCGGCGGATGTTTTGGTGACAATTTGGAACGAAGAAACGATTGCCGATTCGCTCGAACTTGCAAACGATTTGCGCGCGCAGGGCTTGCGCGTTGCGGTTTACCCGGAAGCCGATAAGCTCGGAAAGCAGTTCAAATATGCTTCGAGTCTCGCTATTCCGGCGGTGGCTGTTTTGGGCGATGATGAGCGCGCGAACGGAACCGTGACGATTAAATATTTGGAAACCGGAACGCAGGAGACAATTTCACGGGAAAATCTCGCTACCGAATTGAAAGTATGAAAGGTTTATCTGAGATTGATATATGCAAAATTCTCAAGAAATAAATTGGTTTGCTATCTTAGCTCCAAGTTTGATTGTTGGATTATCCGCTGTAATTGTTCAGATAATTTTGGCTTTTTGGCTTTCTAAAGTAACTGAAAATCATAAAAAAGATTTGAGCAAAGAAATTGAAAGCTACAAAATTCAACTTCAGTCTGATTTTCAGACAAAGTTTTATGAGTTTCAGATAAGATTCTCAACGCTTCATCAACAACGCGCAGATGTTTTCCAAAATGTTTATGCAAAAATCAATTCAATAGAAAGGGAACTGTTAATAGTTAGAGTAAGTAAAATTTCTCCCTCTGATGAGGAATCTTTAGTCAAAAGAATAAAGCTTTTAAATGAAAGAATGGTCGAATTTGATAGTTACTGGAGAGAAAAAAGAATATTTATAGATGCTGATACTTGTAAAATAATAGACGAATTATACAGTTTGATTAATGATTGCTCAAAAAAGATTTATACATCAAATTTTGTTGAATATAACGAATTAGACAGCAAGCTAATTAAAGCCAAAAAAACTCTTGAAGAAGAATTTCGACAGTTGCTCACACCAGAAATACCAAATTACCAATTGGAGAAAAAACATGAGCGAAATCATTCCGCAGGATTACCCAACACCTCTCGGTAAAATCAAGAAAGGAATTCGCGCGGCTCAGTAAAGCAAAAATAAGCGACACAAATTTTTCCTGTGCAGTGTTATTAAAGTGTAGGAGAAAATTTATGCGATTTTTAGTTTGCGCGGTGTTATTTGTTTTTGGGTGGAGCTTCCTAAATTGTGCGGGTTTTCAGAGAACATCCGCCGTTCAGGAAAGCGGTTCGCAAACAGTTGGAAAGCTAATCGCCGCCGGAAAATTGAGCGAGGCGCGGGCGGCTCATTCAGCGACTCGTTTGCCGGACGGCAGCGTGATAATCATAGGCGGAATGGAGCGCAACGGCGTGTTTTTCGATGATGCCGAAATTTTTGATCCGAAAACCAATAGCTTTAAGAAAGCCAAAGGCAAAATGAGCATCAAGCGCGTCAGCCACACGGCGACGCTGCTGCTCGACGGCAGAGTTTTGCTTGTCGGCGGCTGGGGAAATCAGGATGCGCCCGAATCGAGCGCCGAAATCTTTGACCCGAAAACCGAGAGCTTTACCACCATCGGAAATATGAGTCGCCGCCGCGCCGCGCATACCGAAACGCTTTTGGAAAATGGCAAAGTCCTAGTCACCGGCGGCTTTGACGGCAAAGAAAACTTGAGTGAAGTCGAAATCTTCGACCCGAAAACAAACGCTTTCACCTCAATCGGAAAAATGCGCAACGCACGACTCGGACACACGGCGACAAAGCTGTCTGACGGAAAAGTTTTGTTGACCGGCGGCGAACAAAGTCGCGGGCAAGTTTTGTCCGGCGCGGAAATCTTCGACCCGAAAACAAACGGTTTTACTGTGACCAAAGCGATGAACGTCGTGCGCTACAAACACGATGCGATTTTACTGGTGGACAATCGCGTGTTGATTTTTGGCGGCTCCGATAGCCGTGATTGGCGCGGACAGCACAAAAGCGCGGAGATTTTTGACCCGCGAACAAACGAATTCACCCCGACGGGCGAGATGAATTTTGCGCGGTTCAAAATTGACGGAACTGCGGTTTTACTCAAAGACGGCAAGGTGTTTATCGGCGGCGGCAACACCGGCGCGGAAGTTTTCGACCCGAAAACAAACAGTTTTACAAAAACCGCAGGCGGATTTGGCGAACCCCTTCATTTTGCTTCGGTTACTTTGCTCAACGACGGACGCGCTTTGATTGTCGGCGGTTATGGAAACGGTACACAATCGGGACCAGTCAGCACAAATCGCGCCTGGATTTTTCAATTACGTTGAATCACAGAAAACCACTCTTTAGTTTATTGGAACTTGCTAAGATTGATGAAAATAAACATCGCGCTAAATAAATTAGATAAAATCAATGCTGACGGTGTTTTTAATGAGTTAATTTAAAGAGGTATGAAAAAAGGCTGTCCAATTACGCCGGGACAGCCTTTTTTTCCTGTTGAGATTATTCTATTTTAATTGCTAATAGAATCGCTCGTTTCTTTATTCAGAGTCGAATTATATGTGTAACCCGAAGCTGAAAGATTCGTAACGGTAAAAGTAAATGTACCTCTGTTTTTTGTACTGCTTGAAGTAAATACGACTTGACCGCTGGAGTTAGTCGTTCCGGTAACATTTCCTGTCGTCAAACCGCTCCATCCGCCTGAAACCGTAACGCCGGAACGAGGCGCGCCATTGTTATCGTAAACAGTTATCACAGCTTGGGCTGATGTGTTCCGTCCGCTCTTTACCAGAGACATTGTGATGCTGTTTACAAAAATCTCAGCAGGTTGATTTTGCTGAACGGTAACCGCAGCGCTGCTTGTGCCGGTCAAACCGCTATTATCCGTAACCGTTAAGGTTACCGTATATGTTCCGGCTGAACTGTAAGTTTTAACCGGATTCGCTTCGGTTGAAGTCGTTCCGTCGCCGAAATCCCAGGCGTAGCCGGCAATTGTGCCGTCAGGGTCCGAAGAATTGCTGCTTGAGAAATTAACCGTTAGCGGATTTGAATTTGGAGATGATGATATGACGGCAACCGGCGGTTGCGGTTCAGTGCTGCTCTCGACGAGCGTGCCGGTAATGCTGTATTGACCGATACTCGCATAATCGGAATAGCCCGTTGTCAAATCGCCCGCTCCGACTCCGTCAATTGTCAGGTAATAAACGCCCGCCGAGAGAAATTGATTAAAGCTCGCCGCCAAGCCCGCCGGATTGGAAGTCGCGAGAACATTGCCGTTGGCGTCGGAAATCTTTGCCTGAATATCGAGATTTGCGCCGAGCGGCGCGGGATTCAAATTGATTGTGACATTTCCGCTGCCGGTCGAAAACTTGAAAACATCAACGTCTGTTCTGGTCGTAATCAAACCGGACGTATTAATAGCCGTGCCGCTTAAAACGGTTGAGGCGGCATTTGTATTTCCATGATCGTCTGCAATGAGGGCAATACCGTAAGTTTGCATCACCGCCAGATCGTCCTGAAAGTTATTGGCACCCGGATATTCGCCTTTGCTCCATTGCGTGACGCTTTCATAATAGCCGACGCCCATAATCGGCGCCCAATCTCCATGTCCGGCGTAGTATCCCTGTGAGGCGGTTCCATCGTGATTCAAATTCAAGTTATGCCCGACTTCGTGAGAAGCGGCTTCGGCGATATTCTTTTCATTGTTTCCGAGACCGGAAGTCATTACGAAAGCCGGTTTGTAATTTGTCCCGACATAATTGAAAACACCGACGTATGCAATACCACCGATGCTCTGACCGGTAAAATTCGTAGGACTGATAACCGCGCGCGTTCCGTATTGCAAATCCGAAGAAGTGCTGCGAAAAATAGCTGCATCGCCGGGGTCTTGCGTTGTAATATCAACGTCGAACGGCGCGTAATCTTCCGCTATTCTCTGCCAGATATATTGAATCGCATCTTGCTCCTGCTGGTTAAAAGTCGTCGGGTCAGCGTCAATACTGAAAGGCGCGGAATTAATCGGCTGTCCGTTTGTGTAACTGGTATTCCAGGATGTGTTGGATGTAACGTGACCGTCAAAATCAAGATAGATGACGCGATTTGAACCGGGGCGGCTGTGCAATTGAAATGTTTGCGTATATGGAAACGGAGCAGCGGAAACGACCGGCGTTTCGCCGGTTAAACTCTGCACCTCTTGAGTCTCATCAACATAAAGCAGCATATCCGCATCATCAACGTGAAGAGTCGGGTCTTCTAAAAACAAACTGCGCAGCTCGTTTGCTGATTTACCGTGTTTTGAGGCAACTGCGGGTAAACGGTTTCCTAATTTGTTGATTGCCGCCTGCCCGCGGGCAAGACCTCTTTCGGAGGCGTTGTTATTCTGGGCAAAAGTATTTCCGGTAACTGCAAAAGCTAATAAAAATAGAAAAGTTATACACTTAGACAAATTTTTAGACGAAAAAATAGACATTATTCAGGCTCCTTAAATTGGTGAAAATTTTTATTGATAAGCTGAGAAGTTGCAGCCCGTCATCAAAAATTGTTGTGGTTATCTCTCGAAAAAAGAGGCTAATTAAGTACAAACCTGCAATTGAGGCAGAGATTTCACCGAGCAGTAAAGGTAATACTTATTCGAATCTCTTAAAAACTGCAAAATAATGCAGCTAAAAACAAGTTATTAATTTCTAAGGGTTTAAAATTTGGAAAAGCAGGATTGCCAACGATTACGGAGCAAAAGATTCCGTTTATCCGCAATAAGTTGCCAGCAAATTCAAATCTATGAAATATTTTTCAAAGTTTTTAGCAATATCAATTGCCGCTGATCCCCGTTAATGTAGTAAAGCAAGAGCGAGTAGGTGCGGAAAATCGGAACAATAAATTTTAGAATTAATAAACGCCTCGCTTCTTTTTTTAGAAATTTCAAATGTGATATTTTAACGAAGTTGTTTTAAACTTCTAACAAAGCAAAACAGGCAATTTCCTGAAAAATGAACGAATTCTCCCTTTTAAACGACCGGACTCCGACCGAAGAAAGAAACGTCGAAAACGAAAATTCTCCTCGTAATTACGCCGAAACAACTTCGACTCCGGTTGCCGATTTTGCAAATCAATCCCGGATTTCCGCCGACACGAAGAATCAATCTGCAAATCTGATTCAAATCCCCGAACACACTTTTGAACAAGATTTGGCGGTTAACGACCGACGACAGAAATTTGCGGGCGAGATTCTGCGTTTGGCTTTAATCGGAATCGCGGCGGTGGGATTTTTGCTGTTAAATTTTTTGTTCGGCGCGTCGGACAAAGCGCCTGAAGCGTTTGGAATTGCCAAAAAAACGCTCGCCAATTCCGATTTTCGGTTTTACATTTTCGCGTCGTTTTATCTTTTCGCATTTTCCGCCGGAATCGCTCTTTTGCAGCGTTATTTTGCAGCCGACGGGAACGCTTATCATTTGAAATATCTGCGTTTGCGCGAAAAAGCGAGCGCGCCTACGATGGAAAACGTCTCGCATCTGATTCCGCATTCGCGGCGCGGTTT
Organism: Pyrinomonadaceae bacterium; assembly: GCA_036400075.1. Taxonomy (GTDB): domain Bacteria; phylum Acidobacteriota; class Blastocatellia; order Pyrinomonadales; family Pyrinomonadaceae; genus JALZCH01. Next base: position 12,651 of record DASWLV010000056.1, read on the forward strand.
TTTTGACGGCTTTTGGCTGTATCTGTTCGGGGCGGATACGGACGAAATTCATCAGCAAACCGAAAACGAAAAAGACGCCCGCGATTTTTTGTTTAAAATTTCGCGCGTGCTTTTGTTTTTGTCCGGTTTGTTGCTGTGGCTCGCCGCTTTGAGCCTGATTTTGAGTTTCGGTGTGGTTTTCAAGCAATTCGCTCCTTAAAAATTATGATTGAAGAAAATTATTTGCAGGACGCCCTGAGAAGTTTTCAAAACTACAAAAAGCTGGCGGAAAAATCTTTCGCGCAAATTTCCGATGAAGAATTCTTTCGCACATTAAACGACGAATCGAATTCAATTGCGACTATTGCCAAACATATTGCCGGAAATTTGCGTTCGCGGTGGACTGAATTTTTAACTGCGGACGGCGAAAAGCCGGATCGCAGCCGCGACTCGGAATTCGTTGCTTTTGAAAACGACACCCGCAAATCGCTGCTTGAATTTTGGAACGCCGGTTGGCAAGCCGCGCTTTCGACAATGGAAAGTTTGCAGCCTGCCGATTTGGAAAAAACAGTCAAAATTAGAGGCGAAAATCACACGGTTGTCGAAGCCATCAATCGCTCAATCGCGCATACTGCTTACCACGTCGGGCAAATTGTATTTCTCGCAAAATTCCTGCGCGATACCGATTGGCAAACTTTAAGCATTCCTCGCAATAGATCAGCCGATTACAACCGCTTTTTAAATGAACAAGCCGGCGATGCTTCTGAAAAACAACTTGTTTTGAAGCACGAAACATTTTTGCGGCAAAGCGAAAAATAATTTGCAAAGATTTGTTAAGAAATGACATCTTTAATTGACGAGCCGACAAATTTTAGCTAACAATTAAAATTACCGTAATTTAGCAAATTGATCGGCGTCTCGACCGATTAAAAACATTTCCCGGCGAAAGTCTTTGCGGCTTTCGACTTTAAACATCAACTCATTTATTTAATTTTAGAGGAAAAATGAAAAGAAATCTGATCGCCTTTCTTGCCGCCATTCTAATTTCAAATTTCGGAATCAATTCGATTTCCGCTCAAAAAACCGATTCTCCGTCGGGCAAATCTGACGTTTCCGAGCAAGCCGAGCCTTTCGTCGTTAACGGTCGAACGTTTGAAAGCAAACAGGAATTTATCGAAAGCGGCGCGCGCTGCCGCACAAAAGAGCCATCGGAAGCCCAAAGCATGAACGTTTATGATCAGCTCGAAAGAGTTAAGGCGAGCCGGATAATTATGGATGCGGCAGGCGTTGTCGAATACGGCGAAGAAGGAATGCGCCAGCCCGGTTCGATTACGATTAACGTTCGATGGCACGTTGTCAATCGCGGCGAAGGCGTCGCTAACGGCAACATCACGCAAGCGATGATTGACAACCAGATTGCCGTTTTAAATCAAGCCTACAGCGGGCAAGCCGGCGGTTACAACACGCCGTTTCGTTTCGTTCTGCAATCGGTTGACCGCACGATGAACACGGCATGGTTCGCGCAAAACACCGAAGACGATGAATACAATATGAAGGTTGCTTTGCATCAGGGCGGTTTTGGAACTCTTAATATTTATTCGGCTGGAATGACCGACGGCACGCTCGGTTGGGCTTATGTGCCCGAAGAAATTCAGCAATATCTGCATTACGACGGAGTTGTCTTGCTGCATACGACTGTTCCGGGCGGTTCGCAAGCGCCTTATAATCTCGGCGACACTTTGACGCACGAAGTCGGGCATTGGCTCGGTTTGTATCACACTTTTAAAGGCGGCTGTAACAAATCAAACGGCGGCGATTTTATTTTCGATACCCCGGCTGAAAAAAACTCGGCATACGGCTGTCCTTCTAATCGGCGCTCGTGCCCGCGCAGAGGCGGTTATGATCCGACGACGAATTTTATGGATTATACGGACGACGCTTGTATGTTCAAATTTACTGCCGGACAAGCTCAACGAATGGATTTAGCTGCGGAGATTTTCCGCGGTTTGTAAGAATCAATTTTTATTTTTCCGCAGAGAGCGAACCGGTGCGCCGGTTCGCTCTTTTTCTTTTGCCGTTAATTTAGCTTAAACTTTTACGATTAAATTTACTGGAAAAGGTTTTTATCAAAAATGCTGGACAGTTTGGGGAATTTGGAAAGAACGCATACGTGCGGCAAGCTGCGCCGCTCGAATGTCGGTGAAACGGTTGTGTTGATGGGCTGGGCGGCGCGGCGGCGCGATTTCGGTCCGCTGATTTTTGTTGATTTGCGCGACCGCGAAGGAATTACGCAGGTAGTTTTCGACGAGCAGTTTTCCGTCGAGATTCACGACAAAGCCGAAGAATTGCGCGGCGAATACGTGATTGCCGTGCGCGGCGAAGTCGTGGCGCGCGACGAAGCGACCGTCAATAAAAAACTGGCGACCGGCGAAATCGAAATCCGTGCGAAAGAATTGCTGATCTTGAACGACGCCAAAACTTTGCCGTTCGTTTTGGAAACCGCCGGTTCGGAAAATCTGGCGAGCGAAGATTTGCGTTTGAAATATCGTTATCTCGATTTGCGCCGCCCGCAGCTTCAAAAAAACATTCGGACGCGGGCGCGCGTTGTCGGCGAAATCCGCAGATTTATGGACAAGCAGGAATTTACCGAAATCGAAACGCCGATTTTGATTAAATCAACGCCCGAAGGCGCGCGCGACTACATCGTTCCTTCGCGCATCCAGCCGGGAAAATTTTTCGCTCTGCCGCAATCGCCGCAGCTTTTCAAACAGCTTTGTATGATCGCCGGACTCGACCGCTATTATCAAATCGCGCGCTGTTTCCGCGACGAAGACCTTCGGGCAGACCGCCAGCCGGAATTTACGCAGCTCGACATGGAAATGAGCTTTGCAAACCCGGAAATAATTTATCGTTTGATCGAAGGAATGTTCGAGCGCGTTTTTAAAACAATCGGAGTTGATTTGCCCATTCCGTTTCCGCGAATGACTTACGCCGAAGCGATGCGTCGTTTCGGTTCGGACAAACCGGATTTGCGGTTTGAAATGGAACTAACCGATTTGTCCAACGATTTGCGCTCGACCGATTTTGCGCCGTTTGCCGCGACTTTGGAACAAAAAGGCGAAATCAAATCTCTAACCGTGAAAAACGGCGCAAATTATTCGCGCAAGGTTTTGGATGAATTGCAGGAATTCGTAAAACGCTACGGCGCTTCGGCTCTGGCTTGGATAAAAATCGGCGACGAGATTTCTTCCTCGCTGCTCAAAGTTTTGGGACAGGAAACAATCGAACGCCTCGCCAAAACCGCAAACGCGGAAAAAGGCGATGCGGTTTTGATTGTCGCCGGCAAAAAAGATACGGTTGCCGCAAGTCTCGGCGCACTCCGCGTCGAGATTGGAAAGCGCGAGAATTTAATCAATAAATCAGTTTTCGCGCCGCTCTGGGTGACCGAATTTCCGATGTTCGAGTATCACGAGGACGACGACAGATTTTACGCGATGCATCATCCGTTTACCGCGCCGATGGACGAAGATTTGGAAACTTACCGGCAGGCGATTGAATCGGGCGATTTCGCGCCGCTCGTCAATGTTCGTGCGAAAGCATACGACGTTGTTGTGAACGGCTACGAGCTTGGCGGCGGCTCGATTCGAATTCATCAGGCGGCGGTTCAGTCGCTCAATTTCAAAGCTCTCGGAATCACGCCGGAAAAAGCGAAAGAACGTTTCGGATTTTTCGTCGAGGCGCTTGAATACGGCACGCCGCCGCACGGCGGAATCGCGCTCGGAATCGAGCGAATTTGTATGATTTTGTGCGGCACGGACAATATCCGCGACGTAATGGCGTTTCCGAAAACCGCTTCCGCGACGGATTTAATGATCGAAGCGCCCGGCGACGTTGATCCAGCGCAACTCGATGAGCTAAAAATAAAAATCAAGGAATAAAAACTTAAAGTTGGACGTTGAAAGATTTAATCATAAAGTAGCGGAGGATCATTATGCAGCAATGGGAATACACTTGTATTGAAATAGGCACAACCGATTTTCATGAAAGAATAAAAATACTCAATAATTTCGGGGCGCACAGATGGGAGTTAATTTTCATTGAGCAAAATGTTTTTTATTTTAAATGTCCTAAACAGTAGCATCAGGTCACGAAACTATTAAAACTTGATTGTTTTCGTGGTTTTGCGTTGTTGCCGGGAACTTCCGGCAACAACGCAAAGTTTTTTGTGCGTAAATTCCTTTTAATTGGTGTTTGTTAATTTGCTGATTTTTGCGGCATTCTTAATTTCATTATTTTCATTCTTAGCTTATAATTCTTAGTCAGACGAAGCACCCAAAGCCTCTGTCCACGCCGGAAAAGTTTAATCCAATAATTAACGCCTAATCGAAAATAATAAAATGCCCATTACTCAGCATCCAAGATTGATTGAATTGATTGAATACGCTCAGGAAACCGCAAAAATGAATGACGTTCCCAAAACGGAAGTCGAAGCATACGGGAATTTTCTTTTCTACCACCATCAATTGCAGAATCTGCCCGGCGCGCAAATTGACGCTTCGCCCGGCGACGGCTCTGACGAAATCTGGTTGAGAGTCGAACGTTTACGCGAGATGACGGCGCCGAAGCCTCAATCCGCGCTGCTCGCGGTTTGTCTCGAATTAACAAACGACCCGAACAAAACGCCGTATTTAAAAAAATCAGTGACGGTCAAAGAATTGGAATCGGCGGGCGTAAAAATTTCGGCGGGTGAAGGAAAAACGCTCGAATTGCAGCAACAAATTCCGATTAACACGCCCGGGCTGAAAGAAAAAATCGAAGCCGATTTTAACGCATATTTGAGCAATCAATGGAAAACCTGGGCTGAGGCGGAAATACCGAGGCGGCGAACAATCGAATTGTACGGAAAATTATTTGCTTTGCGGCAGCAACTCGAAGGCGGAATTGCCGACGCGCAGCTTGAATTGGTTTGGGGCGTAGGTATAGCGATTTGGCGGATGAACGGCGTCAACGTGCGTTTTCCGTTGATTACCAAAGCTGTTGAATTGGCTCTTAACGGACGCACAATGGCAATCGAAATTCGCCCGCGCGAGCTTGATGCACGACTCGAATTGGATATTTACTCGAACGTCGAAAATCCCGAAGTCTCCAGATTACGGCAGGAGGCGCGAACGTTTTTTGAAGAATTGAATCAAAAGGACGAATTGTTATCGCCGTTTGCGAAAAGCTCGTTTGAACCGCTGCTGCGCGCGGCGGTCGCGCGGCTCGATTCGCAAGGGATTTATTTGCCCGACGACAAAAACGCTGAACAAAGCACCGCATCGCTGCCAAAAGCCGATGAACGTTTAAAAGTGACCGATTCGTGGGTGTTGTTTGCCAGACCCCGCGGAGCGGGTTTGTTTGTCGAAGATTTGGAACGCTTTCAGCGAACTTTAAAACAAAGCGGACAAGTCATCGAACTGCCTTCGGCTGTGGTGGCAATTGTGACCGAGCCGTCAAATATCAGCACAGATTTGCAATTGCCCGCTTTTCGCGGTGTTTCGATGGTCGCCGGAAGCGACAGCAGCGAAAAACCGCAAGATTTATTTTTCCCGATGCCGTTTAATGACGAACAGGTCAGAATCGTTCAACTGCTCGAAAAATCCGAGGGCGTTGTGGTTCAAGGTCCGCCGGGAACGGGAAAAACGCACACGATTGCCAATATCATTTGTCATTATCTCGCGCTCGGCAAACGAGTTTTGGTGACTTCAATGCGCGAACCTGCGCTGACGGTTTTGCAGGAAAAACTGCCCGAAGAAATTCGCCCGCTCGCGGTCAGTCTTTTAACGAATGAAAATGCGGGAATGAAACAGTTTCAATACGCCATCGAGCGTATTGCGCAGATTGTGCAAACCGTTGATAAACAGGAAATGCGGCGGCTTATTGCCGCTCAGGAAACGGAAATTGACAATCTCCATTTTCAAATCGCCGGGTGCGACCGGCAGATTGCCGATTGGGCGCACAAAAATTTGAACAAATTTCAAATTGATGACGAATTTCTGGAGCCGCGCCAAGCGGCTGAAGAAACGGCGAAGAATTTGACCGAAGCCACTTGGCTTGAGGACGAAATTTCAATTGAGGCGCAATTTGCGCCGCGTTTCTCACACGAAGATGTGCAGCGTCTGCGCGAAACACGGCGGATTCTCGGCTCGGATTTGGTTTATTTAAGTTGTCGTCTTCCGCAAATTGAGGCTTTCCCCGATGTCCGCGATGTTTTGCAGACTCATCAAAATCTTACCAGATTGGCTGAATTGGAAGAGCAGGTTGATTCGGGAGAAATTCCACATCTGATTGACTCTTCCGAACAAACCTTTCAAAGAGCGCAGGAGATTCTCAAAAAAATCGAAACGCTGAAAAAGCTGCGCCGGGAAATCGAAAACGATAACGCCGATTGGACGAGCCGGATGCGACAGCGGCTGCGCCGAAACGAGCGCGATCGAATGATTGAGCTGTTCTCCGCTTTAGGGACGGAAATTGAAGCCGCCGTTAATGAAAACCAACAGTTTTTATCAAGACCTGTTTTTTTGCCTGACGGTTTCGCGCAAAACCTTGAATTGGTACAAGCCGTGCAAAATATGGCGACGGGTGCGCGTCCGTTTGGTTTGATCGGTAGTGTTTTTGGAAAATCCGCCGAAAAGAAACAACTGGAAACGGTCAAGATTTTAAGCTCCGCTCCGGCGAGCGATTCCGACTGGACTTTTGTGCTTGAATTTATCGAGCGTGAAAAACGCGGGCGGGAATTAATTATGCGCTGGAATGTGCTTGCCGGAGAACTAATGCTGCCAATTTTGACGGTTGACGCCACTTCCGTTCGAATTGCCCAAAACGCTTTTGAACTTTACCGAAAATTAAAAGCGGCTTTTGAATTGGAGGCAATTTTAAGCCGGGAAATCAAAGCAATTCTGCCCGCGTGGCAGCGCGCAGATTTGCTTGTTGAAGATGAGAGGATCGTTTTGCAAGCCGAGGAAATTTTGACGCTTCATTTAAATCGCGGCGAATTGGCGCAGACTTGGGCGATCAAACAGCGTTTTCACAACGTTCTCGCGGGCTGTTCAGGTTTAATTGTTGATGAATTGCGACAGTTTTACGAAAACAAATTCGGCAATCCCGAATTGTCGGAATCAATTGTCCAAAACGAATGGGCGCGATTAATGGAAGAACTGCGACGAGTTCATTCTTTGCAGCCCGCTCTGGAAACGGTCAAAACCGTCGCCGAATTGATCGAAAAAAGCGGCGCGCCGAAATGGGCGGAAAAATTGCGACGCGATGTCGTCACCGCCGCCGATTCTTTATTGCCCGATAATTGGCGGCAATTGTGGCGGCTGAAAAGATTGGCGACTTATCTCGAAAGCATTGACAGCCGACAGGAACTGAAACGATTGATTGGCGACCGCGCTGAAAAAGAAAGATTGCTGACGAGCGCCTATCGAGATGCAATTAAAAACCGCACCTGGCTAAAGCTCAAGGAAAATACGACAGATGCGGTCAAAGCCGCGCTGGAGGCGTATCGGACGGCGATCTCCAAAATCGGAAAGGGAACGGGCAAAAAAGCGAATCGTTTCAGGCAGGATGCGCGTTACGCAGCCAATCAGGCAAATCCGGCGATTCCTTGTCGGATTATGCCGCATTATCGAATTTCCGAATCGCTCCCGGCGGAATTCGGTTGTTACGATCTGGTGATTATTGACGAGGCTTCGCAATCGGATTTGTCGGCGCTGCCTGCTTTGTTGCGGGCGAAAAAGGTTTTAGTCGTCGGCGACGACAAGCAGGTTTCGCCCGAAGGCGTGGGGATGCTCGAAGCTAGAATTGTGAAAACCAGGCAGCAGTTTTTGCAAAATCAAGTTGAAATCTATGCGGCGCAAATGACGCCGGAGCGGTCTATCTACGATTTGTTCAAAGTCGTTTTCGCCAAAGCCGGAGTTACGCTCAAAGAGCATTTTCGCTGCGTCGCTCCGATTATCGAGTATTCAAAAAGAGAGTTTTACAACGGCGAGTTGGTTCCGCTGCGAGTGCCGAAAGCTTCTGAACGGCTTGATCCGCCGTTGATTGACGTGCTGGTCGAAGACGGCTTGAGGCTCGGAGACATCAATAAACCGGAAGCGGAATTTATTGTCGCTGAAATAAAGAAAATAACTGCCGATCCGATAATGCAAAAACGCTCAATCGGAATTGTCTCGCTGCTCGGAGCGGTTCAGACGAAATACATTTATGAGCGGCTTGAACGGGAAATCGGTTTTGAAAAGCTCGAAGAATACGAAATTGCCTGCGGCGATCCGCGGACGTTTCAGGGAAAAGAACGCGACATTATGTTTTTGACGATGATTGTCTCAAAAGGAAATGTCGCAGCTCTGGGGCGCGATACGTTCGCGCAAAGATTTAATGTCGCCGCCTCGCGTGCGCGCGACCGGATGTATTTGGTCAGAAGCATCGGCATTGACGATTTGAGTCCGGCGGATAAATACCGCCACTCATTAATTCAGCATTTTTCGCTGCCTTTCGCGCAGGACGAAAAACGCGTCGAAAATTTAAGAGAATTGTGCGAATCGGGATTTGAACGCGAAGTTTACGATCTTCTCACCGAACGCGGCTATCGGGTCACGCCGCAGGTTAAAGTTGCCGGTTATCGAATTGATCTGGTTGTCGAAGGAGAAGGAGACGCGCGTCTGGCGGTTGAATGCGACGGCGACCGGTATCACGGACCGGATAAATGGGACGGCGATATGCGGCGGCAAAGAATATTGGAACGCGCCGGATGGCGGTTTTGGCGCTGTTTCGCTTCGACTTTCGTTATGTATCGCACCGAAGTGACGGAAGAGTTAATACGAACGTTAAGCGAGCGCGGAATAAAACCAACCGGACATAATTATAACGGCATCAGCCGATACGTTGAACATAGAAGATTCAATTTTGTCGAAAGTAGGCAAAATGAAACCGAAGATGGGGACGGCAGCCGTTTAGCAATTTCAGAAAGCAATTAAAGTCAACTGTTTCGCTAGCCTTAAAATGGGAGCAATTTCAAGATCATCAGTTGACAGAACCGAAAAGGAGAGTTTCAATAAATTCTCCTTTTTTTGTGAAATTATTTGCCCGACATATCGAAGAAATTTTCGCCCATGCCCGCTGGGAGCTGCCGGACGAGTGCTGTGGTTTGCTCGGCGGGCGCGATGATATTGTTAATTCGGTTTACCGATTAAAAAACGCTGCCGTTAATCCGCTCGTCGAATACGAAGCCGCGCCGGAAGATTTGTTTCGAGCGCAAAAGCTGATGCGCGAGCAGGGCGAAAATTTAATCGGCATTTATCATTCGCATCCGCGCGCCGCAGAGCCGTTTCCGTCTCAAACCGACATTGAGCGGGCTTTTTATACGGAAGTCTGTTATTTTATCGTCGGTTTTAACGAAGAAACGCCGGTTCTCCGGGCTTTCAGAATTTATGAAAACGAGCGGCGCTGGGAGAATGCGGAATTTGTCGTGATAGAATGAACAAAAATCCGCTTGCAGTCGTAAGAAAATACAGCCGATTTTCTTCAAGGCAAGCAACGCTTTTTTATGGCAAAGAAGTACGACACAAACCCGCTTGACGCGGATGTTTTCGCCCACGCCGAACGCGAATTTACGGCGCGGCAGGAAACTGCGAAAACCAATGGCAACATCAACCCGCCGACCGCTTTGTTTGACGCGAACACGCGCCCGTTTACCGGGCGAACCGTGAAAACAGCCGAACAGCCGACTCAGATTTTCGATGAATTCGACGCTGCCGAGCCGTATAAATCGGTTCTTCATAATCCGATGAAGAACGCGCCCGTTTCGCAAGCCGTTCAGTATCACGTCGAAGCGCCGACCTCGCGGAAGGTTCTCGGCATCGGCATCCCGGAAAACGTGGCAATGATTTTGCCGTATTTGCCTTTTACATTTGGCGGAATTGCCGCCGTGATTGAATTGCTGCTCGTTTCCCGCTCAGAAACCCGCGTGCGTTTTCACGCCGCGCAAGGTTTGGCTTTGCACGTCGTTTGGCTTCTTGTCGGCGTCGTTTTGGCTTTTGTCGGTGAAATCTCGACTTTTGCGAGTTTTAGCGGACGGATATTTTCGGCAGTCGTCACCGTTTTCTTTATTTTTTCGATTTGGCGCGTGTGGCAGGGCAAGCCTCATCACATCGAGGCGCTGGACGATTTAACGGATTTTTTGAACGAAAAATTAAAACCCAGAAAGTAAGCTATTATGTATTGTTCAAATTGCGGAAATGCGTTGCGTCAAGGCTTAAAATACTGCAACCGCTGCGGCGCGATAACCACAGTCGAATTGGAAAAAACGGTTACTTCGTCAGGTTCGGGCAAAATCGTGGAGACGCTTGCGGCAGCAACCGGAGGAATAGGCGCTATAGGAATGATCGCGCTCGCCGTTTTAATCAGCAGGCTGCTCCGCCTGGACGATATTAAACCGCCCGCATTTTTGCTTGTATTGATTTTTAGCTTAATGCTTTTCGCCATAATCTGTTTGCTGATTCGTCAGATTTCAAAATTAACGGGCAGAAGCTCAAATTTCTCTGCTTCCAATGATGGCGGGATGCAGGGACGCGAAAGTCTGCCGCATACCGGAAATACTGCGCAATTAGAAGCGCCGCGTGAGCCGGTCGGCAGCGTTACCGATCACACGACTCGCCTTTTTGAAGAATCGTTTGCCGAGAAATCAAAGAACTAAATCGAATTTTTATCTACGAAAAGGTGCAAAATTTGTATCTTTTTAATTCAAATTTTATCTCTTCATACACTCCTTCGTTTTCGCCTTGCGAACAATAGAGCAAACTCTTTTCTTTATATCTCACACTTTTAAAACGTTGATTCGGTAGTCTGGCAAGGTATTTGCAGTAACTCCCATTGGTGAAATCAGCGCTCCCCAATAATGGCTAAGCGTGTATTTATAAAACGCAATTACACGGAGGGAAGAATGAAAAGTTATAAAGTTTCTACTAGTTTGACATCGGCATTTTTGGCTTTTGCGATGCTTTTGACGCCACTTGCGGCGTTTGCGCAAACCAAAATTTCGATGCCGAAAAATAAATATTCGATTCAGGACGACATCAAAGCCGGACAGCAGGCGGCGGCTGAAGCCGAGCGCCAGTTTCCGATTTTGAACGACAGTTTTGTGACGAGTTATGTTCAAAGCGTCGGTAATCGCCTGGTTGGCGGAATTCCGCAGGAATTCGATCACTCGCAATTTCGTTATACTTTCAAAGTCGTCAATGCGAGCGACATCAACGCTTTTGCTTTGCCGGGCGGACCGATGTACGTTAATCGCGGAATGATTCAAGCCGCCCGCACGGAAGGCGAAATGGCTGGCGTGATGGCACACGAAATCTCGCACGTCGCGCTTCGTCACGGAACTGCCGGCGCTACGAAACAAGGCGGCATCGGAACTCAACTGGGCACGATTGGTATGATTCTGGGCGGCGCGATTCTAGGCGGACAAACAGGAGCGCAGATCGGAGCTATGGGCGCGCAAGCCTGGCTGACGAAATACAGCCGCGAATACGAAACTCAAGCCGACATTCTCGGCTCGCAGATTATGGCTAACGCCGGATATGATCCGCGCGATTTGGCGAATATGTTTCGCACCATCGAACAGCAATCGGGCGGCAGCCGCGCGCCGGAATGGTTAAGCAGTCACCCGAATCCGGCAAACCGTTATCAACGAATCAATCAGGAAGCCGCGCTTTTGCGAGTCTCAAATCCGGTGCAGGATTCGAGAGATTTCCGCGAAGTCCAGTCGCGTCTCGGCAGATTGCCGCGCGCAGCAACGATGGAGGAAATCGGACGCAGCGGTCAGCAAAATCCTTCGGGCGGAAACAGCCCGACCGCAAGCGGAACTTATTCGCGCCGCGTCGAATATCCTTCGGCTCGCTTCCGCACTTACACCGCAGGGAATTTGGTGCAGGTTCAAGTGCCGGAGAATTGGCGGGAATTTGGCGAAGGCAGCAGCATAACCTTTGCGCCGCAAGGAGCTTACGGCAACAACGGCATTACGCATGGTGCTATGATTGGCGTCGTTCAAGCCAACGCGAACAATTTGCGAACGGCAACGCAAAGTTACGTCTCCGAGCTTTTGCAAGGCAATGATTATTTGCGGCAGCAGGGCGCTTCTGCGCGAGGCACGATTGACGGTCGCAACGCGCTTTCAACTACATTGGCGGGGCGTTCGCCGGTTACCGGACAAACCGAAGTCGTAACGATTTATACGACTCTGCTGCGCGACGGAAGTATGATGTACGTTTCAACGGTCGCGCCTCAAGCCGAATCCGGCAGTTATAGTCGCGCTTTCAGCTCAATGATCGGTTCATTGCGAATCAACGACCGATAATTTTTCGGCAAAAACTAAAAAAATAAAGGGAAAAGCTCACTGAGCTTTTCCCTTTATTTTTTTGCTTCAAAATGTCTTAGTTTGAATATTTATCAGCCAGATTTCCGATAATCGGAATTTTATAAATTTGTCCTTGAAATGCTTTGATTGCGGCAAGAAGAACCAACACAAACATTGCGAGACCGAAAATTATAAAGACCAGAGTCATTAACATTGTGATTATCGGTACTCCCATTTGAGCATCAATAAGAAAAAAACCAATAATAAAAATAATAGACAATGGAATGCTGATAACTAATGCCGCTGCTGATAACAAAAGTGATTGAAAGGCGTGGAAACGAGCGAGCTTATTTGTTTTATCCTGAACAATAACGATAATACTGTAAACCAAACCGAGCGGCACGATGCACGGAATAATATTGGCGAGGTAGCAAAGCAATGCTCCAATATTTGCATCAAGACCTAATGCGGTTTTACCCTGCATATTTTGCATATTTGACAATCTCCCTTTTGGAACTAAAGATAATTAGTAAAGAAAAGCCGAAGAACGGCGTGAATCTTACACGAACATACGTGCGAAAACAAATTATTTGCAGTAAAAATTATTAAACGGAGCTATTTTTCGATGAAGGCAAAAGTTTACGTCAAATTGAAAGCCGGAGTGCTTGACCCGCAAGGCAAAGCGATTCATCATTCGGTCGAATTGCTTGGCTTTGAAAAAATCAAAGACGTGCGGCAGGGAAAATATTTTGAAATTGATTTGGACGAAACGCTCGACGAAACCGCCGCTTACGAAGAAGTCGGCAAAATGGCTCGCGAGATTCTCGCCAATCCAGTGATTGAAGATTACAAAGTGGAGATCGTTCGTTGATCGTAGTTCGTTGTTCGTTGAAAAAAGCAATTAACAACGAACAACGAACAATGAACAACGAACAATGAACAAACAATGAAATTCGGAGTTATAGTTTTTCCCGGTTCAAATTGCGACCACGATGCTTATCACGTTTTATCGAAGCACGTCGGGCAGCCGGTTGATTTTATCTGGCACAAAGACACAGATTTAAGTGGTTATGACGCGGTTGTCGTGCCGGGCGGTTTTTCTTACGGCGATTATTTGCGCGCCGGTGCGCTGGCGCGGTTTTCTCCGGTGATGCGTTCGCTCGTCGAATTTGCCAATGCCGGAAAATTCGTTTTGGGGATTTGCAACGGTTTTCAGATTCTGTGCGAAGCCGGATTGCTTCCAGGCGCTTTGATTCGCAACGAAAATCTGCATTATGTTTGCCGACACGTTCATTTGCGCGTCGAGACAAACGAGACGCCTTTTACGCGCGAGCTTGAAACCGGCAAAGTTCTCTCAATTCCTATAGCGCACGGCGAAGGCAATTATGTTTGCGACGACCACACTTTCGCGCAATTGGAAGACGAGAAGCGCATCGTTTTTCGCTACTCGGACGAAAAAGGCAATATTACGCAGGAATCCAACCCGAACGGCTCGCGCTCGAACGTTGCCGGAATCTGCAATTCCGGGCGCAACGTTTTGGGAATGATGCCGCACCCGGAACGAGCCTGCGAAGGACTTTTGGGATCAAACGACGGACGCGACGTTTTTCGCTCGCTCGCCAACACGTTAGCCGCAATCGCCGCTTAAAATTTTAAAAAGGGGATTGATTTTTATTCTTTTCCCTTTTTCCCCCTTATTATCCGCCTTCTCCGCTTTCCCGGATTTTCTTGACGCTGTTTGCAGCGCATTGTTACAATTTTTTTAACCGATCAGAATCCCTCAGTTGAAAGTGACCTTACGCGGTTGATAGTCAAACTTTATCCAGAGGCTTGTTTTAAACAGGCTTTTTAAATTATCAGGAGGCAAATGGTGAGTTTTAAAGTCGGACAGAAAGTTGTTTATCCAAATCACGGAGTCGGAGTGATTGAAACAATCGAACAAAAACAAATCGGCGTAGATCAATTATCTTTTTACGCTTTAAGGCTTTCTTTTAATAATTCTCTGGTTTTGGTTCCCGTTCAAAATGCCGACGAAGTGGGCTTGCGAAAGCCGATTTCAGTCGCCGATTGCGAACAGCTTTTCAATTATTTGTCCGAGGATTTCTCGAAAATCTCCTGTGATTGGAAAGTTCGTTTCCGGGAGTTTTCGGAAAAAGTAAAAACCGGCGAGATTTTTGATGTCGCCGACGTTTTGAAAAAACTAACTTATTTAAGCCGTTTGAAACCGCTTTCGTTCCGCGAGCAAAGGCTTTTTGAAAAATCTCATTATCTCGTCGTTTCCGAATTAGCGGCGGTTTGCCGGAAAAAAGAGTGCGAAATCGAATCGAGCGTTGAAAGCGCGCTCGACGCGGCTTGTATGAAACATCAAGCCGGAGTAACGATTCCGGCGGTTCGCGTCGCCACCGCGCACTAAACGAAAGAAACAGTTTACAAGTGATTATCCTGCAACCTGTTTCACTTATCTTGTTACTTTTTCTTTCATAAACATTTCTCCGTTTCTTAGCGTATAATTTTACGAGCCGCTGATTTTTCGCGGCTCGTATTTATATCAGCACACTAGGAAATAATTTATGGCAATGTCCGGCACACGAAAAACACTTTTAATCCTCGGCGGCATCTTTCTGGCGTTTGTTTTGGTGGCGATAATCGGCATCGCAATTATCGCGGCTTCGATCAATTCCGGTCCGTCAATCGAAAACAACAGCGTTCTGGTTTTGAAAATTTCGGGCGAATTGCCCGATTTCTCCTCCGAAGACCCGATGTCGCGGCTTTTCGGCGTCGAACCGCAAACTTCTTTTTCCTCCGTTCTGACGAATCTTCGCAAAGCTAAGGTTGATAAACGAATCGGCGCTGTGCTGCTCGATATTGATTTTCCCGGAATCAGTCTGGGCAAAGCCGACGAATTGCGCGAAGCCGTCGCCGAATTTAAATCTTCGGGCAAGCCGGTTTACGCCTTTATGGAAATCGGCACGAACAAGGAATATTACATCGCCACGGCAGCCGACAAGATTTTCGTGCCGCCGACCGGCGATCTTTACATCAACGGTTTACAGGCGCAAGCGTCATTTTATCGCGGCTCGCTCGATAAATTGGGAATCGAGCCGGAAGTGATTCAAATCGGCAAATACAAAAATGCGCCCGATGCTTATACGCGCAAAGATATGTCCGAAGGTCAACGCGAAGTCGTTAATGCTTTGCTCGATGATTTTTACGGACGAATTATCGGCGCAATCGCCGAAACGCGCAAAAAGACGCCGGATGAAGTTAAGGCAATCATTGACAACGCGCCTTATAACGCTGTTCAGGCAAAGCAGCAGAATCTGATTGACGACGCGATTTACCGCGACGATGTTTATAACGAACTGAAAAAGACGCTCGGTTATAAAGAATCGGAAGATTTGAACGTCACAACGGCGTCGAAATACCGCGACATCAAACCAGAATCGCTTGGTTTAAACACCGGCGAACGCATCGCCGTGATTTTTGCTTCGGGCGGGATTATGACCGGAAGCTCAAACGACGGTTCGTTCGGGGGCACGCAAACAGCCGGTTCGGACACGCTGGTTAAAGCGATCAACGATGCGGCGGAAGATTCGTCAATCAAAGCGATTGTGCTGCGCGTTGATAGCCCTGGCGGTTCGGCTCTGGCTTCGGATTTAATCTGGCACGCAATTGAAAATGCCAAAACGAAAAAGCCGGTCGTGACTT
>DASWLV010000057.1:0-5878 GCA_036400075.1 Pyrinomonadaceae bacterium
ACACAACGCCAAAGCGACGTTTTTCGTTCTCGGATGGATTGCCGAAAACACGCCTGATTTGATTCAGGAGATTGCCGGGCGCGGTCACGAAATCGCTTCGCGCGGTTATAATCACTGCCCGCTTTCGAGAATGTCGCCCGCTGAGTTTCGCGCCGACGCGCGCCGCACGCGCGAAGTTTTGGAACGCGCGAGCGGGCAGAGAGTTTTCGGACATCGCGCGGCTGAAAAATTGAATTACACGCGCGATTTGTGGACGCTCGATATTTTGGCGGAAGAAGGTTTTGTTTACGACGCTTCGTTTTTGCCGACGTGGAAGGGAATCAAAAACGCTCGTTTGCGCCGCGCCGCTCACGAACACCGCGCCGCCGGAAAGATAATCTGGGAAATTCCTTATTCAACCGCGCGCGTGGGTAATTATTTGCTCCCGATTTCCGGCGGAAATTATTTCCGCCAGCTTCCTTACACGCTGATGCGGCGAAAAGTCCAGAACTGGATTGAAACCGAAGACGCGCCGTTTGTTTTGTATTTCCACGTTTGGGAATTGGACGAAGAACAGCCGCGCATCAACGCTGCTTCGCGGATGACGCGCGTTCGGCATTACCGCAAATTGGATAAAATGGCTTGGATTTTAAACGAAAATCTGAGCCGCTACCGATTTACCAATTGTTCGGAGTTTCTTGGTTTAGCAGATGTTCACCGCCCAGACCCAGAGACGCCGAGAATTAGAAATAATGAGAAGTTTGAAGAATCAAATCTCGTTACACTCTTTTTAAAAAACTCTGCGTCTCTGCGTCTCGGCGGTGAAAAAAAGGAAAAAGTCAGCGTTGTAATTCCTTGCTACAACGAAGAAAAATCTCTTCCGTATCTGGCAAACACGCTGAAAAGTTTGGAAAATGCGCTCGATTACGATTTGTCTTTTATTTTCGTAGATGATTGCAGTAAAGACGCAACGTTTGAAAAATTAAAAGAGCTGTTCGGCGCAAAACCGAATGTCAGAATCATCCGCCACGAAGAAAACAAAGGCGTCGCGGCTGGCATTATGACCGGATTGCGAGCGGCGGAAACCGAAATCGTTTGCTCGATTGACGCCGATTGCACTTACGACCCGCACGAATTGACGCAGATGATTCCGCTTTTAACCGAAGACGCGGCGATGGTCACGGCTTCGCCGTATCATCCGGCTGGCGGCGTGCGAAACGTTCCGGCTTGGCGTTTGAGCTTATCGAAAGGCGCGTCGTTTCTTTACAAAACTGTTTTGCGGCAGAAGCTTTCTACCTACACAAGCTGTTTCCGGGTTTATCGCCGCAGCCGGATTGAAAACGTCGAATTGCAGGAAAACGGATTTTTGGGCGTCGCGGAAATGCTCGGAAAATTGGTTTTGCGCGGCGAAAGAGTCGTCGAGCATCCGGCAATTTTGGAAGTCCGATTGTTCGGTTTCTCAAAAATGAAAACCGCCAGAACAATCGCCGGACACATAAAATTATTAACGAAACTCGGCAAAATGCGTTGGCAGAACAAAACTTTTAACGAAACCGAAAAAATCTCGGTTAGCCCCGCAAAATTGGAAAATAAAAAAATATAAGACAGCTATCAGTTATCAGTTAACAGTTAACAAAAACTGATGACTGATAACTGATAACTGATAACTGAAATGAATCCTGTTTTAACTCAAGAATTGTTGACCCTTCCTTCCGACCAGGACGCTTCGGGCAGAACTTTCGGCGCGGAAGAATTAGAACTGCTTGCCGAAGTTTTAAAAAGCGGCACTTTGACCACAACCAAAGGCAAATTCGGCAAAACGCTCGAAAAGAAATTTGCCGAGAAAATGGGCGCAAAACACGCTTACGCCTGTACTTCAGGCACGGCTGCGATTCACTGCGCGATTGCCGCAATCAATCCGAATCCGGGCGACGAAATCGTAACGACTTCAATCACCGATATGGGCGCGCTGTCGCCTATTGTTTATCAAGGCGCGGTTCCGGTTTTTGCGGACGTTGATCCGGTGACTTGCAACGTTACGGCGGAAACGATTGAAAAGGTTTTGAGCGAGCGAACAAAAGCAATCATCGTCACGCATCTTTTCGGAAATCCGTGCGAAATGCAGCCGATTATGGAATTGGCGCGGGCGCGCAAAATTCCTGTTATCGAAGACACGGCGCAGGCATTTTTAGCGGAAGAAAACGGCAAATTTGCCGGAGCAATCGGCGACATCGGCTGTTACAGCTTGCAGCAAGGCAAACACATCACGACCGGCGAAGGCGGAATGGTCGTGACAAACGACGATGCGCTTGCGCGACGAATGTTTTTGTTCATCAATAAAGCGTGGGGCTACGGCGACCAGAATCCAGATCATTATTTTCTCGCCCTCAATTACCGCATCAGCGAATTACAGGCGGCGGTGGCGGTCGCGCAAATGGACAAGCTCGATTTTTCCGTCTCGAACCGCGTACAAACTGCCGAAAAACTGACCGAAATGCTGCAAGGAATCGAAGGAATCGAGACGCCGCGCGTCGCCGAAGGCGCAAAGCACGTTTACTGGAAATATTGTCTGCGCGTTGACGACACGAAAATCGAAGGCGGCGCAATCGGTATGGCGAAATTGCTCAAAGAGAAAAATATCTTTTCAGCGCCGCGCTACATCGTCAAACCGGCTTTTGCGTGTGAGGTTTTCCGCGAGCAAAACACATTCGGTGACAGCCATTTCCCGTTCAATTTGGCAAGACCTGAAGCCGTTGACTATGCGCCGGAAAAATTCCCCGGAACTTTCAAAGGCTTGCACGACATTCTCGTTCTGCCTTGGAACGAGCGTTACACTGACGATCACGTTTCTTACATAGCCGCCGCCGTGCGCGAAGCCGCTGCAAAATTAAAAATGAATTAAACCACCGAAGGCACAGAGACACGGAGATTCTTATTGTTTTTCTCTGTGTCTGCTGTGCCTTCGGTGGTAAAAATCCGTTATGAAAAAGCTCAACTTTGGATTAATCGGCGCGGGAGGAATCGCGCAAACTTACGCTCAGGCTTTTCAAGCGAGCGAGTGCTGCGAGCTTGCCGCAATCGCGGACACGCGCGTCGAAGCCGCAAATGCTTTAGCCGAGACGTGCGGAGCGCGAGTTTATGAAAATTACAAAGATTTGGCGAAAAACGAAACCGGATTAGATGCCGTGATCGTCGCCACGCCGCCTGTTAGCCACCCGGAGATCGCCATTCATTTTCTGAATCGAGGCGCGAATGTTTTGTGCGAGAAACCTTTGTGCTTAAACACTGGCGAAGCGCGCGAGATGATTTCAGCCGCCGAACGCGCCGGAACGGTTTTCACAATGGCGTCTAAATTTCGTTACGTTGAGGACGTAATAACAGCCAAATCTCTGTTAGCTTCGGGAATTTTGGGCGAGATTTTGCTTTTTGAAAACGCTTTCACCGCGCGCGTTGATATGACGCGGCGTTGGAATTCGGATGTGAATCTGAGCGGCGGCGGCGTTTTGATTGATAACGGCACGCATTCGGTTGACATTGTTCGCTATTTCCTCGGCGCAATCTCGGAAGTTTTGACAATCGAAGGCGCGAAAGGTCAGAACATCGCGGTTGAAGACAACATTCGGATGTTTTTGAAAACCGAACAGGGAATTCAGGCGACAATTGATTTGACTTGGAGCATCAACAAAGATTTGCCGTATTTCATTAGCATTTACGGCGCAAACGGCACTTTGCATGTCGGCTGGCGTGAGTCGAAATACAAATTGCATTCAAATCCCGATTGGACGGTTTTCGGCAAAGGCTACGATAAAGTGCAGGCTTTCCGCTCGAAGATCGAAAACTTCGCGGGCGCGGTTGGCGGCGAAGACGAATTATTGATAAAGCCAACCGACGCTCTCGCTTCGGTTCAAGTTATCGAAGCCGCCTACGCTTCGATGAACCAAAATCATTGGACTAAAGTTTCCTGAAATGAAAACCTACACGCTGCTCGGCGCTGACGGAAAGTTTTATCAAAGCCCGGCAAAAGGCACTTTCGGCGGGCATCGAAAAGATAAAATCTACGGAACATTAGACTGCAAAGGCGCGGCGCGTTGGATTGCCAAAGGTCACTACGTCAAACAGCGCGTCTTTTTCGCCGACGAGCAAACCGCCGTTGCCGCCGGATTCAGACCTTGTTACGAATGTCTGCGCGAAAAATACAAGGAATGGAAATCAATTAGCCACAAACAAACACGAAAAGACACAAAATAATTTCAATAAAATTTTTGTGTTCTTTCGTGTTTGTTCGCGGCTAAAACCTTATGATTAAAATTCACCCGACAGCAATAATTGAAAAAGGCGTTGAAATCGGCGAAGGAACGAGTGTTTGGGACAATGTTCACATCCGGCACGGCGCGCAGATCGGCGAAGAATGTATTGTCGGCGAAAAAACATATATCGCTTACGACGTAAAAATCGGCAGCCGCGTCAAAATCAACGCTTCGGTTTACATCTGCGCGGCGGTGACGATTGAAGACGGCGTGATGATTTCCGCGCACACGGTTTTTACCAACGACCGTTTTCCGCGCGCCACAATGCCGGATTTAAAATCTCTGCGCCCATCCGAACCTGACGAACACACTTTGCCGACTTTGGTGCGCGAAGGCGCGACAATCGGCGCAAACTGCACAATCGGCAATGATTTGGAAATCGGACGCTGGGCGATGGTCGGAATGGGCAGCATTGTTACGAAATCAGTCCCGGATTTTCATCTCGTTTTAGGCTCGCCCGCGCGCTCAATCGGCGCGGTCTGCAAATGCGGGCAGCTTTTTCATAAATTCGACGACTCGACGCAAAAAGAATTTGAGTGCATTTGCAGTTTAAAATATACAATCGAAAATCGAATTGTTACCGAGAGACTTTAATTTGTGTACGCAGATTTAACTATAGTTTCAAATCAAAAGAACAAAAAAAACGAAATTCGCAATCGGCAATCAGCAGTTGCGATTGTGGGCGGGGGAATGCTCGGCTTAACACTCGCTTTACGGCTGGCTGAAAGCGGAAAAAAAGTTACTGTTTTTGAATCGGCGAGCGAAATCGGCGGCTTGGCTTCGGTTTGGAATTTGGGTGAGATAATTTGGGACAAGCATTATCACGTCACTTTGCTTTCGGATTTGCGTTTAAGAAAAATCCTCGAAGAAATCGGACTTGAAAACGAGCTTGAGTGGCGCGAGACGAAAACCGGGTTTTATACGGACGGCAAGCTCGTTTCAATGTCGAACACGCTCGAATTTTTGCGTTTTCCGCCGCTCGATTTGATTTCAAAATTTCGGCTCGGCGCGACGATTTTTTACGCCTCGCGCATTAACGATTGGAAAAAACTCGAACAAATTTTAGTCGCCGATTGGCTCGAAAAACTATCGGGCGGAAAAACCTTCCAAAAAATCTGGCTGCCGCTGCTGCGCGCAAAATTGGGCGAAAGTTACAAAGAAACGAGCGCCGCATTTATTTGGGCGACGATTCAACGAATGTACGCCGCCAGAAAAAGCGGGCTTAAAAAAGAAATGTTCGGCTATGTGCGCGGCGGTTACGCGCGCATTTTGGAAAAGCTCGGCAAGCATCTTCGGGGAAAAGGCGTTGAAATCAGATTAAATTCGCGCGTCGAAAAAATCGAAAAGAAATCTGACGGCAGCGTTTTAATTTATCAGAAAGATAATTGCAAAACAGTTCACAGTTCACAGTTGACAGTTGACAGTTTTGACTCCGTTTTTATCACCGCGCCCGCAAATGCTGCGGCGAAGATTTGTCCGCAATTGAATGAAACCGAGAAAGAGCGTTTAAACCGAATTCGTTATCAGGGAATCGTCTGCGCGTCGGTTTTGATGAAGAATTCGCTCTCGCCTTTTTATGTGACCAACATTAC
>DASWLV010000058.1:0-20911 GCA_036400075.1 Pyrinomonadaceae bacterium
AGCTGCCGACGATTGCCAGAGCAATTGCCGTCAGCATCCAGCCGGTGTTGTATTCAAATGCCAGATTGAAAACGTTTTGAATCAAAAACGCGGCGGCAAAGGCGACCGCGAATCCGGCGATTGCCCCTAAAATGCCGATCAACAAAGCTTCGAATTCGATTGTCCCGACGATAAACATCTGCGACGCGCCGAGAGATTTTAAAATTCCGATTTCGCGCCGGCGCTCCGTAACGGTCGTGTACATCGAAAGCAGCACGAAAATAAACGACACGAAAGCGCCTAAACCGACGAGCGTCCGCAAAAAGTTTTTGAGCGCGGGGAAACGCTGTTCGGCGTCAACAATCAAATCCTGCGTCAAATTTATTTTATTTCCCGGCAATTCTTCGTTGATTCTGGCGGCGACGGTCTCGGCTGAAACGCCTTCTTTGATTTTGACCAAAATATAAGAGCATTTGCCCGGTGCCTGCAAAATGTCCTGCAAAGCGGCGAGCGACATTTTCGTTCGCGCGCCCGACGGCGGTGCGAAAACGCCGACGATTTTATAAGATTTGTTGCCGAATAAATTAATCGCGCCGCCGACATCAACATTTAAATCACGGGATTCGCGTTCGTCCAAGATTACTTCGTCGTTTGCGATGGCGGCGCGCCCGCGCACAATTTTCATTTCGTTCATTCGTGCGTAGCCGTCCCAATCAACGCCGTCAATTTGTCTCAAACCGAAGCTGCCCGTTCCGGCGACGAAATAACGAATAATCGGAACAGCCGATTCGACGCCTTCAATTTCTACCAGTCGTTCGACATATCTCGTGTTGACGTTCGCGTTTGAACTCGACGTTTCAAAAGCTCCGGGACGTGTGAAAACGATTTCAGCTTTCCAATTCGACGCGCGCTTTGCCATATCGTTCGACATTCCGCGCGCCAGCCCGGTGAACAAAATCACCAGCACGACGCCGAGCGCAACACCCACGACGGCGATAAATGTTCTAAACGGACGAGTCCGCAAATTTGCCAGCACCAGCTCATTCATTGCTTCTAAATTTTATCTTATTTCCGTCAAAAGCTCGCGGGCGAAATTGATTTCTTTCGGCTCGGTTTCGTAAACGTACAGTTCGCGGCGGCGGGAAAAATCTCCGTACAATTTATCGTACAAAGCGAAAAGCCGGTCGGTCGAGGCTTCCCAGGTGTGATTGCGCGCGGTTTCCAAAGCGTTTTTAACTTTATGCTCGCGGCGCGCCTCATCAGCGAAAACGTTTTGAATCGCGGCGGCAAAATCCTCTGCTTCGGGCGCGACGAGCCAAGCGTTTTCGTTTGAAGCATAAGAAAGCAAACCACCGGAGTTCGGCGCAACGACGGGCGCGCCGGAAGCCATCGCTTCGAGCGGTGCTATTCCGAATGGCTCGTGCGGATTCGGATGGACAAACGCATCTGCATTTGCGTATAAATTTGCGAGACTTTGTTTGTCAGTCAAATGTCCTAAAAACTTAGCTCTGCCCGGCGCGATTCTCTCAAATTCTTTTTTTAATTCTTCGGCTTGCGGTCCGTCTCCGGCGAACAAAAAACGATAATCGCGCGTTTTGTCGCCGCTCAAAATTCGCATCACTTCCGGCAGCATCGTCACGTTTTTTTCCGGCGAAATGCGTCCGGCGTAAAGCAAAACCGTCGCTGTTTCGGGAAAACCCGAAAGCTCAATCAACTCGCGGCGATTTTCCGCAGTTTTGCGCTCGAAGTTGTAGAGCTTGCTGTCAACGCCGCGCGGATTTGAGAACACTCGTTCGGAAATCGGCGTTCGGGCGGCGCGAAAATAACGCCAGCAGAAATTGAAAAACCATTCCGAGCGGCGCGGATTTGTTTCCGGCAAAACGGCGTCCAGCAATTCCTGCGCGGTGTAGGGAGAATTTCCAATGTGAAAATCGAACATCGGAAAGTTGTAATTTCCCATTACGCGCCGCGCAAACCAATTTGCCAGCTTGCCTTTTGATAAAAACGAGCGGATGTTGTCGTCCATCCGCTCACACGAAAAATGCACGAGCATCGGGCGACCGAGTTCTTTAAAATGCCCCATTCGGATGATTCCGGCGAGCAGAGAAAGCGAATATTTTTCGGCAATCTCAATCATATCCGGCATTTCGTCGAGAAGAATGCGGCGAATCGGCATATCGCCTTTGAGATACGTTTTCCATGGCAGCAAGATGCGATAGCGTTTGTCAAAAACCGGCGATTGCGGGGCTTGGACGTAATAAATTTTTGCGTAAGGATTAACTTCTTCTATCGCGTCGGTCTCGCCCGGAACAATCAGACGCACATATCTTTTATGCCGTTCCGCCGCTTCGAGCAGGCGATTGTACGAATTGCTGATGCCACCGGAATTTTTGTGGTAATAATTCGTGATGTGAACTGATTTTAAAGGCTTATCCGTCACTTTTTATGAAACGTCTTCGGATGATTTTGTCGTGCTTCTCAGATAAAGCGCCGCTGGAATCAGGCACAGCAAAAGCAAAATCATTCCGTCAATTCCCCAAAACGAGAAAATCGTCCATTTGCCTTTGTTGTAAGTCCAAAGCGGCTTGCTGATAACAGCCCAGCCGAGAATCTGCGCGAAAACGCCGAATCCTAAAACGCTGCAAATGGCTGCGAGATATGCTCCGCGCCGCATCATTTTGGCGATTTCCATCGGGATAAAGCCGACGAAAATAAAAATTAATCTCGGCAGCCTGCTTAAATCGCTCCAAATTGATTTGCTTTCTTCTTCACCGACAATCATCACGTCGCGCCGCATCGCAAACAAACCGAACAGCGCCGAAACGATGGAAATACTGATTGAACGTAAAATTGCTTCTTCGGTGTGGTCGCCTGTTTGAGTAAAATGAGCAAAACCGTATTGCACTGCAAACTCAAAAATGTGGCTAATTGCCGGAATCAAAAGCATTACGGCGAGCAGAGCTTTCCAAGCGGGTTCAACGCGCCGAAATTTTTGAATCAAAGCGCTGCTCAAACCCGCAAAGAAAAAGCGGAAAACGAATTGCGCGAAGGCGGCGGCGAGCGCGATTTTGATGCTTTCTCTGCCGATTAAATAGGTGATAAAAAAGATGGGAGCGCGCATCGTGCCGCTCAAAACTGCGCCTTTATAATTCCATTGACGAAAAAGCTGCGCCGGATCGCGTCCGACGCTCGCAAATGCCTCGCTGATTGTGTTTGTTTGCACGATAGGCGGGTTTGTATCGAACGTTATTTCTTTCATGATAAAGAGGCGACGCGAGTTTTCGGAGTCGCCGTTTTCGGGCGGTAATTCCGGCACTCGTCGTAAGCCTGATAAACTTTTTCAAAAACCGAATCCCAGGAGCGCGTCAGAGCAAATTCGCGCGCGCGGCGGCTCATTTCCCGCTGCAATTCCGGTTTGTTCATTAACTGCAAAGCGAAACGGGCGTAATCATTTAAATTGTCGGCGGCATAACCGGTTTCGCCGTGCCGGACAATGTATTTCGGTCCGCCGACGTTGGCGACAATCGCCGGAACGCCCGACGCAAACGCTTCCTGCACGACGTTTCCGAAAGCATCGGTTTCCGATGGAAAAACGAAAGCGTCCATATTGGAATAAGCCTCGGCGAGCTGTTCGCCTTTGATAAAGCCGGTAAATTTCGCTCTTTCAAAATTTTGTTCGAGCCAAGCGCGCTGATTTCCGTCGCCGACAATCAGAAATTCGTAATCGGTTTTTCCGGCTTTGATCAATTCTTTTTCCAAATCAACCAATAGCCGGACGTTTTTTTCGGGCTGAAGTCTGCCGACAAAACCGAGCCGGAAAATTCCGTCTTTCACTGTCCGTTTTTGCGGCGAGAAAAGCTCTGTGTCAACTCCGCGCGTCATCAAATGCGCCGAACGCCGCGTCCCTTTTTTCAAAGCGTCAATCAAATCCTGATTCGGCGCTAAGATTACTTTGCCCATTTTGTAATAGAGCATCGCGCCGTCGAAAATTTTGCGCTCGGCTAAATTTATCAGAGGCTCGCTCAGCTTTTTCGGTACAAACCGGAAGGTTTGACGCAAACGGGTAGCGGCAAATTCGTGAAGATTCGTGTGCCACGACGCGATGACCGGAATTTCGTAGTCAAACGCTTTATAAGCGATATAAACGCCTAAAATGCTGACATCGTTTAAGCCCGTGATGTGAATTACGTCGGGTTTGAATTCGGCGACGAGTTTTTTGGCGCGCGCGTGATGCCGCTCGAACAGTGGATCGTATTTTAACCCGGCGTCCATCGGAATTGCTAGCGGGCTGCGTTTTAACTCCTGTCTTGTAACGGAGCCTTCTTTGGTAATCTGTGTTTTCGTTCCGGCGTGAACCGTCAGAAAAGGATAACCGCGACGCAAAGCAAAATTTTCGAGCCGCTTGCTCGTCAGTGCTACGCCATTGACTTCCAAATATGAATCTGTAAAAAACGCTACTCGCAAAATTTAAAAGAAAGAGGAGAAAAGGAAAAGGGGAGAAGAGGAAGTAATACAAAGATCCTCTTCTCCTTTTCTCCTTTTCTCCCTGTCTTATTTAAACCGCGTCGGACGATAAATCCGACAACATCTGGTCTTCTTTGTTTTCTGTCATCAAAATAGGGGCGTTGAATGATTTCGGCAAGCGGTCTTTGCGTTTCACCGCCAGATTAAACATAGGGCGGGCAGCCGTGCTGCCAAACGCTCCCAATGTCCAGATCGCCGCTTTTAACCAAGTCGGTCCACCGCGTTCCCAAAAGAAATCTGACACAGGGAGCGCGCCGCGCTCGTCAATTTTCATAAACACGCGGCTTTGCCAGTGCCTCCGTTTGGCATCGAATTCGGGATAATTATTCAAAATCTCGGCAAAAGATTGAAGCTGCCGCCAATTGAGCGGTTGCCGATAATGCGGCATCAAAACCACCTGGCTGTGTTTGTCAACCCGAATCTGTTCGGTAAACTCGGCGAACGTTTTGGTCGTAGTTAAATTGACAACCGAGTTGCACTGGCATCCGTGACGGTCGCCGCCCGAAACGACAGGAAAACCTAGTTGGTCAGCCATTTCCAAAACGGCTTTATTTTCTGACCATTTGCGAAAACCGTTGATTTCAAAAGCGTGAATCCAGCGCCCGTGTTTTTCGACAAAACTATGAAGCAAAACTCGGTGCCGCTCTTTGCCGAACATTTCGATGTCCCAGAGCGGATGATTCAAAACCACCAGAACTTCTGGAATTTCATTTAAAAGCCCGAATAATTCATCCAAACGATTTTCGCCGTAAATCAAACCGCGTTTTTCGGCAAACGTAAAATCCAATAAATCTTTGGTAATCGCGTCGGCTCGTCGTTCCGGCAGATTATGAACGCCGACGTGGAAAAAGCCGCCTTCAAACGGCACCGTCCATTCAAGCGAAATCGGCGCATTTTCGGCGTTTCCGACTTCCCGGCGAACGATTTTGTTTGCCGAAATTTCGTCGTGATCGGTTAAAGAAACGATTGCTTTCAGTCCGATTCGGTTGATTTGCCCGCGTTCGAGATTAAAAACTTCCTCGGCGGCAAGCGGCGGCGTCCAGTAACCTACTGAAAAATCAATTTCTTTTCCTTCACGCTCAAGGTAATTTTTGCGCTCGCGCTCCCAAAAAATCTTGATAATCGGAATTTGCGCCGCGTAATGCGGAATAAAATCCAACATTTCGCGCGAATGCTGCGTATGACAATGCAGTGAAACACCGGATTTGAAATCTCGCGCGAAATCGTTCGATTTATCGAGCAAATGCAGGCGAGTTAGTTTCAGATTCATTCGGATTCGTCTCCGTACCAAAGTTTTGAAAGTAGCAAATTTAGCTCTCAATGTAAATTTTACCGAAACCGTTTTCGCATTTCGGCGTTCGGTTTACGATGTTAATTTCGGTTGGCGGTTTGGCTCGAAATGCGATTTTCGGTTAAAGTTCCTTAAGACCAGCCAAAGATTAACGACCGATTTGAACAAATGAACGCGGCAAATTTGATCGGACAAACGCTCGACGGCAAATACAGAATCGAACGCGAAATAGGGCGCGGCGGTATGGGCGCGGTGTATCTCGCCCTGCACGAGGGGACGGAGCGTGCGGTCGCTCTGAAAGTTATCGCGCCCGAATTTATGCGCCGCGAAGAATTTGTCGAGCGTTTTCGCCGCGAAGCGCGCGCCGCCGGTCGTCTGCGTCATCCGAATGTCGTTGACGTGACCGATTTCGGTTTAGCCGAAACCGAACTGGGGCGCGTCGCTTATCTCGTGATGGAATATCTCGACGGCTGCACTCTGGGCGAAGTTCTGGAGGAAGAAAAAAGCCTGCCGCTTTCGTGGACGCTCGATATTTTGGAGCAAACCTGCTCGGCGGTCGCCGAAGCGCACCGGCAAGGCATTATTCACCGAGATTTAAAACCCGACAACATCTGGCTCGAACCGAACTCGCGCGGCGGCTATACCGTCAAAGTTCTCGACTTCGGCATCGCCAAGCTCGAAGAGCCGATGAGCGAAGACGAAGAGGAAGCTCAAAGTTTAAAGTTTAAAGTTCAAAGTCTTTCTTCTCAGTCAATTGATTTGGAAAGCGCAACTGTCGCTCTTTCTGCAAATTTAACAACCGAAATTGACGAAAGCGCAACCTTAAATTTTGAAATCCAAAATCCAAAATCCAAAATCCAAAATCCGGATGAAGGCTCAACGGCAATTTTTCAGTCATCGCGGGCGACTGTTGGCGAAAATAACGGCGGCGCGGCGACAAATCAGGAAGCTGTTGCGACGCAGCTTTTGTCCGCACCGATTGCTGCCGAAAATAGGACTGTCGGCAGCTCGTCGGCGGCTTTAACGCGCGTCGGCGCGGTTTTGGGAACGCCGCTTTATATGTCGCCGGAACAATGCCGCGGCGAGCGGCTCGACCCGCGAGCCGACGTTTACAGTCTCGGCGTTATTGCGTATCAAATGCTTTCCGGCTCGACGCCTTTTACCGGGAATTTTACCGAAGTTATCAAAGCGCATCAGCAAACGGAACCGCCGCCGCTGGAAACGAAAAAACTGCGTCGCCGGGTAAAACGGACGATTCATTCGGCGCTTGCGAAATCGCCGGACGAGCGCCCGGCATCGGCAATTGATTTTTCGAGCAAGCTGCGCGCGTCGAGCGAAGGCATCGGTATGCTGCTGCGCCGCGCGCTCGTGATTTACAGCGAGCATTTACCGACGTTTTTGTGGCTTTCCCTGCTGCTTCAATTGCCGGGCTTTCTGGTTACTTTTTCGCGGGTTACGATTAATTTTTTGCGTTTCGAAAACGTCATTTCCTCAACGGCAGCAGGCATTTTCTCAGTCATTTTGGGATTTTCCTCAATTTTCGTCAACATCTTTTTCGCATCAATTCTGCTCGGCGTGACGACGTGGATCGTCGCCCAGCTTTTAGCCGTACCGCTGCGCCCGGTCAATTGGAAAAAGGCTCTGTCAGCGGCGAGAACCAGATGGCGGGGGTTCGCGGGAACGGTTACCATCACTACGTTAATTGCATTTTCAGCTCTTATTATCGGGATAATTCCCGGCTCGATTTTGCTCGGCTTCAGCGTCTCGGTTAATTGGGGCGTTGCTGCTACAGGCATTTTGTCGGTTCTTTCGATTGCTGTTTTGCTTCTCGGTTTTTTGCTGGGAGTCGGCGTTTTCGTGCTTTTTTATCTAGTCTCACCTGTTGTGGCGATGGAAAACTTGCGCGGTCGCCAGGCATTGCGGCGTTCTTCTCAGCTTGTTCGCCGCTCGCTGAGCACAACGGTCGCCGCATTTTCGCTGTCGTTTTTCGCGCCTCTCCTGTTATCGGGGGCTTTGGCACTTTTCGTTTCGGCGATGATGAAGTCAAATGACATTTTCGTTGTTGAAAAAACGGCTACAGGCGTTAATATTCGCCTACGCAATAACAGCAAAGTTTCAATAGGAAACGATTTTGAAGAGCAAAACAAAGAAGAGCAAAACAAAACCGTTCAACCCGCTCCTGTAGAGCCGGAAACCGAAGAGGACAAAAAGCTAAAAAAATCTTTTCAAGAAACGGTTTACGAAGCGATTTTTCAAATCTTGTGGTTTCCGATTCTGGTTCTCCTCAGCTCGCTAACGTCGGTGATTACAGGTCTTTTATACTTAAAATCGAGACAAGCGGGCGGCGAAGGCTTGGGCGAATTGCTCACGGAATTTGAAGAAAACGACCGCACGCAAAAACGCTGGCAGCTTCGTTTGCGCGAAAAGCTCGCGCAATCCGGTCGCCATACGAGCCGCAATACGAAAAAGTCCGGTGAGTCTGGAGAGTCAAGGGTCTAAGAGTCAATTGAATTTTCGTTTTTGACTCTCTGGACTCACCACTCTCCAGACTCTCCGACTCTTAAAAAATGAGATTTGCAGTAGTATTATTTCTCACACTTTTATTTTGTCCTTTTGCCGCCGCGCAAGGCATTTCGCGCGAAATTCCGACCGGCGCCCGACCGCAGCTTGCGATTACGAACACGCGCGGAACAATTCGCGTCGTCGCCGAAGAAACGGGCGACAAAATTCTTTTGACTGCCGACTCGCCGAATTCTCCGGTTTCGGAAACCGATGTCACCGTAAAAAGCGAACGAGGCGTGCTTTCAATTACGGTTGCCGAATCGGCGCGACGGATTGATTTGACATTGCGCGTGCCGGAGCGTGCGCGGCTAAAAATTGTCGGCAAAGACGGCGCGGTCGAAGTCGGGGGAAATCTCGAATCGGCAGATGTCACGACGGAAACCGGCACTATTTACGCCGAAGTTCCAACCGAAGCAATCAAATACAACTTTCTCTGGACGGAAAGACGCCCGCTGTTGTTGAGCGATTTGACTCTTGCCGAAGTCAAAGAAAAAGCAGGCGGCAGATTCTCTGTCAAAGGCGAATTAAACGAACCCGATAAAAAAAGTCCAAAGTCGGAAGAATCCGATGAAACAGAAGAGCCAACCGGCGAGGAACAACCGACACCGGACAAAAAAGAAAAAAAGAAAAAAACCGAAGACCGAAAAGCGAAGACCGAAAACCGCTTAATCTCGTTGAATTTTACGACTGCGCGCGGAGTAATTTTGTTGAACGTGCCGCCTTCGGAAGTACCTTCGGATTTGCGCGACCGTGAGTTGACGAGAGCCGCGAAAACAATCATTCAAAGCGGCGACCGCGTTTTAACCGATGCGATTCGTAAAGTCAGCCCGCGAAGATTCGGAGACTATGCGAAAACTCTGCCGCCGTTTCGCAGCGAGCCGACAATCATCAAACGCCCCAATTCGCCGGATGCACCCGCCAACGCTTCGGATTCGGCGCGACGATTAAACGTCAGCGTCACGGACAAAAACGGGCGCGCCGTCAACGGTTTATCAAAACAGGATTTCGCAATTTTTGAAGCCGGCGCTGAACGCGAAGTTCTCGATTTGCAGTCAACCGCAACGCCTTTTAATCTCGTCCTGCTGCTCGACGTTTCGGGGAGCGTCGAAGAGCGCATTGATTTTATCCGAAAAGCCGCGCGCAATTTTATCAACACCGTCAGCCCGCAAGACAGTCTCGCCATCATCACTTTCCGCGACGACGTGCAGGTTTTATCGAATTTTTCCGGCAATAAACGGGCGCTTTCCGATTCGCTCGACACTTTCGACGCGGGCGGCGGCACGGCGCTCTACGACGCGCTCGCTTTTACGCTCGTTGATACTTTAAAACCGCTGCGCGGCGAGCGTACGGCGATTGTGATTCTTTCCGACGGCGACGACACGCGCTCTTTCATTCCGTTTGAATCGCTGCTCGGCGCAATCGAAGAATCGGGCGCGCTCATTTATCCGCTGTACGTTCCTTCGGGCTTAATTCCGGCGGCGAACGTTCCAGAATCAACTCAGACTATTGATCCACTCAGAAATCGTTATTTGACACTGACGACGAAAGCCGAAGAAGAAGCCAAAAGACTCGCCGAAGTTTCCGGCGGCGTTTATTTTCCGATTCGCCAAATCGAAGAATTGCAAAAAGTTTACGAAGATGTAGTCGCGCAGCTTCGCACGGCTTACACCTTAACTTACCAATCAAAATCCAAAGCCGCGCCGCGCGTTACGGTTAAACGCGAAAACGCTTTTGTCCGGCTCGGAGCGAGCGTCTCAGTTCCGCCGCGCCTTCAAAGCCGCAAAATAGAAATCGAAACGCAAGAAACCGCGCCCGCCGTTTTTCAAAAAACTTCTTTTGCGCCCGCTCGCTTGCAGGATTCAAATATTACGGGCGAAATCAAGCAAATAAAATATAAGCCTTTGGCAACCGAAACTTTGCGCGAATTCCCGCTCGAAACTCTTGATGTCAACCGCGCTCCGCCCGCGTTTGTTTTAACCGACGGCGATAAAAAAGTCGCCGTCAGCCGCTGGGTTTCGCCAAAACGCACACGCTCTTATCCTTACGAACGCCTTTACAACACTCTCGCACATCAAAAACGCGCCGCCGTGATTCCGGTCTTAAAAGACGAAGGACAATCGGGCGAGCGCGATTTTTTAGCCTGGGACACTTTTTCGCTTTTGAATCTTCTGGAAGTTTACGCGGTTTTGGGTTATTACGACCGGGCGGAAAAAAGTCCTCGACGCGCCGACAGTTTAATCGGGCAGCAATTTAACAATGAATTTATCCGGACGAAATTAAAAGACTTGAGCCGGACAAATCTATCGGCTTTCGAGTGGAATCTGCGTGAGCTGAAAAATTTAAAACAAACGCTCGAACTGACGAAAACCGCTTATCAAAAAATCTCCGAAACGATGGGCGTTAAAATGCATGACGCGGCGGGAGTTGAAAATTTCGAGCGCAAATTAACGGGCGACATCGTGCAGTTTTTAGAATTTTCCCGCCAAAAATCCCAACAGGCGCAGCAGCGCGAAATTCAAACCGACCAGCCCAAAGAAACAATGCCGACGCAAACGAAAAGCCGTATCACAATCGCGGATTATCTCGGCGGCAAATATTTTCTGACGGTTGACGAAGCCGTTTACGAAAACGGAATCTTGTATTTAATCGAATCGAAACACACCCAGCGCGGAAAATTGACTCACACGAGCGACATCAAAGACGGGCTGATAAAAATGATTTTGTACCGCAATCTGATTGATGTCAGGCGCGTCGGTAAACCCGTCAAATTCGTTCCGGTTCTACGTTTAACCGCCAATGAAATGCAAGGCGCGATAACGTCCGACGCCAAAACCGAAGAACTCGCAAAATTCATTGAAACAAATCGCTTTGATTTGAAACAAGCCGAATTTTTGAAAAAGCTTTTTGCCGAAGCACAGGCGAACAATTTTCTGATTAAACTCGAACAAGCGACCACAAAATAGAGCTAAAACTATAACTCTCCCCTTTTCTCGATTCACGATTTGCGATTTACTATTTACGAATGAAAAGTCCGCTGCTGCAATCTCTGTTCGACGAAGAAGAACGCAAACCGCTTTCGGTTTCCGAATTGACGGCGAAAGTTTCGAGCGTGATCGAGCGTTCGTTTAAATCCGTCTGGGTCGAAGGCGAGATTTCCAATTTTGCGGCGGCGAATTCCGGGCATTGGTATTTCACGCTTTCCGACGAGTTTTCGCAGTTGCGAGCGGCTTGTTATCGCGGCTCGAATTTGCGAATCAGGTTTCAGCCGTTTGACGGTTTGCAGGTCAGAGTTTCCGGCAAGCTGACGGTTTACCAGCCGAAAGGCGAATATCAAATTCTGGTCGAATCGCTTGAGCCGGTCGGCGAAGGCGCGATGAAAATCGCGTTCGAGCAATTAAAACAAAAGCTCGAACGCGAAGGTTTGTTTGCGGAAGAATTAAAACGGCAGCTTCCGTTTTTTCCGCGTCGCGTCGGTGTTGTCACGTCGCCGCAAGGCGCTGCGATTCACGATATTTTGCACGTTCTCGCGCGCCGCACTCGAACGGTTGACATCGTTTTGATTCCGACGCGCGTGCAGGGCGAATCTGCGCCGCAGGAAATTCGAGACGCGATTGAGCTTGCCAATGAGCAGCATTTTCGCGCTTTGCAGGCGGGCGACCGCGAGCGGATGATTGACGTTTTGATTGTCGGGCGCGGCGGCGGTTCGACCGAAGATTTGTGGGCGTTTAACGACGAGCGCGTGGCGCGCGCGATTCGCAATTCGTTGATTCCGGTAATTTCCGCCGTCGGACACGAAGTTGATTTTACAATTGCCGATTTTGTCGCCGATTTTCGCGCTCCGACGCCTTCCGCCGCAGCCGAAATCGTCGCCGCGCAGGAATCGCAAATTGCTGCGTTCTTAATTGAACGGCAGGAAGATTTGCGGCAAGCGATGGAATATAAAATTTTAGAATCAAAATCTCGTCTTCAAGAACTGCGGGCTGCGCAGATTTTCGCCGAAATTCCGGCTCGCTTTCGGGAAAAGCGGCAAACTGTCGAAACGAATTTGCTGCACCTTAAAACGCTGTTTCTCGATAAAACCAGACAAAATCAGCGGCGTTTCGATTTCTTGAACGCCAAATTAACGCCCGCAATTTTAAAAACAAACGCCGTCCGCGCCGAATCGAATTTGCGCGCTTTGCAGCAGCAGCTCGATGCCGCAATTGGATTAAAAATGTCGGATTCAAGCGAGAAATTTCGGCTTGCCGCGTCAACGCTCGACGCGCTTTCGCCGCTTGCAGTTTTAGGGCGCGGTTTTGCTCTCGCGCAAAAAGAAAACGGCGAGATTTTGCGCGACGCGGCGCAAATCGAAACGGGAGAAAATTTAAATTTAAAACTCGCGCGCGGCAGTGTGAAATGTCGTGTTATTGAAAAGAATGGAACTACGGACGGACGCGGATAAACACGGATAAATTAACAGGGATTAAGGGATTAAAGGGATAAATTCAATCTGTTTTTAATCCCCTTAATCCACTTAATCCCTGTTTGAATCATTTTATTTATCCGCGTATATCTGTGTTAATCTGTGGTTTCATTTTGTTTTTATGTCAGAAAATCGCCGCATTGTCGTCAATCTCGAAGAGCCTTCGCAACAGCCGGGCGCGCCTGCGCCTGTGCCTTTAAATCAAAGCCAAGCGTCGAAAGCAAGACGCGGCGGATGCGGCAAGATTTTGTTGATTTTGGGCGGTTTGCTGGCGGTTGTTTTAGTTATCGGGGCAGTAGCCGGTTATTGGTGGTGGTCGAATTTGCAAAAATCGCCGACTTATTCGCTTGCGCTCCTGATTGACGCGGCGCGTAAAGACGATCAGCCTAAGATTGACCAGTTTCTCGACGCAAATGCGGTGGTTGATAGTTTTGTCCCGCAAATCGAAGCCAAAGCCAAAGAACGCTACGCACGCGGTTTTCCGCCCGAAACCGTCAAACGCGCCGAACAGTTAATCGGGCAATATCTGACGCCGGTTTTGCCGACAATCAAAGAACAGGCGCGGAGGGAGATTCCGCTCCAAATTAAAAATAAAACTGCCAGTTTGCCGCAAGTTTCGGCGTGGGCGACAACCGTCGCGCTCAACCGCGTTGCGGAAGTTTCGCAAACAGGCGACACGGCGATTGTGAAAAGCAATTATCAAAATCGCCCGCTTGAATTAACGATGCAGAAAAACGGCGATAAATGGAAAGTCGTCGGCGTAAAGGACGAACCGCTCGCTGACCGCATCGCGCAGCAAGTCGGACAAATTGTGCAGCAGGAGCTTGCCAAAAAACCCGGAGCGTCGCGTCTGCCGAATCGTCAGGTGATTGAAGATTTGCGCCGACAACTCGAACAGCTCACGCAATAGTTGTAATAATGAACGAACCGAATTTTGAAACACAGCTCACCGCTTTGGAGCGAATCGTCCGTGAATTGGAGCGCGGCGAATTGCCGCTCGAAGAAAGTCTACGGCTTTTTGAAGACGGCGTCCGCCTCGCGCGCGAATGCCAGGAACGATTAAACAAAGCCGAGCGTCGCATCGAAATTTTAATGCGCGATGACGACGGAAAACCCCTTTTGGAAACTCTCAACATGAAAGACGACGAGCCGGAAGAAAAACCCGCGCGAACAGTCAAACGCCGCATTGTTTTCGATAAAGACGAAGAAGAATCCGCTTTTTAATTTAAAATGGGTTCTAGTAAAGTTATCCATAAGATAGTGCCTGGTTGATAAAACAAATATTATGACTAAAACAGAAGTGAAACAACAATTATTTAGTTTTTTAGAAAAATCAGAAAGAGATATTCTCTCTTATCTCAATAATGGTGAAATAGCAAAATTTTTTGCTCCTTCTCATATTGAGGAAAGCGTTTGGAGCTACATAAGAAGACCTGCAAAAAGACTTCGACCATCTGTTTTGTTAATGTCTTGCGGGAGTGTTGGCGGAAATATAGAGAAGGCTATTCCGGCTGCTGCAGGAGTTGAAGTCTTCCACACATGGACGCTGGTTCATGATGATCTAATTGATAATGATAATCTGCGTCGAGGGTTTCCAACTGTTCACAATTTAATTGCCCATAAATCAGTTTCAGATATGAAATTGAACAATGAGAAAGCCATAAAATATGGAGAGAGTATTGCAATATTAACGGGTGATATGCAGCACGGTTGGGCTACCACTTTATTTATTGAATCATCGCTAAAAAAAGGTGTAAATGCTAATGTTATTTTGAATATTCTTAATTTTTTGCAGTCTTACGTTCTTGCAAATTTAATTCGCGGTGAAACACTAGATGTTCAATACGGGCTAATTAAAGATTTGACTTCGCTGAAATTAACTGAAGCGGAAGTCGTTGATATGCTTTGGCTTAAAACCGGAATCCTTTATGAGTTTGCTGGAATGGCTGGCGCAATGATTGGATTGGAAACTACTGATTTTGAGCATCCTCATGTCAAAGCAATAAAGAATTTTGCTTCAAACTGTGGAATAGCATTCCAACTTCAAGATGACATTCTAGGTATAATAGGTAATCAAGAAGAAATTGGAAAACCAGTTGGCTCAGATATACGGGAAGGGAAAAAGACTATCATAGTTTTGGAGGCAATGAGTAAAGCTTCATTAGCTGAAAAACAGATGATAATGAAAGTACTAGGCAATCAGAATGCTTCTATTGCAGAAATTCAAGAAGTAATAGAGCTTTTAAGAAAGTTAAATGGCATAAAAAGATGTCAAGATTTAGCTAATACTTTTATTGATAAGGCTGTACCTTATTTAAAGAATATCCCTAATTCCAAGTATAAAGAATTGCTCCTTTCTTGGGCGGATTTCATGATTAATAGAAACTTTTAACTAAGAAAGCTAGTTACTCAAATGAGAAAAAGCATAAATGTTTTTGTAAGTTCTGCTATGAGAGAACTTGAAAACGAACGAGAAGTAATTCAGGAAGTACTCAAAGAGATGAATATTACTCCTTCCCTTTTTGAACTATTTCCTGCAATGAGCCAATCTCCATTTAATGCTTATATTGAAGAAGTTAGGGAAAGTGACATTTTTGTCTTGCTCATTTGGAAATCATTTCGCCAAGCTGTGCAATCAGAATATGAAGAAGCCTTAAAGGCGAATAAGTCAATACTTGTAATTATCAAATCTTTAATTGATGATGAAGAAAGAGAAGAGGAAGCTAAAAACTTCATAAAAAACTTATCAGAAGGCTTAGGTAGTAATGGTTTTAAATCAAAGAAAGTTGTATTCAAAAACTATAGAAAACTTTCCGAATTCAGAAGTGTTGTCCGTGACAGCATAAAAACAGAACTTGCTAAATATTATAGTGAGCCGCGTTATACACAATCTAGAGAAGAGATGTATGAGCTTGGTGTAGAAATGATTACACAAACTCAAAAAAGACTATACATTTGTCAGCAAACGCCCTCCTTAATTCTTGGAGCAAGAGATTATTTAGCAAAAGAAGATAATAAACTCCAATATGAGAAACAATTTCAAACTTCTCTTATTCAATGGATAAATCAGAATAAGGAGAATAATGATGCAGAACTTTGTTATTTCTTTTCTAAAAGTAATTTAGAAAAAGAATTAAATGAATTCAATTTATATGGTAATCAGCCCTTCCTCACAAAGATGCATGAAAAAATAAACTGGCTTTGCGAGTTGGAGAAAAGCACTGCTAGAAGATTTCGATTCACTATGACAAATCAGCCATTTTCCGGTCCGTTGATTATAGGTGATAATCGTTATGGTATTTGGATATTAGGAAGTGATGAAGCTATATCAATTTCAAAAGAGGATGAAAAATTTTGTAATATGGTATCAAGAGTTCTTAGAATTCGTAGTCAGACGCATCTTTCTGATTCAGGGATTTTTGATCTTTGTTCAGGTTTTAAAAACTAAATATTCATAACAACATAAATCTTTTAATTAATACCGTTGATAATCAATAATAAATTGAAACTGCCATAATTTCGACTTTTGCATAACCAAACACTTGTTTTAAATCGTTGATAACTCGAGCACTCATCGAAACTGCGTTTCCGCGCTTTCCGAAATCGAAAAACCGATTGAGCTTTTGCGCGAAATTGCCGATTTTATTTTGCATCGTCAGAGCTAAAAGCCGCTTAAACAAAATCTGTTTTTGCCTCTCCAATTATTTCAAAATTCTTCAAAAAACTGTTGACAGGAAAATCAAACAGGATTATATTCACCGCGTATTCAGCAGCTCGCGCATACGAAGCGAAAGACTCAAGTTGTCAAGAGTCGTCTTTGTCATCGAATTTTTAGTTAAGAGACGTTTCAATTTTAAAAACGAAATTGTTCTCTCTGAACTTTTAACACGCAGTTTCCGAATCGGTCGTAACAGAAGTTTTCATCGCAGACGATTAAGCGGCACGCCTGCATTTACCGCGTAACCAGCCCCGGCGTTTTCTCGAAAGCGTCATCTCTCACAACCGGAAAAGCGCTCCCCTTTTCCATTGCTTTACGAAGGTAAATCAATGTTCAAAACAAATCAGTCCTTTCTGCAGATTCTTCCGAACAAAAAAGCTTTATATTTTATCTTGCTAACGCTTTTAATCGGGTTGAGCGGCGTCGCGTTTTCCGCATATCTGAAAGTCAGCGGTCAAACGGCTGAGGCTCAAGGCGATAAGCCCGGCGAAACTACAGCTCAACAATGCCCGACGTGCCGACCGCCGACCCCGCAAGTTATTTACGCGCCATTGATTGATTTGCGGGAAGCGTCGAGCAGCGAAATAGTTCTCAACTGCCGCAGCTCGCACGTCATTGATGCCGTTCCGACTTTTTACACCGATACGGGCGAGCCAATCGTCGGGGAAACAATCAGCTTGAAACCTGCGGAGATGCGTTTTGTTGACGTAATGAGCCTGATTCCGGCAGAGCATCGAAACAGGCAGAAATGGGGCGGGATGAGCTTGTCTTACACCGGAAACTCGATGGAAGTTTGGGCGCAGTTGACGCTGCACGGCATCGGACAAAACGGCAGCACGGATGTTTTGTTTGTCGTCGTAAATGCACAGCGCTCAAACGTGCGCGAAGCCGTCTGGCGAATGCCGAAAAACGCTGCGGCGACAATCGCATTGGGGAATTATTCCGATTCGCTGACGGTTGCGACTCTGACTTATTCAAACGGGGAAACTGAACAGGTAAACGTTGCGCCCTACGCGACGGAAATTGTAAAGCGGCGAAATAACGGACAAAATCAATCGGACACGAAAGCAGAATCGGTCAGGATTGAATCGAGCGGCGAGTTGGGGCGATTGATTCCGACGGGTTTGGTGGTTTCCAACAACGGCGGTTATGCCAGCAGCATTCGTTTTTATGACCCGCAGAATATCGCCCAGCCGAATTTGTACGCGACGAATTTCAGATTAAAAGATTCGACTCCGCATCTGGTCTTAAAAAACACGAGCGACAATCCGGTTACGGCGCGACCTCGTTTTCTGCCTGCATCGGGCGAAGGCGGCGGAGTTGTGGAATTGCCGGCGGTGACAATCGCGGCAAACGCGATTAAAGAAGTTGACCTGACGGGATTGGTAACGGCGGCGAAAACCAGAGCAGACCTCGATTCGGTGAGCGTGCAAATCATCAACAGCGGAGCGGCGGGCAGTCTCGTCGGCGCAATCAACACGACCAATAATCTGACCAAAGTTGATTACGATATACCGCTGCGCGATTCGGGTTTGACGCGCAACTCGGCGGGCGGTTATACAGTACGGCTCGATGATGATTACTCGACAATTCTGTCAATCACAAATGTCGGCGAGAAAAGCGGCAAATTCACGATGCAGGTTAATTTCGACGGCGGATTTTATGCTCTGTATCCGCAGAAATTAGAACCGGGAGCAACCGCCACGTTTGATATTGGTAAAATACGAGACCAACAAATTCCTGATAGTGAAGGCAGACAATTACCGCTAAATTTCGCCTTTGGACAAATCCGCTGGAGTCTGGTCGGCGCGCCTCAAACCAGATTAATCGGACGCAGCGAAGTCGTCAGCAAATCAGACAAAGTAAGTAGCAGTTATAGCTGCTTTGTGTGTTGTCCGAATATGTATAACAGCGGTTGGATAACACCTTATTCGGCAGAGATTGACGAGGGCGAGACATTTCAATATACAGCACAACAGCAAGATCGAGATTGTTATCAGAATCTTTATTCTCCATATCCGGCTGATGCGAGTTGGACGATTAATGACGAGCAGATTGCCCAAGTAGGTTTTGACGGATCAACAACGGCAATCAGCGAAGGAGACGCATATCTTTCGGCAAATTGGACGGGACAGTTTTGGTGGGGAGATGCGACAGAGGCTTGTCTGCCCGATGAAGTTGCTGTCAATCGAACGGCTAATGTGATTGTTAAGCCAATCCTGATTATTAATGTTCCGCAAAACGCAATGGACGGAGATACGGTTGAGTTTAGTGTTACCGTCGAAAACGGCACTGCGACAGCTTATCAATGGAGCTTTGAGCCGACCAGCGGCGGAAACAATCCGCAAGTTAATTTCACTGCCCCGACCGCAGCAACAACTCAGGCGAAAGCACATTGGTTTGCTAAGCCTGATAGCCCTTGTTCAGCTAGTCTTAGCAGCACATATACCATTAAAGTAAAAGTTACGTTTCAAAACGGAGGATCAAAAACTAAAGAAGCGCCTTTTACAGTAAATATTCCACGATATTGGGGCGGAAGCGTTGATTACCCTCTTACTGATGGAACTCCTGATTATTATTACGATACTAACAGAAATCTTTGGACAATTGTTGGACGTGGAACTCTACAAAGAGTTCCTAGCGAAATTGTAATGAGAACTCCAACAACAAGCCAGTTCTACGACAAGACATACAAACACGAGGAAGTACATTTTGAACAATTTACAAAGCCGGGAAGACTTTTTTATGACTTATTTCAAATAGACAGTCTTATGCCGCGTCTTTTGTTACTTACTGACCCAGATAAACAGCCGTTAGAGCAAAAGTTTCATCACGCTAAGGAGGAATGGCGTGGTGAGCAAAGACAAATTGCAATACGGCGACTTCCAGATGCCGAACAAGAAGCTCATGCAGTTTCTGACCCAATTGCACCCCAATACGTGTTCCAATTATGTCCATAACATACAGGAA
This sequence comes from Pyrinomonadaceae bacterium, assembly GCA_036400075.1. Classification (GTDB taxonomy): domain Bacteria; phylum Acidobacteriota; class Blastocatellia; order Pyrinomonadales; family Pyrinomonadaceae; genus JALZCH01. Next base: position 19,507 of record DASWLV010000058.1, read on the forward strand.
TATATAGGGAGAAAATTTCTATGGTTAAAGCTATTATCTTAGCACTTTTTGTGTTTACTTTTTCGATTCTAGAATTAAGAGGGCAAACTTATCCGCGAGAATATTGGAAAGAAATAGCTGATAAGAGTAAAACGGTTATTGTAGGCACAGTTGAAAAAAGCTACCTAGTAATACGTCCTGAAAAGTATAAGCCAAATCCTGATGGTTCTAACAGAAGTCCGAGAGAGTTTATTGTGGGTGAAATTTATCGCGTAAAGCTAAGCAAAAAACTTAAAGGAAAAGTGAAAAGGGAAAAAGATGGCAGAGACGAATATGTGCATGTCTTTCTTTTAGGTGGTGGTTTAGGTATCCCGGGAATTGGAGACCCAGTCCTGATTCCTGAACATGAGTATGTACTTTTCCTTGAGCCTAGTAGTTGTAATGAGGAATTAAAAGGGAAGGAAATTATTGAATATAGACCGCAAAGCGTAATTATAAGAAAACCTTTTAGTTGTGAATTAAGCTACTCGGTTGTTGACGGATTTCGCGGAGCCGTTAAAATCAAAGCTGATAGAGAAACGCTAATAAAAGAGATTAAAAAATCTTTTTGAGTTTTGCTAAGTTGGTTTATTCTTTTTTACAGGAATTTTTAACTGTAAAACCAGTGAACAAATCATTTTGTACGAGTGATGAAACAATCCATCAAGTTATTTAATCATTCGCTTTGGTGGAGCAACAGAAGTTAAAGGTGATAAAAATAAGTTAATAAAAGAAATAAAAAGAGCACTATGATTCCATAAAGGAACTGTTGAAAAACGGCTGCAAATAATCCATATCCGGCTGATGCGAGTTGGACGGTTGATAACGAGCAGATTGCCCAAGTAGGTTTTGACGGATCAACAACGGCAATCAGCGAAGGAGACGCATATCTTTCGGCAAATTGGACGGGACAGTTTTGGTGGGGAGATGCAACAGAGGCTTGTTTGCCCGATGAAGTTTTTGCATCGCCCATCGCTAATTTGATTGTTCGACCGCCATCTGTATCAATATCTTCATTCAAAGCAGTTGGGAAAAATCAAACGGCAACAGTTAGAGTTCAAGTCCCGAATAATCCAAATAATCTACCGATAACTTTAACCTTAACTCCGACATCTGGAACAGGCACAGCGCAATTTACAAGTAATAACACTACGACAAGAACAATAACGGCAACAACGGATGTGGAAATCAAGGGAATTACAGAGAGCAGTACGAAAGATAATATGGAGTTTAAAGCAACTTACACAAAGCCTAACAATCAAATTGTGACGCTCGACACTGAAGATTTTAGTGTGATTTGGGTTACATTAACTCTCAAAACGAGTGGACAAATTTCATCAGATAATGCTGCAAGAAGCACTTATAATAGTGTTCTAGGAACAACAAC
>DASWLV010000059.1:0-9930 GCA_036400075.1 Pyrinomonadaceae bacterium
CGGCGCTGAATTCAGAAACAGAAAACAGACGAGAAACAGGCTTAAAAATTTGTAAAAATTCATTTTGGAAAATCGCCGGACGCGGCGGGTTTTGTTCCTGCGATTTTAAAGGAAAGATTTGTTTTTGTGAAATCAGACAAAAATATCGGACAGCAAAATAAAGAGCGGCTCAATAATAAGGAATCAATTAGAAACTTTTAGGGATACTTTTTTTAATATTTTCGCGCGTTAACTAGTAGAGGAATTGAAAACTATACATTATTAAATTTAATAATCGCGGCGTTTTCTAATTGGCGATAAGTTAAAGGCAGAATAAAGAGAGGCGCAGATATGAAAGTTATCAAATTATTACCGGCAATCGTTTTATTTGCGGCAATGTCCGGCGGCGCATCCGCACAGGACGAGACAATTAGCGTTGAGACGAATCTGGTTACATTGAATGTTGCGGTTACGGATAAAAACGGCAATTATGTGAAAAATCTGAAAAAGGAAGATTTTGAAGTTTTCGACAAGAACGTCAAACAGGAAATCGAACAATTTTCAGCGGAGGAATCTCCCGTTTATTTCGGCATCGTTTATGATTTGCATCCGACGACCGACGAACGGACGAAAAATGTTTTAGACTCTCTGCGGCAATTTACCAAAGAGTTAAAACAAAAAGACAATTTTTTCATAACCGTATTTAATGAGCGAGGAAGCCTGACAACCGATTTCGTGCCGACCGGCGAGCAAATTCAGACGGCGCTTCTCGATGCCAAGCCGAATTCGCCTAATTCCCTTTACGACGCTGTTTTCGCCGCTTCAAGCAAAGTCCGCGAAAATAAAAACTCGAAGCAGATTTTGATAATTTTGACCGACGGAGAAGATCATTCAAGTCATCACAGCCTAAAAGAATTGCGGCTGCATTTGCGAGGCATAAATTTGCCGACTTATACCATTAGCTTTGCCGATCAGAATCAGCGTTTGTGGAGCTATACCGACATTTATCGCGGTCAGCAAAAGCAGACTTTGGGAACATCGGAAACCAATCAGCTCAATCGTGCCGCGCTCGACGAATTAAGCCGCACGAGCGGCGGACAATCATTTGAACAAATGATTCAGAATCGGCTTTTCTTATATTCCATTTTAAGAAAAGTCCAGGCAGAAGTTGAAAATCAATACGTGATCGGCTTTTATCCTGAAACTGTGGACAATAAATGGCACAAGCTGAAAGTTGCCGTCAAAGCGGAAAAAGGCGGTAAATTTCGCCTGTCGAATCGGAGAGGTTATCAAAGTTTAACTAAAAAAGGATAACTTTTATTACATTTATGAAATGCAAAAGGCTTTGTTCATTCGTGAGCAAAGCCTTTTAGTTGATATGAATTAATCGGATGTAATAAAATGACCGGGAAAAATAACAAATTTCTTTGTTCAGATCGAATTAAAAAATTAAAGGCGTATTGCCGGAAAGCCATTTTCAATGGTTTCTATTCTGGAAGGACAACGATAATCATGAAAAATCAATGCTTCAGCTTAGTTTTCGCGCTCGTTTTCTTATCGGCGGTAATTGGAATTAAAGCTCAATCACAAACTTCCGTGTTCGCCGGAAATTGGATGTTGGATAAGGAAAAAACCAACACCAGCAAAGATTTCCCCCAAAAACTGAAAAACTACAAAATGGCGGTTAGCGGAACCGAGAGCAATATTAACGTCAAAAGCCAGGTTGACGGAAACGTGCCGATTGAAGCCGAAGGGCGCGGCGCTGTGACTCCTGTTACCCAGAGTGCAAGCAGGATGGGAAATCCGCAGCCGACCGGAGAGGTTAAGTCTGCGACTTCCGGGACGGAAAAGATAAATTACGGCGGAACAATGGCGTTATTTTTCACCACAAACGATGCTGTCTATAATCTGAACGGTGAAGAAGTAAAAGTTGAAACTCCGCAAGGATTAGTCAGAGTTAAAGCCAAACCGGATAAAAGCGGCAAATCGCTGCAATTCACAACAATTCGCCGGATTAAAACCCCGAATGGCGAAATGGAAGTTACCACCAGAGAGGTGTGGAAACTTTCTGAAGACGGTAAATCAATAAAATTACTGAGAACTGTCGAAACGCCCACCGTCCGTGACGAAATCACTATGATTTTGGCTAAAGTCGGTTAGTAAGCAGTTTCAGCAAAACCCGCCGTAATATGACCAAAAACCAATATCAACCTCAATTATGATTTGGTTTTCTTGGATTAGTCTGCGCTGGACTGATCTTGACTGACCTGCCCACAATATTCTTTATTTCCCATTTTCCCTTTTTTTCGATTCAAATTTGAGACGAAAAAGCCTTTGTTTTGTTGAGTAATCAAATAAAACAAAGGCTTTTTCGCTTTAATAAAAATGCCCAGGACTGGAATCGAACCAGCACGGATCTCTCCACACGCCCCTCAAACGTGCGCGTCTACCAATTCCGCCACCTGGGCGAATTTGAAATTTCAAATCTGAAATCTCAAATTTCAAATAAATTCAAAAAACTAGTTCTTATTGGCAGCCTGATTTGCGGGCGCCGTGTTCGTTGCGGGCGAAGCCGCTGCGTTGGCATTGCCGGCATTGGCGTTTGATGCCGCCGTGTTTGTGGTTGTTGCAGCCGTATTTGCGTTATCCGTCGCGTTATTCGCGTTGGTGTTTGCGCCCATCGCGTTTTCGGTCGCAACCGCTGAATTCGCATTAGAGTCGCCGGTTGTCGCAGGCGACTCGGCAGGCATTGCTCCCGATTCTAAAACCGAACGCCCGCCGGTCAAAGCATTTTGACTGAGCAAAAACGCCGACAGCATAAAAAGCGTCGCTGCGCCGATGGTGATTTTCGACAAAATATTGAGCGTCCCGCGCGGACCGAAAGCCGTGCTGGAAACGCTGCTCGTAAAAAGCGCGCCTGCGTCGGATTTGCCAGGCTGAAGCAGCACCGATGCGATCAAGGTGATGCAGGACAAAATAAATAATGCGTAAAGTAAATAAATCAATGTAACTGCCTCTATTTATAATTAACAATTTGAGCAAAGCTCTGTGCGTCAAGACTGGCTCCGCCGACCAATGCGCCGTCAACGTCCGCCTGTTCCATCAAAGCTCGAATATTATCGGGTTTGACCGAACCGCCGTAAAGAATTCTGGTCGCTTCGGCGATTTCCGCCGAATGATTTCGTTTGAGCGTTTGGCGAACAAAGCCGTGCATTTCTTGAGCCTGTTCGGGCGTGGCTGTCCTTCCGGTGCCGATTGCCCAAACAGGCTCGTAAGCGATGATGATACTTTTCATATCATCGGTTGTCAAACCACGCAAACCGCCCGCCAATTGAGTTTCGACGACGGATTCCGCCCGCCCCGCTTCTCTTTCGGGCAGCATTTCGCCGACACAAACAATCGGTTTTAAACCCGCAGCCAAAGCCGCCCGAATTTTTTTGTTCACCGATTCGTCCGTTTCGCCATAAAACTGCCGCCGCTCCGAATGCCCGATAACGCAATATTCCGCTCCGACATCTTGAATCATATCTGCCGCGACTTCGCCCGTCTGCGCGCTGTGTTTCGCTTCAGCGGCACAATCTTGCGCCGCAATCTTCACATTCGAGCCTTCGAGCCTGTCAGCTACGGTTTTCAGATGAACAAACACAGGCGCGATAACGACTTCGCAATGATTGGCGTTCGCCGTCAGAGATTTTAATTCAACGGCTGTTTCGACTGCTTCCAAAAGCAGTTTATACATTTTCCAATTTCCGGCAATAACGGGTTTTCTCATTTTTTTCGGTTAATAATCTAAATCGTCATCCTCTGTTTCAAGTTTAATTTCCTGCTCGACGAGCCTGCGCCAAACATTCATCACGGCTTCATCCGCGCCTGCATTTTCCAGAATTTTCGCAATCTCGCTCGTTTCGCTTTTAAATTGAGGGAAAGTTAAAAGCAAAACCGCCAAATCACGCCAATCAGTCCCCGATTTCGGCTTGCCCAACCGGGATTGATAAGAAATTACTTTGCTTGCAATTAATTCGGGAGGCGATAAAACTTTGATTTCCTCAATCGTGTTTGCTTCGGGAAATTTTTCAACAAAACGCACATCAATCAAATGCCGGTTTCCCTCTTTTCGCACCTGATAAACGCGAAAACCTTTTTCCTTTATCTCGCGAACGCGCACGGCAATATGAAATTTTTGGCTCAAAAACTCTCGCAATTCTTCGGCAAGCTCTTCGGCGCGCGTCGAAAGCAAATCAATGTCCTGCGTCATCCGCGGCTCTTTAACGTAAGCGTTGACAGCCTGCGCCCCAAACAGAATTGCATCTTCGCGCCCGCGTAAAAACTCAAGCACAGACTCTTGAATCGTCGCCAGCGGCAAAGGCTCATTCATCACAAACTCTCGAAATGTTAAAACACCGGCATTAATCACTGTTAATTGCTATCGTTTAAAGCCGCAACTCCCGGCAATTCGTCTCCGGCGAGGAATTCCAGAGTCGCACCGCCGCCGGTCGAGATATGGGAAATTTTATCGGCTAACCCCGATTGATTGATTGCCGCAACCGAATCTCCGCCGCCGACAATTGAAGTTGCGCCCGTTTCGGTCGCGTCGGCAACGGCTTGCGCGATTGCCAGCGTGCCTTCGTCAAACGGTTTTTCTTCAAACATTCCCATCGGACCGTTCCAGATAATTGTTTTCGCGCCTTTTATTGCATTTTTAAATGTTTCGACCGTTTCCGCACCGATGTCCAGACCGACGAGTCCGGCGTTGGTAAATTCAACCGGAATCGTTTTGCGCGAATTCAAAGGATCGTAAGAATCAACCACTTGATGATCGGTCGGAAGCAATAATTCGACTCCAGCTTCCTCTGCCTGTTTTTTGATTTCGAGCGCGGTCGGCATCATTTCGTTTTCGACCAGAGATTTTCCGACTGTAAACCCTTCGGCTTTAAAAAATGTGTAAGCCATCGCGCCGCCGATTAATAATTTATCAACTTTGCGTTCGATCAAAGATTTAATCACCGGAATTTTGTCTGAAACTTTCGCGCCGCCTAAGATTGCGACAAACGGGCGTTCGTGATTGTTGAGCGCTTTTGATAGAAAATTCAATTCTTTTTCCATCAATAAACCGGCAACCGCGTCTTTGACAAACTTAGTGATTCCGGCGGTCGAGGCGTGTGCGCGGTGCGCCGCTCCGAAAGCGTCGTTGACGTAAACGTCCGAGAGTTCTGCTAATTGTTGGGCAAAGGCGTCGTCGTTTTTTTCTTCACCGCTGTGAAAACGCAGATTTTCGAGCAGTACAGCTTCTCCATCTTTCATCGCTCTAACATGCATCCACGCTTCATCTCCAATGCAGTCATCAGCAAACTCGACGGATGAAATGAAATCAACTTTAGCAAGATAATCATGAACAGGGCGCAATGAATATTTGCTCGCATCGTAAACTGTTCCTTGCTCTTCTGCTTTCTTTTTATCTTTGAGCGGACGACCGAGATGTGAAGCTAAAATAACTTTTGCGCCTTGTTCAATTGCGTACTGAATTGTCGGAAGCGCGCCGCGAACTCGCGTGTCATCTTCGATATGTCCGTTTTTAATTGGAACATTAAAATCAACTCTGATAAAAACTCTTTTTCCGGCTAAATCTAAATCTTTGATAGTTCTTTTGTTCATTAATTTGTTCATTGTTCGTTGTTCGTCGTTCGCCGTAACTCATAAACAGCTACGAACAACGAACGACGAACAACGAACAAATTTAAAGTCCTTTTGCTGCAATGAATTTAATCAAATCACGGACGCGGCAGGAATACCCCCATTCATTGTCGTACCAGGCGAGAACTTTAATGCAGGTGTTGCCGATGACTTTGGTGTTTTCGGCGTCAACGATTGACGAATTCGGGTTGCCGCGAAAATCAATCGAGACGAGCGGTTCTTCCGAAAATGCGAGAATTCCCTTCATTTCTTCATTCGCAGCGTTTTTCAAAACCTGATTGACTTCTTCGGTGCTGGTTTCTTTTTCCACATTCATCACCACGTCAACGAGCGAGACGTTCGGCGTCGGGACGCGGACGGAAATGCCGTCGAATTTGCCTTTGAGTTCGGGAATCACGAGCGCGACGGCTTTTGCCGCTCCCGTTGAAGTCGGAATCATCGAAAGTGCGGCTGCGCGGGCGCGGCGCAAATCTTTGTGCGGTAAATCGAGTAATTGCTGGTCGTTTGTATAGGAGTGAATCGTGTTCATCAAAGCGTTTTTGATTCCGAATTTTTCGTGAATCACTTTCGCGACCGGCGCGAGACAATTTGTCGTGCACGAAGCGTTCGAGATGATTTTGTGATTTGCCGCGTCGTACATTTCTTCGTTAACGCCCAATACAATCGTCACGTCTTCGCCTTTTGCCGGAGCAGAGATAATCACTTTTTTAACCGTCCCGCGCAGATGTTTCGCGGCGTCTTCGGCTTTGGTAAAACGTCCCGTGCTTTCAATCACGATTTCCGCGCCGACTTCTTCCCAGGGAATCAACGCCGGGTCTTTTTCGCTGAAAACGCGGAACTCGTCTTCGTCAACTTTTATCGAATTTTCCGTGTGCGTGATGTTGTTTTCGAGATTTCCCAAAACCGAATCGTATTTTAAAAGATGCGCCAGAGTTCGCGTATCGGTTAAATCATTGACTGCTACAAAATCAATTTCACTGTCGTTCAGCGCAGTTCGCAAAACATTGCGCCCGATGCGCCCGAAACCGTTAATCCCAACTTTTATTGCCATTTTTTGTAAAACTCCTCCTCAATATTTATTTTTTAAAGGCGAAATTGAAAGATTATTCGCCGACTTCAAAGCCTGTCAAGAGACAAATTTTCATTTAGGTTCTATACTACAACAAAGATTCTTGAAACAGACTCACAAAAACCGTCGTACAAGTTTCCGAAGTTCAACGCCGCTCGAAAAAAGCGGAATAATTTTAAAAATACAGTAATAAATTGCAAGGAGTTTTGCTTCCGATGCGCCGTCATCTATACACTTTTATTTTGTCTGCCGGATTGCTCGCCTCCGGTGCTGCGGCAGAAGTTTCTGCTCAAACAAACGAAAAAAATCAGATTGCTTCGGTCAAAACCGATTTCGATTCGGAAAAGGAAAAAAACGAAGCAGCAGAAAAACCGGCTGAAAAACAGACCGAACAACCGGCGGAAAATAAAAAGTTTGCTCCGTTTGTGCCGCGTCCGTTTTCCGGTTTGACTCGCATCGGAGTCACGCCCGGGCAAGTCGCGCCTTTTACCTTGAATGAAGCGATTCGACGCGCGCTCGAAAACAACAACGACATTGAAGTCGCCCGCAACGACGTGCGCTTGAATGAGCAATCGCTGATAGCTTTTGAAGGTTTTTACGATCCGTTTATCGGCGTCACGCCGACATTTACGCGCAGCGGGACAACCGGGCAATCGGCTCGCAACGATTTCACAGTCAATACCGATTTCTCAAAAAACATCAAAGTCGGCGGCGGATTTATCCGAACTTTCTACAACAACCAGCGCACGGAAAATCGTTTCCAGCAAGCGCAGGTGTCAGGCTCGACGATTGACGGAAGCGGCACGAGCGCATTGTTTTCTTCTTCGCTCGGCGTGAGCTTTACCCAACCGCTCTGGCGCGACCGCGCGATTGACAACAACCGCCGCAACATCAAAATCCAGCGCAAGCGTCTCGAACAATCCGACGCCGATTTTCGCCAGCGCACGATTGATGTTATCGCTCAGGTGCAGCGCTCTTACTGGGATTTGGTTTTCGCACTGCGCGATCAGCAAAACCGGCTGGCGAATTTGGATTTGACCAAACAAAATCTTCGCCGCGTCGAAGCGCAAATCGCCGCCGGAGCGGCAGCGCCGCTCGCTCGCGCCGAAGTTGCCACCGAATTGGCAAACCGCGAATCGGATTTGCTGCTCGCGGCGCAAAACGTGACGACGGCGGAGAACACGCTCAAACAATTGATTTTGCGCGATCCGAACGCACCGGAATGGTCAACGCAAATGCTTCCGACCGATGAGCCGAGCTTTGATCAAACGCCGGTTAAATTGGACGATGCGCTCGCCGAAGCCAAACAAAACCGCCCTGAACTGCGCCGTTTGAATTTACAGCGGGAAATCAACGACATTGATGTAAAATATTTCAAAAACCAAACCAAGCCGATTGTTGATTTAACCGGCTCGGTTTATCTCAACGGAATCGCCCAGAACGCTGGACAAACAAATAGTAATTTAGAAGTCAAGCAATTTTCAGGTAATGATGAAATCTTGCTTAATGCAATAAATTTGTTGAGACCAGCAGATCAGCAGATTCCTAATCCGAAATTCACGGTTCCAACAACGCAAGGTTTTCTAGTCGGCGGTTTCGGTCAATCGAATGCCAATCTTTTTCGCACCGACGCGCCGACTTATCAAGTCGGCGTGACGATTCAAATTCCTGTCGGCAACCGCACGGCGAAGGCAAACCTGGCGGGCGCGCAGATTCAGCAAACCAGACTCGATGCACAAACGCGCGACACCGAACAACTGGTTATAGCCGAAGTTCGCAATTCGGTTCAGGCAGTTGAAACCGCACGTCAAAGAGTTTTAACCGCACGCATTGCGCGTGAGAACGCTGAAATTCAACTGCAAGGCGAACAGAAACTTTATGAAGTGGGTCGTTCGACGACGTTCTTGCTGTTCCAGCGGGAAAATGCTCTGGCAAACGCGCGCAACTCCGAGATTCGCGCCGAAACCGATTTTAATAAAGCTCTCGCGGATTTACAGCGCGCCACTTCGACGACGCTGCGAACTAACAACATTATTATCGAATCGGTCGTCGCTCCATAATTCGATTTTCTTTTTAATTCTTTGGTTGAAGAGTCGAAACAATGACTCTTCTTTTTTTTCTTTAAGTTTTGCGTTATAAGTTTTTCATTTCAAATGAAAATCTCAGCTACGATTATCACTTTTAACGAAGCCGAAAACATTCGCGCCGCTTGCGAATCGGTCAACTTTGCCGACGAAATTATTGTCGTTGATTCCGGTTCGACCGACCGAACACGCGAAATTGCGGAAAGCTGCGGAGTTAAAGTTTTGGTTCAAGAATGGCAGGGATTTGCCCGGCAAAAGCAGTTCGCCGCCGCCAATGCAGCAAACGATTGGATTTTCAGCCTCGACGCAGATGAAAGAGCCTCGCCCGAGCTAGCTCAGGCGATATTTAAACTTAAAGCATTACGCGAAGAAAAACTTTCCGGCGGCTATAGAATCGCTCGCAAAAATTTTTATATGAATCGCTGGATTCGCGGCGGCGGGTGGTATCCCGATTGGCAATTGCGTTTTTATAATCGGACAAAAGCCGTTTGGAAAGATGTTTTGATTCACGAATCCGTTCAATTGAATTCGGACGCTCGTTTGGAATATCTGCGCAGCGGCGACATTTTGCATTACAGCATCGAAAATGCCGCTTATCATCACCGAATGATCGGCGAGCGTTATGCACCACTCGCCGCACAACAAATGTTTGAAAGCGGTCGGCGAACAACGCGGCTTAAAATCGCCACGGCTGGCTTTACCGCGTTTCTACAAACTTATTTTTTAAAAGCAGGTTTTCGTGACGGTCTGCCCGGCTTTTGCATTGCGCGTTTTGCCGCCCATCACGCATTTTTGAAGCATTTATTACTGTGGGAAATGCAGACGAATGCGGAGCGCGGAATGCGGAATCAGAAATAACTCCGCACTCCGAAATCCAAACTCTGAACTAAAAAGGAATATCTTCGTCGCTTGCGCCGGATTGGTCGAAATCATCGTAATCGCGCGAAGCGGCGGGCGCGGCTCCGCGTTGTGGCGCTCGGCTTTCCGAACGTTGCTGCTCGCCGCCGCTGAAATTATCGGTGCCGCTTCTCCCGCCGCTGAATCCGCCTTCTTCAGCCGGACGATTTGAACCGATAAACTGCATTTCGGTCGCCTGCACTTCCAAAG
>DASWLV010000060.1:0-7226 GCA_036400075.1 Pyrinomonadaceae bacterium
TATTTGCTAAAAATAAAAAGGGAAGGTTTTAACGCCTTCCCTTTTTATTTCTTAATTCGCCCTGTTTTTACTTCATCACAAAAACGTCGTCCGCGATTTCGGAATTAACCAGAATCTCTTTTGCTTTAAAGCTCGCGTAAAAAGTATTTGCTCCAAGCTGCAAACGCTGCGAATATTTTTCCGGTATCAAAACTCCGCTGACATCTCGAAACTTATCGTTTTCGACCGCAGTTGTGATTTCTCTGCCCTCAACCGTGAATTTGGCTTCATAGCTCAACACTTGCCCGTTCGCCGGATCAATGTAGTAATCGGAAGAATAGCCGTCGGGCGAGGAAATGCGAAATCCGCGCCGCTTCTTTTTGTCGGGCAGCGCCGTAACCGTGTAGCCCTTTTCTTCGGCTCTGGTCAATAAAATGAATCCCATTTTATTGAGCGGCGGCACGTCGAAACGCGCAATCGAACTGTAAAGTTGTTCGCCGTCGAAGATTTGCAGAAAGTTGAAAAACTGCGAAGTGATTTCAAAACGGAATCTATCGCCTTTGGTGACAACGGCGTAAGCCGCCGGAACCGCCTGCGCCGAACCGGGCGCTGTCGCTTCGACCGAACCGCGCTGGATGATGCTTTTTGCCGCTTTAAATTTATCGCCGCCGTGCGCCGCAATTGCGGCTTTGGCGAGATCGAGCGGAGCGGCGTCCGCTTTTATCATTACAACTTTTGTCGCGGCGGTCGCTTCCGGCGCTTTTGATTTGTCCTGCTGCGCGTTAACGGTTAAAGCGGTCGTTGCCGCAAGGCAAAGAATTAACACTGCTTGCTTCATAAATCTCCTTTAGCTTTTGGGGTGAAAAAAATACCTCGAACGAACTTTGGCACTCGACTAAAAATTACGCCAAACGATGAAGCATTGTTTCCAGTTTTTTGTAATTCATCCCAAAAACAGATTGCCGACAAAATACTTTTGGCTTTTCTATAAGTTAAAGCGCCTTTTACGCGACTTTCTTTGTCGCACGTAAAAGGCGCTTTAACTTATAGTGTTTTCGAGACGGCTTTTAGAAGCTGAATCTGAGTTGAAGCTGAACCTGGCGATTTCCGGCATTGCTACCGCCGCCGCCAAATCCGAATCTGGCAACCGTGTTGTATCCGCCGAAACGCGGTGAGCTGAGATTGTTAATCGGGCTTCCGAAATTGGTTCGATTAAATATATTGCTGATTTGCACGCCTAAGGTCAGATTATACGGCTTATCGTTGCGCGCGCCGCCTTGACCGAAAGGTCCACCGCCTCCGCCTCCTTGCGCACCGCGACCGCCTCCGCCACCCGGTCCGCCACGCCGACCGCCGCCGGTTGTTGCAGTTTGTCCCTGAGCCGGTGTATTAGCTGCCGCAGTTTCGCGTGAGCCGCCAAAACTGATCGTTTTAGTCAAATTCATATTAGCGCTGAAAAAGTTAGCGCCGCGTCCATAATTGCGCGGAATAATCGCATTCGGATCAGCAGCATCGCTGATGTCGCAGAATGAATTGGTCAATCCGAGCTGATTGCAGCGAGCGCTTAACTGAGCGAAGGTCGGACGCTCGGTAAACAGCGAGTCGCGGTTGCTGTCAACGCCGGTAATAATGTTAAACGGCGAAGCTGTGCGGAAAATGATAAAAGGATTTGCCCGAATTCCCCACGGCAGACCGAATGAGCCGCGAACGAATACGGAATGTCGCACGTCTTGAGCCGCATCTCCGTATTCGCCGCTCAAATCATAGCTGTAAAACGGGGAGCTTCCGGCTGAAGCGCCGCCGAAACCGCCGCCGCCGAATCCGGCAAAACCGCCGCCGCCGTCAACATCCGATTTGGCTTTGCTCAGACCATAATTAATAAAAAACTGGACATTCGGATTGAGTCTGGTATTTAAATTAACCAGAAATTGATTTTGCACGAATTTGCCGGTTGACTCGAACTGATAAATGTTGCCGAGCGTCGGGTCGGGGCGCAAAGCGTTTGCCGCCGCGCCGGTCGGACAAACAACGGTCGGTGGACAAACCGGCGCGTTGATGTTACGAGTTCGCAGCAAATCCTGCGTTCTGGTTGACAAAAATGTGAACGACAGAGTTGTGCGGAGAGGAAGCTGCCGTTCGACGCTCAATGCGGATTGCATTGTATAAGGCGAACGAATGTCTTCGGCAAGACGGCGAACCACGCTGCTGCCCGGAACAAGAGCGGCAACCTGCGCGGCGGTCGGAACGTTTGTCACGCCGTTCAAAGAGAAAATCGGCTGGCTGAGCAGAGCCGAGTCGGTGACAAAATATTGAACCTGATTTTGCCCGTTAAAGCGATTTTCCTGCAAGCTCAGATTTTCCGAAATGCGGTCGTAGAAAATACCGAAACCGCCGCGAAACACTGTTTTCGGCGGACGCGCGCCGCCTGCGCCCGGCGAATAAGCAAACCCGACGCGCGGAGCAAGATTGAAATTGTTGCTGACGTTGGTTTGCGCTTCGTAACGCAGACCGTAGCTTAAAGTGAATTTCGGCGAAACGCGCCAATCGTCATTGAGAAAAAGACCGAAATCGGTTTGCTTAATCGTCGCCAGCGGATCGCCAGCCGTAATCGTAAATTGCGAAGGGCGAGCATTGCCCAAAATCGCTTGGCGGTATTGCTCAATCGAAGACAGCCCTCCGGGAACTCCGGCAAAAGTGAACGTTCCCGCAAAATTGCTTTCCGAGCGGTCTTTAAGCGAAACGTGACGCAGACGCGCGCCGAATTTCAGACTGTGCGTGTTGAGCGCCAAAGTCGTGTAATTTTGCAGCTCGAAGCGGTCTTCGTCGTTAAAGCTCAAACCGACGTTGCTGCCGCCGCCGTTAAACGAACCGGAAACGTTTATCCCCGGAATCGAATTGTCGCCTTGCTGCTCGCTGCGGCTGCGGTTGTATTGAAACCTGGTTTCGTTGATCGCGGTCGGCGAAAGAATCGCGGTCTCGGTAAATTGAAAATTCTGGTCGGTGTTTTGGTTGTTAAAAGCTCTGCTCGGCAAAGAAAACTCGTTGACGCCGCGATTCTCCGACTTGCTGCGCTGAAAACTGTAACGCGCAATCAAAGTGTTGCGCTCGTTGATGGCGTAATCAAAACGCGGGCTAATCGAAAACCGGCGAGTCGGCACGACGAGCGATTGCGTAAACAATGTCGGATTCAAGCTCTGGTCGAGAATCGTCGCGTTGATGACGGCGTTGTCGTCAAACTCGCGGCGGTCAACGTCGAGGAAAAACGAAGCCTTGTTTTTGATAATCGGACCGGAAAGATTTCCGCCGTAAAAACGAGTTTGCGACGGCGCGCGAGTGCGCGCGAACGGATTGCGCGAGTTCAAGCTCTCGTCGTTGAAATTAAAGAAAGCCTGACCGCGAAATTTGTCAGCGCCGGGTTTGGTCAAAATCTCGACGCGCCCGAAACCCGGACGGTCGAATTCGGATGAAAACGGATTTTGGTTGACGCGAATTTCGCGAATCGCTTCGCGCGGCGGAAGGCGTCCGCCGGAAAAACCGTCAATGTAAAATTGTCCGCCGTTCGGTCCCGCGCCCGGTCCCGCCAAAGCCTGCAAAGCCGCCGCCAATTCATCGGGGTCTTCCGGCAGAGCTTCCAAATCTGCGCCTTTTAAAACCGTCGCGCTTTGATTGTTAATCGGGTCGGTGTTGACCTGATTTTCATTTGTAATCTGCACTTCCGCCTGAACTTCGGCGGGCGTCAGAGTGATTATCAATTCCTGACGCTGACCTGAAGCAACCACGACTTCGGTATTTTCATAAACCGCAAAATTCGTCGTTGCCACTCGAATCGTGTAAGTTCCGGCAGGAATTCCGGTAAAGATAAATTGTCCGCTTTCACTCGAAGTTGCGGTGCGCTCGAAACCGCCGCTGTTTGTAACAGTGACATTCGCGTTTGGAACAATAGCGCCGACCGAGTCAACCACTTGCCCGGCAATGATTCCGCTTCCCTGCGCGAAAACAGCCGCGCTCGAAAAGGTTAAAGTTAAGATAAATGCGTATAAAACTCTCATAATATTTTTAGATAAAAAGTGAATATAAAAAATTAGCGGAAAGACGAAAGACAATCTCATCCTTCATCCTTCCGCCTTCATCCTTTAAATTTACGGCGCGCCGATGCCGTCGAGTCCCGGAATGTTAATCGAAGGCGCGGCGGCTTGCGGTCGCTGGCTTTGCCCCGGAATTTGCGGCGGATTCAAAAACGGCTCGATGCCGGCAACGAATTTAATTGCGGTCACGCGGTCGGGAGATGCTCCGGCGGTGCTGGAAGCGGCAATCGCATCACCGACTTTCAATTCGGTTAAAGTCAGAGCCGGAAGACGTTCGAGCATTTGGTCAACATCGCCGCCGCTCTGACGCATACCGCCGCCCGCTCCTCCTGCGCCTTGCTCTCCGCCGTTCGGATTAGCCGGGCGCGGCTGTTGTCCTCCGGCGTTGCCGGCATTTCCGCCGCCCATCGGCATTCCCTGCGGCATTTGTCCGCTGGCGCGCATCGCCTGAGCCATTGCCAGACGCTGCGCCATTTCCGGCGGAAAACGTCTGAGCAGCGTGCCGTTATTAACTTCAACAACTACTATTTTGTTTGTATTTGCTTCTTTGACCGTAATTTCGTTTTTGGCAATATCAATTGCCGTGATTGTCCCGGCAACCATTTTGAACGAGCCGGAAATAATTTCTTCGGCTGTCACGCGTATGCCGTCCGGCGTTTTTTCGCCGCGCGCCCGAAGCTGGTCGCCGACTTTCAATTCGGCGAGATTGCTCATTTTAGCGTCGCTGAACTTGACCGAATTCGGCGCGTAACGGCGATATTGTGTTTTATCGCTGACGGCTACGGTAACCGTTTGACCGGCTGGAACTGCGCCGCGAGGAGCAATCGTAATTTCATTTGTCGCGGGATTGATCGCCGTAACGCGCCCGACAACTCCGCTTGCCCATTTTTGTTGTTCGGTTTGCTGTTTTTTGGAGATGTCGGCTTGCGTCATCAAATAAACGCTGCGCGTCGGAGCGAGCGATTTTTTGTCATCCGACAAAATGCCGACGGCGGCAACTTTATCGCCGGCTGCAATGTCCGAAAGCGCGGCTGGGGTCGCGGATTTCAAATCCGCCGGATTTTCCGGCGTCATGCGCTTGTAAACGGTTTTGGCGTCAATCGTTAAAGAAATGTCGCCTTCTTTTGTTTTAAGCGCGATTTTATTATTCGCCGCATCAATCGCAACGACATCGCCCTGCACTACCGAAGATTTTTGAGCTGCGCCGGTTTGCGCCTGAGCGGAAAAAGCCAAGGCGAACACGCCGAGCGTTAAAAATAAAGACAGTAAAATTTTTCGCATATTAATATTTTTCCTTTTGCGTGCGAATGTAAGACGTTTTTAATACGCCCCCGAACCGTTAAAAGTTGCCGCAAATATAAAGATTTGTCAGATGCTGACAGACATTTAGACACGCCGTTAAGATATTCGGTTACAACTTTTTGGAATTTATTTTAGAAACTTCAAAAAGTAATGATGATGAGATGCCGGAGTTACTCAATTATTTCGCCAATCGAACGGACGCTGTGCGGTTAAAACAAGTCCCAGGCTGACGATTATTAAACCGATAAAAGCGAAAGCCCATAAATACGGGAGCGAGAGAACAAAAACCCAAAAACAGGTGCCGAGCAGCAAAGACGTTGATTCAGAGCGTTTACGATGTTCTCCGAAAAGGCGTTTATAAATGTATTTTCCGGTTGCGGCTTGGATGACGACGCGCCCGAAAGTGTAAGCCAGAAACAGCAAAACCGTCATCATCGCGCTCGCTAATATCCCGATTGGCGTCGGCAAAGCTCCGAGTCCGAACCCGACAATCAGTGTTGAAAACAGCATCACCAGAGCGCCGACAACTGCAATTCTTAAACCGGATAAATTTAGTCTGGTAATCGCGCGGCTAACAGCGCCCGGCGAAATCGTCGTTAAAACGAGCGAGACGACGAACCAGAACAACACAGCCAGGATGCGCTGAACGAAATACCAGGCGGAAAAATCCGGCGCGGCGAGCGAAGCAGGATTTTGCATCGCCTCGCGCAGCTCGTTTTCGTAACCGGCGTACATTACGGTTTGGCTTTCGGGATTTCGTCCGGGAGCGGTTTTGCCGTGATTGTAAGCGCCGCCGATAATGACGACATCGCCGCCGATGTAAGAATTCGGGCGTTGATAAACCGAGCCGCCGATTGTCGCTACGTCGCCTTCGACTCTGCCTTCGACTATGATGTCGCCGCCGAAAGCCATCACGCCTTTTTTCACAGTACCGCGCACGACAACAGTTTTTCCAAAACCGAAAACGTCCGAATCCGCTGTTTCCGAAATGACTATCGCGTTTGATTCAACCGGCGAATTGATTACCGTTTGCTGTCCGAAAGCGCAAATAGCCGATTGCAAAACAACGAGCAAAGCAAAAAGCCACTGCCAGTTTTTGAGCAGCGGCGCGTTTGTGTTGATTTGGTTTTCGGCTAAAAAACTCACTTTTGTTAAAAAAGAATCAAGCGCGGCGATATTTTCTGAGCAAAACCGACAAAGCGGCAATCGTAAAAATCAAAAGCGAAAAAACAAGAAACGCGGAAAACACGATTTCGTTTGCAAACTGCCGCGAAAAAGCGCGCCAAAACACGGCGAGCAAAACTTTAATTTGGGCAAACGCGGCTTCAAAAACACCGAGCTTTTTGCTCACAACGCCGAACAAAACGCCAGCCGCGAAAAGCAATGCTGTAATAACGAAAGCGCGGCGGCGCTCTTCTTTGGAGTTTAAACCTGAAACATCGGATTCGGCGCGAACCGCAACGGTTTTGACAAAATCTTTCGGCAATTCAAACGCTTTTTCGTCTTCAAAAGCAAAATCCAAAGCGCACAAAAGCCGTTTTTGCTCGTTGATCCGCTCGCTGCAAATCTCGCAACCGGCGACGTGTCGCTCAAACGAAATTTCGACTTCGGCGGCAAGCTCGCCGTCCAGATAAGCGGCTATTTCGCTTGTGTGCGAGCAGGTTTTTGAATTCGCTTTTTCCATTTAATTTTTGATTTTTGATTTCAGTTTGTTTTTCGAATCTCAAATCTCAAATTCTTAAACCCCGGTGATTCCGCGTTCGACCAGCAAATCGCGCATCAATTCTCGCGCGCGAAAAAGACGATTTTTGACCGTTCCGAGCGGCAGATTCATAATTTCCGCGATTTCATCGTAACTCA
>DASWLV010000061.1:0-4093 GCA_036400075.1 Pyrinomonadaceae bacterium
TAGTGCCGGACACATTTCCCTTTAGCACTGCCGGCACGTTGAGCGCTGTTAACGAATTTGGTCAGGGATGCCAGGTTGAAGCAGGTATTACCATGGATTCGGCGACTCTTAATACGCTCAGATTAGCGGCTGCTTGTAACCCTGCGATTACGGCTGCTTCAGGGACATTGATAAATTTGCGTTTTGACGTTGTGGGCGCTGCCGGTAGTTCTACGGGGTTAACGTTTGACGTAACAACGCCCGCTGGGGGAACTCCGCCGACGTACTTTGAATTTTTTAACGCCGCAACTCCTAATCAACCTACGCACGTCACTGTGGCAGCTACCGACGGCACATTCACCGTGACGAGCGCGACGGCAGCTTCGGTTAATCTGGCAGGACGAGTTTTAATGGCAAACGGTCGCGGACTGAGAAACGCACAAGTCAGATTAACTACCGCCGACGGGACAACCAGAACGGTGATGTCTTCGGCTTTCGGTTATTATCGTTTTACAGACGTTCAAGCCGGTCAAAGCGTGACGATTGAAATCCTTTCAAAACGATATGGATTCCAGGCGCAAACCGTTAATGTTTCGGGTGATGTATCCGATTTAAACTTCGTCGCCGAACCGTAAAAATTTTCTCTTCTAAAGAGCAAAAATAAAAGCCGGCTTAACACAGACCAGCTTTTAACAACATCAAATTTTTCCCAAAATTAAGCCGTCTTTTCTTTTTTGGATCTCATTTGTACCTTTGACCAAAACGCAAATCAGAAACTTCTTGCTCGTTTGAATTAGCCGGAATCCTTATATTTCCTTTTATTGTCGGTTTGCGTACCGACTAGAGCGATTTGTTTATGATACCTTTAAAACTTGGCAAGAGGGAACATGCCTAATTAGCCAGGATTAATTCTGAAGGGGCAAGAAATTGTTCCTTTTGCTTTTGTTTAAAAACCGGAAGTTTTTGAAATTATAGGACGTTTCCGAAGAGGAACAAAAACTAATTGATTAATTACTGATAAAAATAAATGATTTATTTCTTTTCTAGCCGGAATGCTGTTCTCTGGCTTATTATTTTGGTTTTCAGCTTGAACTCCTCACAAGCACAAAATCCTTCGACTAAAACTGATAATTCAAAAGACACGACTCAAAAGGAAGCTTCTTCATTAGCGCAAGAAGGCGAATACTCGACCAGCCGAAATGAAATCGGTTTTAATGTCGGAGTTTCGACATTTCATAAGGATTTACGCGGTCCTTCGGCAGGCGGGAATTTCGGAATGCTTTCTTTTCGGTATTCACACGTCGCACTGGAAAGCCGCTCGCTCAAACTCAGGTATGTTGCGGATTTAATCCCAGTTGCAATTCTTAACTATCCACGAAATAGAGAATTTCAAACCTCCGGCGGAACAACTCAAATTGTCCGTGACCGGAGAACCGTCTATGGATATGGTATTGCGCCGGGCGGTTTACAACTAAATTTCCGAAGAGGTAAAAAATACCAGCCTTTTGCTGCCGGAAACATCGGAATTATGTATTTTACGCAAGTCGTGCCGGATCTTCGGACTCCGCTTAATCCGAGAGCGACAGGCGCTAAACTCAACTTTACGGCTGAAATGGGCGGCGGTTTGGAAATCGGGCTTAAAAACAACCGGAATTTAATTATCGGGTATAAATATCATCATTTATCGAATCTTTACACCGGAAATATAAATGTCGGTTTTAACTCGAATATGGTTTATACAGGAATGAATTTCGGTTTCTAATGGTGAACACAATTTGATTGATAAAATGAACTGTGGAGCGACAGAATAATCAGCGACAGGTTATTTGATTGTTTTATCACAGCAAGTAAATCATTTTACGGCGGAACAAGTGAGATTTGAGCGAATAAAATCATTTGCATTTTTGAATATTTCGGTTAATAAACTTTCCGGATAATCATGTCCATAGTCGTAAAAGAATCCTTTTGCAGGAATACTTTTTAATTGAGCTTGCTCAAAAACCGCCCTTCCGCCGTAAACAGGCGTCAGATGTTTCATTTTCAGATAAAAGCCTTTATCAACGGGTACGATAAAATCCTTCTTGCCATGAACTATCATAAGCGGGGTTTTATCGTTGCCGTTAAGATAAGACAAATCATAAATAGCCCCGGAAATACTGATAACACCCTTTATCTTTTCTCTTTTCACAATCTCTCCGTATTTCTCTCGCATATCTTCGGAGATTTCATCATCATCAAGGAATGCCGTGTGAAGAGCGGTTATCGCGCCCGCGCTTGTTCCAAGAAGGAAAACGTTATCTTTATCAACTCCCCATTTATCGGCATTTTCAGAGATAAACTTCATAGCCTGGCGCACGTCTTGAACTGCTTTAAAGTGCGCCTCTTTTAATTTATCGTCTTTGATATTCGGCGGATTGAAATCAAAAGGTGAATTTAAGCGATATTCAATAGAAACGGTAACAAAACCTTGCGGAGTAAAGTATTTAGTCAAAACACCTTTGCTATATTTGAGATAACAAGCCTCGGAAAAACAAGTATTCATAAAACCGCTTCCATGCAGACCAATTATCAAAGGACGTTTTTTATACGGCAAATCGTCATTAGGCTGAACTATTTTGAGGCGAAGCTTCTTTTTCTCTCCCTTTTTATTTGAATATTCCTTATATACGTGGTCTTCCGATTTGCCCGTCGAGGAATCCGCTTTCGTATTCTGACAAAATGTTTGTGAATAAACCTGAAGATTCGCTAAAAACAGAACGATTATGAGAATGGAAAAAGTCTTTTTCATCTTTGTTTATCTATCGTAAGAAACGATATTATCACTCTTGACTTTGAAACTGCTTTCCGAAAGTTCTCTTTCTAAAGTTGAGCCTACGGATTAAATCCGCTTGCGTCGTCGGACTGTAATATCTTTCTGGCGTCGTCAATTTTCTCCGTAGCTCCGAGCAGCACCAGAATATCTTCGGTTTGCAGCTTAAAGTCCCCGCCCGGATTGATTTCCGTCGCTCCGGCGCGGACTGCGGCGACTACCGTGACTCCCGTTTGATTTCGAAGATTGAGTTGCGCCAGCGTTTTTCCGAGCGCCGGAGATTCGCCGGTCAGAAAAATCGTTTCCGTCGCCGTGCCGTCCAGAGCGTCTGCGAATTCGGATAAATGAATCATCGGGAGCGAAGAAGACCTGAGCATTTCGTAACCTTGCCGCCGAATTTCTCCGATTTGCCGTTCGATAATGTTTCGCGTTACGCCATAGCGGTGCAAAACGCGCGAGAAAATCTCGATGCTCGTTTCAAATTCTTCGGGAATCACTTCGTTTGCGCCGATTTCGAGCAGCTCGGCGATTTCCGAGACGTAACGGGTTCGCACGATGATGTGAAGTTTCGGGTTCATCTGCCGCGCCTGCCCGACAATCCGCCGACCAGCCGCCGGATCGGAAATGGCGACGACCAGCACCGAAGCGCGTTCGACGCCGATGTGATGCAGCACTTCGCGGCGCGTTCCGTCGCCGAAAATCATTTTCTCACCTTCCGCTTTGGCGCGTCGGACTGTTTCTGAGTTGACTTCCAAAACGATGTAAGGCAGCGCGACGGCTCGCAAAACGCGCGACAGATTGCGCCCGTTTAACCCGTAACCGACGACGATGACGTGGTTTTGCAGCTTATAAATTTCGCTTTCGCCGCCGGTTTCCGTCACATCGCCGACCGGCTGATCGCTCGCCAGAGATTGCAGGAAATAACCGATTTTCGGTGCGACCGCAATCAAAAACGGCGTCGCAATCATCGAAATAATCGAAGCCGCCAGAAAGCTCTGATAATCGGCGTCAGGCATCAAGCCTTCGGCGCGCCCGGCTTTTGCCAGAACAAAAGAAAATTCGCCGACCTGCGCTAATCCGAGCGCGGTCATCGTCGAAACGCGAAGCGAATAGCCCAGAAATTTGACGACGCCGAGAATAATCAGAGCTTTACCGACAACCAAAAGAGCCGCCAGGATCAGCACGGATGCCAGATTTTCCATCAACGCGCTCATTGAAAGCAGCATTCCGATTGAGATAAAAAACAAGCTGTTGAAAACGTCTCGGAAAGGCAGTATGTCGGCGACGACTTGATGGCTGTATTCT
>DASWLV010000062.1:0-25037 GCA_036400075.1 Pyrinomonadaceae bacterium
CGGGCGCGGCAAAAACGCGCCTTATCAACCGCTCGCTGCGCTTGTTGAAAAGAAAGTCGGAAAGCTGATTTTAATCGGCGAAGATGCCGACAACATTGAAAATCAATTGAATTCGGCTGCCGAAATCGAGCGCGCCGTTTCGATGCGGGACGCGGTGGAAAAAAGTTTTGCTGCGGCTGAAAACGGCGATGCGGTTTTGCTCGCTCCGGCTTGCGCCAGCTTTGATATGTTCGACTCTTACGAGCAGAGGGGAAAGATTTTTAAGGAAGCGGTTTTTGAATTGGGTTCAAAGTTCAAGGTTCAAAGTTCAAAGTCGAACAGAGGAACCTTGAACCTTGAACTTTGAACCTTGAACTATGGCAAAAAGGCTTCAAATTGATTGGCTTTTATTCGCGGCGGCAGCGACGCTCGCGTTGTTCGGCGTGGTGATGGTTTATTCGGCGTCGGCTATGCTCTCGCTGAAAGAAACAAACGGTGCGAATCAGTATTTGTATGCCGTCAAACAGGGAATTTTCACGGTTTTGGGTTTGGGTTTAATGCTTGCTGCAACCAGATTCGATTATCGCTGGCTGCGTCAAAGCTGGTTTGTTTATTCGGTTGTTGCGCTCGCAATCGTTTTGCTCGCGGCGGTTTTCGCGTTCCCGCCGACAAACGGTGCGCGCCGCTGGATAAAATTTGCCGGAATGTCGTTTCAGCCTTCGGAATTTGCCAAGCTGGCGGTCGCGCTTTTTCTCGCATTTTTCTTTGCCAAAGGCGAGCGCGAGATGTCGGACGTAAAGCGCACATTGCTTCCCTGCGGTCTGGTTTTGGCGGTTTTGCTGGGTTTGGTTTTCCTAGAGCCGGATTTGGGAACGACGATGGTGACGGCGGCGATATTCGCGGCGGTTTATTTTGCGGCGGGCGCGGATTGGCGGCATTTTGCCATTGTCGGCGCGACCTTCGTCATCGGAGTTCTGGGCGCGCTGGTGTTAGTTCCGTGGCGGATGAAACGTCTTTTCGCCTTTATTGATCCGTGGGCTGACGCGGAAGGCGCGGGTTATCAACTCGTTCAATCGCTGCTGGCGGTCGGTTCGGGCGGCATTTGGGGCGTGGGTTTCGCTCAGGGGCAGCAGAAAATTCATTATCTGCCCTACGCGCATTCGGATTTTATTTTCGCCATTATCGGCGAAGAGCTTGGATTGGTCGGCGCTTTGCTCGTTTTGACGGGTTTCGCGGTGATTTTATGGCGCGGCGCGCGGGCGGCTTTTGCCGCGCCCGACCGTTTCGGCAAACTTCTGGCAATCGGAATTACGACCGGAATTGTCGTGCAGGCGTTTTTTAATATGAGCGTCGTCGTCGGATTGCTGCCGACCAAAGGTATTCCCTTGCCTTTGATTTCATACGGCGGCACTTCGATTTTGTTAACTCTCGTTTCCTGCGGTTTGTTGCTCAACATTTCGCAATACGCGGGAACGATTTCGGAAGAGTCTTAGTCAGTTATCAGTTATCAGTTATCAGTTATCAATTAACAAAGACTGATAACTGATAACTGATAACTGATAACTGATCAATGAAGGTGTTGATTGCGGCGGGCGGAACAGGCGGACATATTTATCCGGGCATTGCGGTGGCTAATGAGATTATGCGCCGCGATGCCGAATCGGAGGTTCGTTTTGTCGGAACGCAACGCGGTTTGGAAACGAAATTAGTTCCCGATGCGGGTTACAAGCTCGAATTGATTGAAAGCGCCGGAATCAAAAACGTCGGTTTATCGGGAACGATAAAAGGTTTGCTCTTGATTCCGAAAAGTTTTTTTGCGGCTCGTTCTTTGATTAAAAATTTTAAGCCCGATGTCGTCATCGGCGCGGGCGGTTATGTGACCGGAGCGGTTTTGCTCGCGGCGAGTTTTTTGCGAATTCCGACGCTCGTGATGGAATCGAACGCGCTGCCCGGTTTTACGAATCGTCGGCTTGCCAGATTCGTTGACAAAGCTGCCGTCACATTTGAAGAAGCGGCAAAATTCTTTCCGGGAAAAGCGGTTGTGACCGGAAATCCTGTCCGCAGAGAGTTCTTTGACATTCCGGCGAAGGCTAGAGACAATGAACGTTTTTGTCTGCTCGCCTTCGGCGGTTCGCAGGGCGCGCGGGCGATAAATCAGGCTTTGACAGCCGCTCTGCCGATTTTGGAAACGGCGAAAAACAGACTCAAAATCACGCACCAAACCGGCGAGCTTGATTTTGAAACGGTCAAAGACGGTTACGCAAAAGCCGGTTGGACTGAAGCAAATGTGACGAAATATATCAAAGATATGAATCGCCAATTTGCCGAAAACGATTTGATAATTTCTCGTGCCGGAGCGACCACCTGCGCCGAATTAGCCGCCGCCGGGAAAGCAGCGATTATGATTCCGCTACCGACCGCCGCCGACGATCATCAGCGCAAAAATGCCGAAGCGATGCAAACGGCGGGCGCGGCAAGAATGATTTTGCAAAAAGATTTGAACGGCGAAACTTTGGCGGCGGAAATAAAAAGCTTGATTGATGCGCCGGAGCGCATTACGGAAATGGAACGAGCGGCGAAAAAGTTAGTAAAAGGCGATGCTGCCGCGACGATGGTTAATTTGATAGAGGAATTGAGCGTTGTTCGTCGTTCGTAGTTCGTTGCATTTTTTTTTGAAGTTGAGTATTAAAACAAACTCGCCTTCGACAAAGCTACAACTGACGACGAACAACGAACGACGAACGACGAACGATTTAATGTTTAGGCATGTAAAACAAGTTCATTTTGTTGGGATTGGCGGAATTGGAATGTCCGGCATCGCGGAAGTTTTGTGCAATCTCGAATTCCGCGTCACCGGCTCGGACGCGAAGAAATCGAAAAATACAGCGCGGCTCGAAAAATTGGGCGCCGTCGTTCACGAAGGACACGCGGCGGAAAACGTCGGCGAAGCGCACGTCGTTGTGCGTTCGACGGCGATTAAAGACGATAACCCCGAAATTGTCGAAGCGCGCCGCCGCTCGATTCCCGTTATTCCGCGCGCCGAAATGCTGGCGGAATTGATGAGCTTGAAACCGTATCGAATCGCCGTAGCCGGTTCGCACGGGAAAACTTCGACGACTTCGATGGTGGCGACCGTTTTGGGACACGCAGGACTTGATCCGACGGCGATTGTCGGCGGCGTGGTCGGGGCTTTCGGCTCGAACGCGCGTCTGGGAAAAAGCGATTGGATGGTGGCGGAAGCAGACGAAAGCGACCGTTCGTTTTTGATTTTGAATCCGACGATTGCCATCGTCACGAACGTTGACCGCGAGCATATGGATTATTACTCGGATATGCTCGATGTTCTGGGCTGTTTCCGCGATTTCGTCAACAAAGTTCCGTTTTACGGCGCGGCGGTTCTCTGCCTCGACGATCCGAACGTGCAGGCGATTATTCCGAGCGTCAAACGCCGCAGAATCACTTACGGACTTTCGGCGCAAGCCGATGTTTCGGCGCATTACGTTAAATTCGACAACAATTTCGGCTCGACTTTTGAAGTCTGGAAAGGCACGGAAGTTTTGGGCGAAATCAGTTTGCCCGTTCCCGGCAGACACAATGTTTACAACGCGCTGGCGGCGATTGCGGTCGGCTTGGAATTGGATATTCCTTTTGAAAAAATTGTCGCCGGATTTAAAGATTTTTCAAACGCCGACCGACGTTTTCAATTTAAAGGCGAGGCGAACGGAATTACCGTCGTTGACGATTACGGGCACCATCCGACCGAAGTTCAGGCGACGCTGGCGGCGGCAAAAACAGGTTCGGGTTTGCGCCGCACTGTCGTGCTGTTTCAGCCGCATCGCTACACGAGAACGCACGATTTGATGGAAGATTTCGCGCGCTCGTTTAACAACGCCGATGTGCTTTTCCTAACGGATATTTACCCGGCTTCGGAAGAGCCGATTGAAGGCGTCACGGCGGAAGTTTTGTGCGAAAAAATTCGCCAGTTCGGGCATAAAAATGTGCATTATGTCGGCGCTTTGGAAGGCGCGGCGGAACGAGTCACAGCCGAATTGCAGCCCGGCGATTTGTGCATCACGCTCGGCGCGGGCAGCGTTTCGCGCGCCAGCGAACAGATTTTGGAGATTTTGAAAAACCGTTAATTTGAGATTTGAGATTCGAGAAAATGGCAGCCAAAACAGCACCCAAATCAACCGCCGCAAGCCGGCGCACAGAGTCGAAAAAACCCGTCGCGCGCAAACGAGTGCAAGCTCCGCCGCCGTTTTCGACCGGGCGGTTTTTGCGCGAAAATGCCCGTGCTCTATTGACCGTTTTTGCTGCTGTGATTCTCGGCGTTGGATTGTTTGCCGGTTACCGTGCGGCGACGGCGAGCGAGGTTTTTCAAACAAATCGAATTGACATCGAAGGCGCGCGGCGCGCTTCGACTCCGGCGATTGAAACGATTGCCGAGCGTTTGACCGATAAAACCGGAGTCTGGAATGCGGATTTGGATTCGATTCGCCGCGAAATTGAACGGCTCACCTGGGTGAAAACGGCGATTGTATCACGCGTTTTGCCCGACGGTTTGCGCGTTCGCGTGATTGAAAGAAAACCGATTGCCGTTGTTCGCGCCGAAAGCGGAAAGCTCGTTTGGGTTGACGAAGAGGCAAAAATGCTCGGCGTAGTTTTGCAATCGGAAAAAGCTCCGCCGTTTGCTCTTGTCGGCTGGAATGAAACCGAAACGGACGCCGCGCGGAAAAATAATCAGGAGCGCTTGAGTCTTTATCTCAAGCTGCTCGACGAGTTTCAAACGGCGGAAATCGCCAATCGAATCACGGCGGTTGATTTATCGGATTTGCGGGAAATCGGAGCTTTGATTCAAAAAGACGATTCGCACGTCACAGTTCAAATCGGGCGCGAAGATTTTGTTGAGCGTCTGAAGCTTGCGCTCGAAGTTTTGGACAGAATGCCGGGCGAACAAGCGCGGGAAATCGAAAAGATTATCGCGCATGGCTCGCGGCTCAGTATTGTTCCGCGAAAAGGCGCGGTTGCTGTCGAACGCGCTCGAAATCCGGTGAACGAGAAACAAAAGCGGGAATCGCGTTGAACTAAGGGAAAGCTGTTTTTTTAATTGTTCGGAAGATATGACACAGAACCCAACATTTGCAGTCGGACTGGATATTGGAACGAACCGCGTCAGATGCGTCGTCGGCGAAGTCGGCGAATACGCGCAGATGGATATTGTCGGTATCGGGCAAGCGGAATCAAAAGGCTTGCGCCGCGGCGTCGTCGTCAATACCGAAGCCACGGTTGATTCGATTCGGCGCGCGGTCGAAGAAGCCGAACGAATGAGCGGTCTGGAAGCTCAGCTTGTCACCATCAACGTCTCCGGCGAGCATTTGCAAGGCAGAAACAGCACCGGACTCGCCATTATCGCCGGGCGCGAGCGCGAAATCGGCGAGGACGATGTTGAACGCGCTTTGGAATCCGCGTCAGCCGTCCAGCTTCCGTCTGGTTGGGAAATTGTTGACCGTCTGCCGCAGGAATTTGTCGTTGACGGGCAGGACGGAATTACGAATCCGGTCGGAATGAGCGGAACTCGTCTGGAAAGCCGCGTGCATCTCGTCGTAGGACCTGGCGCTGGTCGGCAAAATTCGGTTAAAGCGGTGAATCGAGCGGGTTTAAAAGTCGAATATATGATGCTCGAACAGCTCGCTGCCGCCGAATCCGCTTTGAGCGATGACGACAAAGAATACGGCTGCGCGCTTTTAAACATCGGCGCGGAAATCATCGGTTTGACTATTTACGGGCGCGGGTCGGTGCAGCATACATCGGTTTTTCCGCTCGGTGGCTCGTTTTTTACCAAAGACATCGCGCACGGTTTGCGCGTTTCGCCGCAGGAAGCCGAGCGCGTCAAAAAAGAATTCGGCTCGGTCGCGCCGTTCAGGTTGTCGGATCATGAGCGGCAGGAACAAATCGAAGTGATGCCCGTCGGCGGGCGCACGTCGAAACAGCTTTCGCGCCAGATTTTGTGCGATATGCTCCAGCCGCGCGGCGAGGAGATTTTTCAGCACATCGCCGAGCACATCAACCGAGTCAATGCCGGTCGGCAGCTTTCGAGCGGAATAATCTTAACCGGCGGCGGGGCGAATTTGAGCGGAATGACGGAAATCGCCGAGCAGGTTTTCGACGCGCCGGTGCGTATAGGTTTTCCCGAACGCGACCGCTTCGGCGGGCTGGTCGAAGACCTCCAGGACCCGGCTTGGACGGTGGCGACCGGATTGGCGCTTTTCGCCTTGAAAACGCAAATAGCTGAAACACAATCGGTTGAGTCCGACGAATCGAAGAGCGGAAAATTTTCCGCTTGGATACGTCGAATTAGGGAAAATTTCAGTGGCATTTTTTGAAAATTAATTGTATGATGTCCGCCGACTGCTACAAGATACTGTCGCCAATATATTGGTCACGGTTTTCGATGAAGCACAACATCGGCGAATCTTCATCATCCGGGAATTTAGATTTTTAGCATTTATAAATCGGAAAGGCAAAAATAAGTGGAAAGCGAACGAACAACAAACCCAATCAGAATGTTTTTGGATGACGAGCCGACCGTAACAGGTGCGCGGATCAAAGTCATCGGAATCGGCGGCGGCGGCGGAAACGCTGTTAATCATATGATCGAAGCGGGCGTCGAGGGCGTCGAGTTTATCGTCGCCAATACGGACTTGCAGGCTTTAAAATTAAGCCGCGCTCCGATCAAGATTCAAATCGGCGGCGATTTGACGCGGGGTCTGGGCGCCGGCGCAGACCCGGCAGTCGGGCAAAAAGCGGCGCTCGAAGACACCGAAAAAATCATCGAAGCGCTCGAAGGCGCCGATATGGTTTTCGTGACAACGGGCTTAGGCGGCGGAACCGGAACAGGCGCCGCGCCGATTATCGCCGCGCTTGCTATGGAGCTGGACGCTTTGACGGTTGGCGTCGTCACAAAACCTTTTACGTTCGAGGGCAAACGCCGTCAGCTTCAAGCGGAAAAGGGTTTGGCGGAACTAAAAGGCTCGGTTGATACGATTATCACGATTCCGAACGACCGTCTCGAATTGCTCGACGATGAAATCGAGTTTGCCGAAGCCTTTAAGCAAGCCGATGAAGTCCTGCTCCAAGCCGTGCGCGGTATTTCCGATTTAATCACCGTGCCGGGAATGATTAACCTCGATTTCGCCGATGTCAAATCGGTGATGAAAAATATGGGAATGGCGCTGATGGGCGTCGGGAAAGCGCGCGGCGAAGGGCGCGGAATTGCGGCGATGCGTGCGGCGATTGAATCCCGTCTTTTGGAAGAAAATTCGATTAAAGGCGCGCAGGGCGTTCTTGTTAACGTCACGTTCGGGCGCGGAATGTCGCTCAGAGAAGTGCGCGAAGCCGTTTCGCTCGTTCACAAAGAAGCTGCCGAAGACGCAAATATTATTTTCGGCGTCGTGACGGACGATTCGATGCAGGACGAAGTAAAAGTGACGGTCATCGCGACCGGTTTTGACCGGCACGTAGCGGTTAACGATTTGCCGAGTCTGCAATACACTCAGCCGCAGGCAGTTCCGAATCAGCCACAAACCATTGTTTCGCGCTGGGGCGGCGACGGGCGCAGCGCCGCTACCGCCTCCGCAAATCAAGCCGAAGATTTCGAGACTCCGGCGTTTATCCGTAAAAAAGCCGATTGATAATTGATTGGGAAAAAGCCGATTCTTCAATCGGCTTTTTTTTCTATTTAACATTAATTTCACATATTTTCTCTTGAAACTTTACCGGCTCTCGTGTAGCATACGCCGCAAGACTTCAACCCGAACCTTCTGTGTATCGGACGCCGTATCTTAAGTCTTCACCACGGTTGAGCTTCATTTGGAGTCCTCGACGCGCGAGCGCGACAAATCATTTTTGGTGCTGCGGCTTTGAAATAAACTTATTCCGTTTTTTTATTTAATCTTCAGCCAGAGGTTTTCAATGAATCGAAAATTAATCCGACCGAGCTTCTCAGAGGTCAAAAACAATGAACGCGAAGTCAATGTCCGCAAAAATGAGGGACATAGCTACGTTAAACCGGCTGCGCCCCGCCCGCCCGCCGTGCCGGTTTCGGACGGCTCGACGGCTTTGCCGCCGAGCAAAAGCAAAAAAATGCCGCCGCCCATCGAGACAAACGCCGAAGTTTTTTATTATAAAAAGCAAATTGACACGCATACTCCGATGGTCATCGTTTTACAGGACGGCGAAGAAATCGAAGGCACAATCGAATGGTACGACCGGCGCGCTTTGAAAATTAACTGCACGAAAGGTCCCAATCTGATGCTGCTCAAACACAACATCAAATATATGTTCAAAGCCGAAGACCGCGAGCCGCTTGCCGAAGGAAACGAAAAATAATCGCAAAAGACTAGACAAAATTGTTTCAAAAAGCCAAAATGGAAAACTGTGGGCGGACGATTAGCGGCTCGCTCGCAAATTCTTTTCGCAGCTCGAAAAATTGAAATCAATTAATCAATTCTTCATCCGGCTCTTCATCAAATCCCGCTATCGTTTCGGTTTTTCGCAATAACAAGATGTCCGTTTCAGCCAACAAATTGCCGCGCGTCGGAATTACCATCGGCGACCCGGCTGGCATCGGCTCCGAAGTCGTTTTAAAAGCTCTCGCGCAATTTTCGCGCGACGCCGCTGTTTGTTTGCCGATTGTCATCGGCGACGCTGCGTATTTACGCGAAGCCGCCGCGCAGCTCGATTTGCCCTGCGATTTTAAAACGATAAAAAAAGGCGAGACGATTCCCGCCAATCAAATTGAACCTTTAATTTACGACCTCGAAAACATTTCGGAAAAAATATTTTTTGGCTTGGAATCCGCCGTAACCGGACGAGCGGCGGCAGATTATATCGAAACTGCCATTGAAATGTGTCTGAAAAATGAATTGGATGCGATTTGCACCGCGCCGATCAGCAAACACGCGTTTCAGCTTGCCGGAGTTAATTTTCCCGGACACACGGAAATGCTCGCCTCGCTGTCGAACACGGAAGAATTTGCGATGTCGTTTTTTGCGGGAAAATTGCGCGTCGTTTTGCTTTCGATTCACGTTTCTCTGCGCCGCGCACTTGAACTTGTAAAAAGCGACCGGATTGTCGAATTGATTCGCCTGACAAATCGTGAAATGCAGCGATTCGGAATTGAGAAACCGCATCTCGCGGTTGCCGGTCTTAATCCGCACGCGGGCGAAGCCGGAATGTTCGGCGAGGAAGAACGGGCGGAAATAAATCCGGCAATTGAACAATGCCGCGCCGAAGGAATTCGCGTTGCGGGCGCTTTCGCCGCCGACACGGTTTTCTGGCGCGCCGGACGCGGCGATTTTGACGCCGTAATTGCGCTTTATCACGATCAGGCGACGATTGCCGTTAAATCTTTCGCTTTCGGCGAATCGGTCAACGTCACGCTCGGTTTGCCCTTTGTCCGCACTTCGGTTGACCACGGAACGGCTTTTGACATCGCGGGCAAAAATCGGGCAGAACATTCAAGTATGAACGCCGCCATCAATCTTGCGGCAGCCCTCAGCAATCAAGACAAACAAAAGAAAAAAACAAATTATGCAAACTCTGAAAGAGGTTAACAATTACGCGTCGGACAACAATTCACAATCCGAATCTTTACAAATCTTAGTCGCCGACGACGATCCGGCTATCTTGCGGCTCGTCAAAGCGATTGTCGAAAAAGAAGGCTACACGGTCGTCGCCGCGCGCGACGGGCGCGAAGCCTATAAATTGCTGCAATCGGGCGAAAAATTCGTCGCGGCGATTTTCGACGTGGTAATGCCGCATATTCAGGGACCGGAATTAGCGCGTTATATGCAATCGGAAAAACGTCTCTTGAAAATTCCGATTATGATGATGACGGCGGAACAAAATCCGAAGCTTTCCTCGGACAGCTTCGCCGCCGGAGCGGTTGTTTTTCTGCCCAAACCGTTTACGACCAGCCAGCTTCAAGTGATGCTCCGAATGCTGATTGCGAAAAGCCGCGCCGCGCAGCAATAAACCGCCGCCGCGTAAAATCAAGAGCAAAGTTTTTCGGATTCGCAATTAATAACCGACGCCGAGCGCGGACGCCCTTGCCCCGTTTATCTGAAAAGATTCGGGCGCGAGGGCGTCCGCTTTGATTGTTTCGCATCCGCGAGCATTTACGCTAAACTGATTTCTGTTGCAGGCAACGGTTTTTCTTGACTGAAAACAGTTCGAGTGGTAGTTTTCGATTTCAGAACACGGAGAGACGCGCACGGCGATTTTATTGATTTTTATTTTCTATCTCGCACCGAGAAAATAATGAGACGCAGCAGCCCGCGCAGAATAGAAAAGGAGCTTAAATCTGGTGGCACAACGCAAACTGTTGTTGGCGGATGATTCGATTACGATTCAAAAAGTCATTAATTTGACTTTCGCCGATGAGGGAATTTCGGTAACTTCGGTCGGCAACGGCTTGACGGCGGTCGAGCGACTGCTGGAAGTCGCGCCGGATTTGGTCTTGGCGGATGTTCATATGCCCGGTTTATCGGGCTACGAAGTTTGCGAGCGAATCCGGCAGACGCCCGGTTTTGAAAATATTCCGGTGATGCTGCTGGTCGGCTCGTTCGAGCCTTTTGACGAGGCGGAAGCGCGACGAGTCGGCGCCGACGACTTTTTAACCAAACCGTTTCAATCAATCAAACAGCTCGTCAGCAAAGTTCATTCGCTGCTCGAATCGTCTGGTCACGAAACGAAAACCGAAACAGCCCCAATCGAGCAATCAGCGGCAGCCGGAGTTGATTTCGCTTTTTTCGATGATAAAAGCTCAAACGAAGATTTGCTGCAAGTGGGCGACGGCAATTTTAATTTCAGAGACTCAGTTTTTGACGATGAAATGATCGAAACCAGCTCGGTCAATTCAAGCTTTGCCGACACTTTCGAGGATTTGGATATTTCTTCGCCCGCGGCTGCGCGCAGTGAAAAACCTGAAAATGAATGGCGCGTAGTTGAACCCGAAAACCCAAACAGATTCGATGATTTTTCCGATTCGCAGCATGAAGCGCCGACCGTCGAATTGGATATTAACGAGATAAGCTCGCCGTTTGAAGCGCGGCAAGAACGGTTTGAAACCGAAAATGCGTTTGAGTTGCTGCACGCAGAACAACCGGTTGCAGAAGGAGAAATCGCAAACGATTTGCTGGAGATGGAAACCGAAGACGATGATGACGGGCGACCGGAATTGTTTACTGAAGAGCCTGATTTCGACTTAAATTTTCACACGGACAACGTAATTGATATTGAACCGGAAATGAATTTCGTCGAACAGGAATCGCATGTCGAGGAACACCGTCAGGAAAAACCGGTTTCGCCGTTTGCAGACCTTTTCGACGACGACGATTTGCTCGGAATCGAAGACGAAATCAGAGCGGAAATCGGCGAGCAGAATTTTCAGCCGCAGCCAACAAGCGCGGCTCAAATCGAAACGGATGAAGCGATTACGCCCGAAATCGTTGCGCCCGAAACCGAAAATCAATCGCAGGAAATCGCCACCGTCAATAATGCCAATCAATCAACCGCAGTCGAAAAACCCGGTGAATACGCGATGCTCAATATTTCGCCTGAAGTGATTGACGCGATTGCCGCCCGCGTCGTGGAAAAACTTTCGGACAAAGTGATCGAAAAAATTGCCTGGGAAATCGTGCCGGACAGATTTGATTTAATCGTCCGCAAAACAATGCAGAACAAAGACCGCGAACGGTAGCGGTTCAAAGTTCAAGGTTCAAAGTTCAAGGTTCAAGGTTTTCGTGTCAAAGCGAAATCCTTTGAGCCTTTAATTTTGCCTTGCGCCCGAAACTTGTTATTTTAACTTTGAACTTTGAACCTTGAACTTTGAACCTTGAATGGAAATACCGAAAGCATACGAGCCGAAAACGGCTGAAGAAAAACATTACCGGCGCTGGGAGCAAGCTGGCTATTTTGCGCCCGAAATCAACGAAAACAAAGACGCCCCGAAATATTCAATCGTCATTCCGCCGCCGAACGTGACGGGTTCGCTGCATATGGGACACGCCCTTCAGCATACTTTGATGGACGTTCTGACCAGAAGAAAACGAATGCAGGGTTTTAGAACTCTGTGGCTGCCCGGAACCGATCACGCTTCGATTTCCGTGCAGAGAAAAGTGGTCGAGCTGCTTCGCAAAGAAGAAGGCAAAACGCCGCACGACATCGGGCGCGAAGAGTTTTTAAAACGCGCTTGGGCTTGGAAGGAAAAATACGGCAGCACGATTACCGATCAAATGCGGCGCGAAGGCGCTTCGGTTGATTGGTCGCGCCAGCGTTTTACGATGGACGAAAGTTTGTCAAAAGCGGTGCGCGAGGTTTTCGTTCGCCTTTACGAAGAAGGCTGGATTTATCGCGGAAAACGGATTGTGAATTGGTGTCCGGTTGATAAAACCGTGATTTCCGATGCCGAAGTTAAAGACGAAACGCGCAAAGACGGCAAATTAACTTATCTGCAATATCCGGTTAAAAACTCGGACAGAAAAATCACCGTTGCGACCACCAGACCGGAAACAATGCTCGGGGATACGGCTGTCGCGGTTAATCCGACCGACGAGCGTTATCAGGATTTAATCGGCAAAACAATCGAGTTGCCTTTGACTAACCGCGAAATCCCGATTGTCGCCGACGAATATGTTGACGCGGAGTTTGGCACTGGCGCGGTCAAAATCACACCCGCGCACGACCCGAACGACTACGAAGTTGGTCTCAGGCACAATTTGCCGCAGCTCGTCATTATGAACGAGGACGCGACAATGAACGAAAATACGCCCGCCGATTTCGTCGGACTCGACCGTTTTGCGGCGCGCAAACTTGTCGTTGAAAGATTTGAAGAGCTGGGCTTGCTCGAAAAAAACGAAGATTACGAAGTGACTTTGCCGACCTGCGAGCGCTGCAAAAACATTATCGAGCCGCTGCTTTCCGAACAATGGTTTTGCAAGATGGATGAGATGCGCGATCTGGCTTTAAATCTGATGCGAGACGAAAAATCGCCGCAATTTTATCCCGAAGTCCCGAACGAGAAAGTCTATACAGCGTGGCTCGAAAATTTAAAAGACTGGACGATTTCGCGGCAGCTTTGGTGGGGACATCCGATTCCCGCCTGGTATGACGAAAACGGAAATGCTTTCGTCGCTCGCACATTTGAAGAAGCGGCGGAAAAAGCCGGAACAAGTGATTTAAAACAGGATGCCGATTCTCTCGACACCTGGTTTTCCTCCGCGCTGTGGGCTTTTTCGACTTTCGGCTGGGACGGCGAAATCACCGAGACGGAAGATTTAAACGCCTTTCTGCCGACTGATGTTTTGGTCACAGGGCGCGACATTATTTTCTTGTGGGTTTCGAGAATGGTGATGACTACGCTTAAATTCGTCGGCAAAAAACCGTTCGACGATGTTTTGATCACCGGAACGGTTTTGGGCAAAGACGGCAAGCCGATGTCGAAAAGGCTCAATAACGGCGTTGACCCGCTCGATATGTTCGACAAATTCGGCGTTGACGCGACGCGCATTTATCTGGCGAGCATCGCCACGGGCGCGGACATTCGCTGGAACGATCAGCAAATCGAGACGTTCCGCAATTTTGCCAACAAAATCTGGAACGCATCGCGTTTTTGCCTGCTCAATTCCGACGGAGCGAGAGTTGATTATTATTTTCTCAACCCGCAAGCCGAAGTCGCCGAGATTAAAAATCTAATCGGCGATGAATTAACCGACGATTTCGACGAAGAAGACGAAGAATATTTAGACAAAATTGATCCTGAATTTGCCAAAGACAATCCGAAAGAACATCTGTCAATCGCAGATCGTTGGATAATCTCGCGTCTTAATCGAACGGCAATCGAAGTCAACCGCGCGCTCGACAGATATTTTTACCACGAAGCCGTTTCACGCCTTTATCATTTTTTCTGGAACGATTTCTGCGACTGGTATATCGAGCTGGTCAAAGACGAAATCACTTCCGAAGAACCGAACGTCTGGCGAGACGCGGCACGTTCGCGAATCATCACGGTTCTCGAACAGGCTTTGCGCCTGCTCCATCCGTTTATGCCGTTTTTGACCGAAGAATTGTGGCAAATGCTGCCGGAAATCGGATCGAATTTGCATAATCCGGCTTACGAAAAGGCGGAAAAAACAATTATGCTCGCGGATTTTCCGATGGGCGATGCGAATTTGATTGACGAACGCGCAGAATCGGAAATGCAAGCCGTGATTGAATTGATTTCAAAGGTGCGCAACATTCGCGCCGAAATGAATATCAAACCGAGCGAAAGAGTTTCGCTTTTGGTTGCGGCGAACGCAGATTCACAAAGAGTTTTCGCCGAAAACGAAGCGCAGATTTTAAAATTGGCGCGGGCGAGTGATTTGCGTTTAACCGAAAAACTCGAAGCGCCCCGACAGTCGGCGCGGGCGGCTTTATCCGGCGGCGCGGAATTGGCGATCCCGCTCGAAGGTTTGATTGATTTTGCGAAAGAAACAGAACGTGTCGAAAAAGAACTCGCCAAATTAAACACTGAAGCGCAGAGATTAAACGCGCAGTTGTCGAACGAAAACTTTATCTCGCGCGCGCCGCAGGAAAAAGTTGAAGAAATCCGCGCTCGCGTTGTGGATATTGAACAAAGAACGAAAACTTTGAATCAAACGCTGGGGGCTTTGAAATAAAAGTTATGGCTAGTAGCAAAACAAAACTTTTCATCAGTTTATCTTTTGCGCTGATAACTTTTTTAGCGTTAATTTTCCCGATTTGCGCTCAGGAAATAAAAATCAAACAAGAGGACTTTGCCGCCGCACACCGGAAAGTGTTTGAACAGCTAAAAGGAAAACCTCATCGGATAACTGTTAAATCGGTTACTCGTCTTGAAAGATCAACCAGCACTTTTGAGAACGTTAATGAAATTATTCCGCCGGATAAAAACCGTTTTCTATCGAAAGCATATGCCGAACCGAGAAATTCCGGCGCTGAATTTACAATGGAAATCATCGAAATCGGTCAGAAACGATTTAATCGAAAAGATAATGGAGTCTGGACGGAAACAAACATTGCGCCTAAACCTGAAAATAAAATTCAAAGCGATAAACCCCAAACTGAAAAAATTATTGATCATTATTTTCTCGGAGAAACAGCATTGGACGGAAAACCGGCAGACTTATACCAACGTTTAATCCGTGATAAATTTAAAACAAAACAGCCTTCAGGAGAAGATAAAGAAACTTTAGTTTTAATAAAAACCAAATTTTGGTTCGGGAAAACTGGTTTATGGATTAGAGAGGAATCGGAATACGAATTTTCAGATGCCGCAACCAATAAAGTCACGCATACGCAGCAAATGATAAATATTTACGAATATGCCCCGAACATTAAAATCGAAGCACCAAAAATAAATTAAGGAATCAAAATGTCTTGGCTTGATAACGGAGAGGTTTTTGCGAATATCGGTGAATTTTTGACCGAAGATTTGGGGCGCGGCGATATTACGACGCGCTCGATTGTGCCGCGAAACGTGCGCGGGGCGGGGCGTTTTTTGGCGAAAGAGCCGATGGTGATTTGCGGGCTTGAGGTTGTCGAAGCCGTGTTTATGCATCTCGACCCGGAGCAGCCGGAAATGGAGTCGTTTGTCGCGGAAGGCGATGAAGTCGAAGCCGGAAAATCGTTTGCCCGGATGACCGGATTTGCCGATGTTTTGCTGGCGGCGGAGCGGACGGCTTTGAATTTGATTCAAAGAATGTGCGGAATTGCGACGCTGACGCGGCAGTACGTCAAAATGGTCGAAGGCACGAACGCCAAAATCGTTGACACGCGCAAGACGACTCCGGGTTTAAGGATGATTGAAAAATATTCGGTTGCGGTCGGCGGCGGGCGCAATCATCGCCTCGGTTTGGACGACGGCGTGCTGATTAAAGACAATCACATCGCTCTCGCGGGCAGCGTCCGCGAAGCCGTCCGGCGGGCGAAAGAATCAATCGGGCATCTGCATAAAGTCGAAGTCGAGATTTCCAACTGGGCGCAGCTTCGGGAAGCGATTGAAGCCGGAGCGGACATCGTTTTGCTCGATAATCAAACGCCGGACGAAGCGGCAAAGCTCGTCGAAATGTCGCGCGAGCTGAACCCGGCGGTTTTAATCGAAGCGTCGGGCGGCATTTCGCTCGAAAACGTACGTCAATACGCCGAAACCGGAGTTGATTTAATCAGCATCGGGAAACTAACGCATTCGGCGCGGGCGATGGATATTAGCTTTAAAATTCAAACGATATAATAAGTTCAAAGTTTAAAGTTCAAGGTTCAAAGTTTTCTTTTGAACCTTGAACTTTAAACTTCGAACCTTGAACTAAATTATGAATGCGGTCATTCCGGCGAGAAAACTTTTTTCGGTTCGAGAATACGAGGAGCTGATTGCAACCGGCTTTTTTACGGGCAAAAAGCGCGTTGAGCTAATCGAAGGAGAATTAATTGAAAAAATGACTCAAGGCGATTTTCATATAAGCTGTATCAATCGGTTGAACGCTTTATTTACTCCCGCTTTAATTGGTAAGGCAATTGTCAGCGTTCAAAACGCAATCATCGTAAATCCATATTCCGCGCCAGAGCCTGATGTTGCGATTCTGCGTTTTCGGGAAGATTTTTATGCTTCGGGAAAAGCCAAACCGGAAGATGTTTTATTAGTCGTCGAGGTTTCGGATTCGACCGTGCGTTTCGACCGGCAAACTAAAATGCCGCTTTACGCGCGAGCCGGAATCGAAGAAGCGTGGCTGGTTAATTTGCCTCGCAAAGCGTTGGAAGTTTATCGCTCGCCTGCGAATGGAAAATACGAGGTTGTGCAAAAGCTTGGCAAAAATGACAGCATTGCGCCACTTAATTTTCCTGAGTTACAGATTCCAATTTCAAACATCATCGGTTAAATTCGACTTCAAAAAAGCATTGAGGTTCAAGACGTTTGTCTTGAACCTCAATGCTTTTTAATGCTAAATATTTTTTACTTTTCGCTGATGATAAACGTCGGAACCATTCCGCCGCCGGAAGAAACGTTTGCCAATTCAGTCGTTGAAAGTCTGGTAAAAGCGGATTTTACTTTGCCGTCGAACAGCATCGGGTCTAAATCTACGAGCTGCTCGCTGAAAACGAATTTGTCGCCGACGAGCATCGGGAAACTTTCTTTGGCGGTTTTTACTCGCTCCTGCACGATATAATCCCCGTCTTCGAGCGAGCTGTTTATCGCGTCAGACCATTCGCCAGCGGAAGAGTTCCAGCCGATAAAAATTCCCGTTCCGCCATACTCATCGTTGGGTTTGAGAACCAGCTTCTGCTGATTTTGTCGCGTATATTCGACCAAATCAATTGATTCGCCATTGTATTCGGTTTGTTCTTCCTTGAATTTTCGAGTCCACGGTACGTGCGCACGGATTGCAGCGAGTTCGTTTTCATTAAAAAGGTAAGCGTATTTTTCATTCGTCAAAACGGCGAAAATCGCTTTTTTGTGAACTAATTTCGAGCGAAAGCTGTTTGCCATACAAACCGCTCCGGCGCGATAGGCTTCGAGCAGCGCGCCGAATTCGGACATAATCGGGAGAAATTCGTTGACGAGCAGACGCTTGTAAACAATGTCAATCTCGAAATCGCCGCGCCGCAAACGTCCGTCTTTAAATTCAAGCTCGTCGGGCGAAGCGATAATTGCCGGGTAGCCCTCGCGGGTGAAAAATTCCTGAAACAGCTCAAATTCTTTCTGCGTCGGCAAGCCTTTTAAATCAACAATCGCAATCTGCGGTTTGCGTTCTCGCTGACCGCCGGAAAATTCATCGTAAACCGAGAGCAGAACTTCCAAAAGATGGCGGCTGCCGTGCATTTTTCGCAAATTGTAACGCTCGCCGAACTTTTTCATTACCGGAAGCTCGCCGAAAATATCGTAAGCCGAATCGGCAAAAGCGATTCCGGCGGGCGATTCGCCGTTCAATTCGACAAAGCTGAAAGCGTCTTCGGTCAAAAATGAATCCAGCCGGGCGGAAGGCGAAACCTGCCGGTATTTTGGATCAATTGCCACCAGTTCTTTTTCGATGTCGGTCAACCCAAGCTCGTCCAAAATCGTTTCGTTTTCTACGGCGGCGTCTTTCACCTTTTGCAGGGCACTCCAAACAATTTCGCAAATGCCGACGATGCGCGTCCAATCGGTTTCGGCGACAAAATGCGGGCGCAAATAAGGCGACAAGCGGCGTCCGCCGAAAATCAGTTTCGCGTTTTCCAAGCCTTCGTCGAGCATTTTGCGCGAAGATTCTGCAAGCTCCTCGTCTTTTAAAAGTTCGTGATAATAATCAACTGCTTCTTTGAGCATAATTTTTTAGTTAATTCGGGCGCGCTAAATTCAAGATTGTTTCAAATTCAATTTCGGAAAGCGGAATCACCGAAAGCCGCGATTGCTTGATTAAAGCGATATTCTGCAAATCCGCATTTCGTTTGATTTCATCGAGCGGCACGGTCTTCTCAAACTTTCGAACAGCTTTTATTTCAACTGCAATCCATTTCCCTTCTTCACTGGTCGCGTCAGCAAACGCTTCGCGCGATACTTCCGCCAGCCCGATTACGGCTTTTTCGGAAACCGAATGATAGAACAAAACTTTATCGCCGACTCGCATTTCTCGCAAGTTGTTTCTCGCTTGAAAATTTCTGATGCCCGTCCGATCGGTGGTTTTGTCCTTGAGCAATTGATCGAAAGAATATGCTTCCGGCTCTTGTTTGACCATCCAATATTTCATTACCGTTACGATTTAGCGGTTTTTTTCTGAGCGTTGGAGGCTTTTTTATTAAGCGATTTTGCCCAGCGTTCGAGCAGCGGGCGAAACGGTTTGAAAATTTTCGCCCGAAAGCTATTCACCTGCTGTTTTTCGCTCCACGCGCGGACGTTTTTTTCGGTATATTGACGCACTTGACCTTCGATTTGACTGCGTTTGACCGAGTGGCGGAGAGTCAAATAATAATGCTGTCCGATGAGCGAAAAAAGAATCGTCGCCAGATTCGCTTTAAATGACATTTTCGGCATCATCCGGTTGAAATAAGATTCGTGCGGTTTTAAAAGCACGCCGAGCGCAATTTCAAAAAAAGCGTTTTGCGTTCCCTGTTTTGGGTGGTAAAGCGCGGGCAAATCGTTTTTCTGTTGAATCGGAGCGTTTTTCAAACGCGGATCGGTGATGTAATCAACCAGCTTGATTTTCTCGACGCCGCGAATATGTTCGCGCGGGACGCTATTGACGATTTTGTCAATCTCGCTATCGGTGTTTTTCGGTAATTCGACTTTGGAAGCGTTTTCGATTTTGATTGCCATAAACTTATTAATTCGATTGTTCAAAATTACATCAAAATCGAACCGATTAATCAACGCGCGCTCATTCGAGCGTAAATACAACTCAATTCCCTTTGGCTTCTGAGTCTCAGCGGTGAAAGATTTTTAACCTATAATGACGTTTATATTTTTTAACGCCTGAAATACCTTATCATTGCTTTCTCTTTCCGGCAGTTTCGAGTAAAATCGCGGCAGATTTTCTCCGAGCGCAGAAAGGAAAATAAAATGAGATTAACCCGCATTTCGCACGTTATTGCCGCGTTGTTGATGTCAACCGGTGTCGCTTTCGGACAAACGGCTGCCGTTCCTGCGCCTACAGCTTCGCCCGCAGCGGAAAAATCGCCGCAGGAAATCGAGAAAAAGGCGCTCTCATTGCTTGACCGCACAATCGGCGACGCCGATTCGCTCAGACTTCCCGAAAATCGCGTTTATGTTTTTGCTTCTTCTGCCGCTTTGCTTTGGACGCGCGACGAAAAACGCGCGCGCCAGCTTTTTCGCCGCGCTGCCAATGAACTCAGCGCGCTTTTTGGAGCAACAGAAGAAAATGCCGACGAATTGCCGGAGAATTTCTGGATTCTGCAAAACTCTCGCAATCAGTTTTTAAATCTGGTTGCCAGCCGCGACGTTGAGCTGGCGCTTGAGCTTTTGCGCCAGACGCGCCCACAAGTTTACGACCGGATGTTGAATCTGCCGCCGGATAAAATCAAGCTTTACCGCAACTTGCATCAGCAGGCGCAGAATGAACTAAATCTTGAGAAAGAGTTTGCCGCGAGACTGTCCAAGCAAAATCCGCGTCGCGCGCTCGAAGTTGCCCGCGCAAATCTGAGCAAAGGCGCTTCATATTCCGATTTAAATTTAATCAATCAACTAAAAAACACCGAGCCGGAACTTGCCTCTAAATTTGCCGACGAAGTTTTGCAAAAACTTCTCTCCACCGATTTTTCCGATCCAAGCGATTACAATGCACGCAGCTTGACTCAAAATTTTCTTTCACAATTTTCCGCCGCGCCGGATTCGGAAGAAACCAGGCAATTTAAGATTGATAGAAACGCTTTGCGCCGTCTCGCGGCAAAATACGCCGATTATTTTTCAGGCAACAATTTGCAGCAGCACAGCTTTCATGACATTCAAAACGCTTTGCCGATTTTCGAGCGCATTTTGCCCGAACGAGTCGCTTCCCTAAGGCAAAGATACGAACGGCTCAAGCAAAATTACGCTGCGCAAAATCAGCACAATCAATTTCAAGACCGATTTAATCAATTAAACGGCAGCGCCGCGCCGGAAACGCTGATTGACGAAGCGGAAAATTTTCCGATTGATATGCGCTCGCAGATTTACAGTTCGGCGGCAAGTAAAATGTCGCAGGCGGGCAACTATGCCGCCGGGCGTCAGCTTCTCGTCTCGCTTCCCGGCAAGCAAGCC
This sequence comes from Pyrinomonadaceae bacterium, assembly GCA_036400075.1. Classification (GTDB taxonomy): domain Bacteria; phylum Acidobacteriota; class Blastocatellia; order Pyrinomonadales; family Pyrinomonadaceae; genus JALZCH01. Next base: position 20,786 of record DASWLV010000062.1, read on the forward strand.
CGTCAATATGCTTTAAATCAATTCGATTGGCAAAGTTTGTATAAGTTTTTGAACGAGGAAAAATACGCCGAAGCCGAGCAAATCATAGCCCAGCAAACCGACCGGAGTCAGAAAATCCGCTTGCTGATCCAAACGGCAATTTATTTTTCCAATAAAAAACAAAACGAAAGAGCAGACCAATACATTTCCGAGGCGCGCTCAATGGTTAATCCGAATCCCGAAAATTACGTCGAATTAACCGATTTAATGCAGGTCTTAGGTGCAGGAGCGGACAGCGACGCGGAAAAAATGTTCGATTTAGTCGAATCTTTCGTTCCGAAATTTAACGAGATTTTCGCCGCCACCGCGTTTTTGAGCAAATATCAACCGAGCTATGGCAGCTTCCGTGAAGGAGAGCTTATTATTTCCTCCGGGGGCGGTCATCACGTTTTTAGAAGCGAAATGGTTATGGGTGGAAGCTCCGTCAATGTTAACTCGATGCGTCTGGATCGTTTGGGAAAAGCGAATCTGGAACGCGCAATGAATCTGGCGGACAGATTTGAACGCAGCGACGTTCGGACTGCGGCTCGGATAATGATTTTGCGCGGAGCTTTATCCGATGCAAAAAACGGCGAACCGCAATTCCCGGTTATGGAGTGACGTTTCCATTTCTTCCGCGAAATGAATCAAACAGAACAAAAACAATTAGGTGCGATGGGAAAGAACAAAGAATTTCTTTTTCGCGCCGCCGTCTGTTTGTTGTTCGGAGCTTTCGCTTTTCAGCTTTGGTTTCACGCCGCGCAAACGAGCGCGACGATTGACGAGGTTCCGCACATTTTAGCCGGGCATCGGCATTGGCAATGTGCGGATTTTGCGATTAATCCCGAACACCCGCCGCTTTTAAAGCTGCTTGCAGCTTCGCCTTTGATTTTTCGTACTCTTGTCGAGCCGCCGATTTGGGAATGCGGCAAGCGTCCGACGAGCAAATATGACGCTACGCTCGCCGGATTTTCCTTTCTAGCCCGAAACGACACCGATAGCATTGTCATTCCGGCGCGCCTTGCGGCGGCTGTTTTAAGTTTACTACTGGCAATACTCGTTTTTCTGGCGGCGCGGGAAATGTTCGGACGCGCCGAAGCGCTCGCTGCATTGACGCTGCTGGTTTTTGAGCCGAACATCATCGCACACGGCTCGCTCGTCACGACCGATATGGCTGTTTCCGCCGGTTTTTTTGCCGCCGTTTACGCTCTTTATCGTTACCGGAAAAGTCCGTCTGCGATTCGGTTTCTGGTTCTCGGCGCGGCAATCGGTCTGACATTAGCGGCAAAGCATTCGGGCATTTTTATCATTCCCGTTTTGTTTTTGCTTTTGATTGCCGATTTTCTGCTGTTTCGTCAAGTTGGAAATCAAACGTCATTAAAACGGCAAATCATCCGCGATGTCTCTGCTTTTGCCGGTGCGATTTTGATTGGTTTGGTTTTGCTCTGGGCTTGTTACGGTTTTAACGCTTACGCGCTATCGCAAACGGGCGGAGAAACGATTTTGGCGGAAGTTTTTCCGCCGCGAACTCCTGAAGGCAAACCGCCTTCGGCTCTCAGGCAAACGCTCAAAACAATCATGAGCATTTTTCCCGAATCTTACACAGTCGGGATGGCTGATGTCTTGTCGTCGAGCAGCCGCCCGATGTATCTGCTCGGCGAAGTTTATCCGACCGGGCGCTGGTTTTATTTTCCCGTCGCGTTTTTGATCAAAACGGGCATACCTTTGCTTGTTTTGTTGGCGGTGGGTTTGTTGACTTTCAATCTTTATCGCGAGCGCGGGCGCGAAATGCTGTTTTTGCTCGTTCCGTCGTTCGCTTTTTTCGGCATTAGTCTCCTCTCGAAAATGAATATCGGCGTGCGTCACATTTTGCCGGTTTACGGATTTTTTATCGTCATTGCCGCCGCGGGCGGCTGTGCGCTGAGCCGTAAACATAAAATCGCTCGCTGGGCTTTGATTCTGCTGCTCGTGGCTCACGCCGCAACAGCATTTCAAACCGCGCCGAATTATCTCGCTTTTTCCAACATTTTTTGGGGCGGGACAAACAATACTTATCGCCTGCTGACCGATTCCAATGTCGAATGGGGACAGAATCTAAAGCTGGTCAACGAATATCTCCGCTCGGAAAACATTAACGATTGCTGGTTTGCCAATTTCGGCGGAGGCGAGCTAGCTCGCCGCGCGCTGCCTTGTCGTTTAATGCCTGGCAGTTACGATTGGAACGCGACCGAAGAGCCGGTTGCCCCGATTCCGGGCGTGATCGAAGGAACAGTTTTGTTAAGCGTCGCGGTTTTGCCGCCGCTCGGCGGAGATGAATATAAGTCTGTCATCGCGTCTGAGCCAGTGGCGCAAATCGGCGGAAGCATTTTCGTTTATCGCGGACGATTTGAAGTGCCGCTCGCCTCTGCTTTAAGCTATGTCGCGCGCTCGCAACAACTCGTGCTGATGAATCGCTTCGAGGAAGCCATCACGGATGCGCGTCAGGCAATTGCTCTGCTGCCGGACGACGCGCGTTCACATTACGCGCTTGCAGTTGCTTTGGCTCGCGCCGACCAACCGGACGAAGCCCGGCGAGAATTTGAAACAACAATTCAACTTGCCAAATCAAATCCCGAAATTTTCCGACAAGCCGAGATGCGCGCCAGAGCCGAGCTTGAACGATTAAATAAAAGATGAAAAGACTGGAACCAAATTTTTGGTATGTTTTGTTAGCATTATTTTTGAATGTCTTAACAATGAATGCTCAAACAACGCCGCAAAAAATGAGTAATTTTGATGATGCTTACAAACAATTTCAAACTGTTTATGAACGCGAATTAAAATCATCCGGCATTGTCGGCAGCAGCTTTATGTTTGTCAAAGACGGCAAGGTCGAGGCTAAAAATTTTTACGGAACGGCGAATTTGGAGAAAAATCAGCCGGTTGACGAAAACACAATTTATCATTGGGCTTCGATTACCAAAACTCTGACCGGGATTGCGATTATGCAGCTTCGTGACCGGGGATTGTTAAAGCTCGATGATCCGGTCGTCAAATATCTGCCGGAATTGCGAGCTGTTCACAATCGGCACGGCGAGATCGGGGAGATTACGATTCGGCATCTCTTGTCGCACAGCGCGGGGTTTCGCAATTCGACTTTTCCGTGGGGCGGCGATAAAGATTGGCATCCGCACGAGCCGCAGGATTGGGAACAGCTTGCTGCAATGCTTCCTTATACGGAAATCGAATTCAAACCGGGCAGCCGTTACAGCTATTCAAATCCCGGAATTGTTTTCCTGGGCAGAATCATCGAGCTAATCACCAAAGACGATTACGAAGTTTACATTGACAAAAACATTTTCAAGCCTTTGGAAATGCACCGCAGCTATTTCGACGCGACGCCGTATCATCTGCTCAAATATCGCTCTCACAGTTATTATGTGGAAAATGGAAAGCCGAAGCCCGCGCGTTTCGACGTAAACACGGGCATCACCGTCTCAAACGGCGGATGGAACGCGCCGCTGCCCGATATGGTGAAATATCTAAACTTTTTAATCGGCGATTCGCAGCATCAAGCGGTTTACGACGGCGTTCTCAAACGCTCGTCACTCGAAGAAATGTGGCAGCCGACCGTTGAGATTTTTCGCAATCGGTCAAATCCGAGCAAGGTTTCTTCTATCGGCTTAACTTTTTTTGTTGACGACGAAAACGGGCAACGATACGTCAGCCACAGTGGAGACCAAAACGGTTTTTTAGCGTTTCTTGACGTTCATCCCAAAACGCGCATGGCTTCAATCATCGCTTTTAATACAAATCTGGAGCTGCCCGAAAAAACTCCTGACGAGAAAAATCCCGTAGTAATGATAATGCGGGCGCAGCGGAAATTGTTTGAAAGCATAAATACCACGACAAAATAAGAAAATATTTTTATGAATCCAATTGAACAAAAAACAACAGTTTCGGAAGCCGTCCGCAAACACAAAGAATTTCTTTTTCCGGCAGTCGCCACTTATTACCAGGAGCCGCTCGCTTTGGTCAAAGGCGAAGGCGAATACGTCTGGGACGACGCGGGCAATCGTTATCTCGACTGCTTCGGCGGCGTTCTAACCGTCAGCGTCGGGCACGCGAATCCTAAAATCAACCAGGCGATTATCAATCAGGTTAATAAGATTTCCCACACTTCGACGCTTTACGCCAACCAGCCGCAGGGCGATCTGGCGGAAAAGCTGGCGGAAATCTCGCCGGGCAATCTGAA
>DASWLV010000063.1:0-23150 GCA_036400075.1 Pyrinomonadaceae bacterium
TACGTAAAATTGACAAAGGAGTTAATGCAGCCAAAGCAAGCAGGAAAAAGATACCTGTCATAAGAAATTCCCGTTGATCGCATTGCAGCGGAAAAACAGGCGCTTTTGCTATAAACGCACCTATTCGTTTTTAAGATTAACTTGAGTTCGAGATAAGAAAACAATAAAAGTTTAAAAAAAATCAGCAGAATTAACCGCAAAGTACGCAAAGCGAAGCGCAAAGAATCGCAAAGAAAATCCTGTTTTAAGCTAACTCTTTAATTTCCAACAACTCTTATCCAGCATTCACGTTAAATTAATATTTTCTCCGATAAATATTCAGTTCTTCGTTTACCCGTTAACGTGATGTCCCTGAAATAAATGGATATGCATCAGTAATTCTACCGGCTTTAAAAACTCTCAGTTTTGAACAATTACGTCAATGCCGGGAAATCCAAATTCATCAACAATTATCCGAGCAGCTTCATCGGCAGGCAAGCTCGTGTTGTTGATTTTGAGATAATTCTCCTTGTGAAAGAAGTCACCTTCCGAATTTAACTTGTATTTCTCATCATTCTCTAACAAGCGCCGCCTGGATTTTTCCACATCTCGTTTGGACGGCTTTTGTAAGAGCCTAAATTCAGATTCGTTTCGGTCCAGCCTTTTCGACAACTCCGCTTCCAACTCCACGAAATATATGTCCGCGCCTTTCTCTCTGAAGATGTCGCAGCTTTGCTCGATAAATGCTTTGTCCGATTCGTATTCAATTGCCCAAACAAAAGTAAAAATCAGTCCGGGTAAATCGCTTGCGGCAACTTCTTCAAAAACTCGTTTGCGAAATTCGGAAACCAATGTCTGAAATTGAGGCTCCTCGAAATCAAAGAAGTTCAAAACCAATTCAATAGTCAAATGGTTATGGAAAAGTTTAAAGCCTGTAAGTTGAGCGAGTTCGTATCCGACGGTCATTTTACCGACAGCAGGCGGACCAAATATGACTATAAATTTCATACTTTACTCTACGACTAGCTTTTACTTACGCTCTGCCGAGCGCGACTGATTGCGGCAAGTAACGGCTGACGACATTCTTTGTACTCGCTTAACCATTGCGTAGCGAGATTGTCAAAGGCAATGCCGCTTTGCTCTATGTCGTCGAGAATGCCAAGCGCATCATACGAAAATTTAGACGGTTGCAGTCGCGCGACAATATCGTTGCCGATGCCGCCGTGACGATGATAATTAGTATTTGCGGCACGGTTTCGCAAAAGCATTACGAGCACACAACAATCCCTCACCAAATCCAGTGTCAGATGAAGGGCAATGAGCAAATCGTCGCGCGCAACTTTCGTTACGGCTATTGTCGCTTTGAACCAAAAGCGATTCGCCATCGCTTGAAATTGCTCCGTCGAAATTTGTGAAGGCTTTGATCGTTCAAACTTTCGAGCAAGAATTGTATCAACCAGAGTCGAGCGAGAAAAAAGCGTGCGAGTGCCGCCCCAAAAACTAATCGAATACCAGGAATCAATTTGTTCAAGCGCAGACTCGGTTGTAAATACAATGTCCAACCGCCGGAAGTCACTGAAACAAACGCGGGTCGTGCAAGTCAATTGATTAGAGCTTTGTTCGTAAGCATAAACTTCGCCAAGCGCTTGCAGCCAACCGAGAGCGGGAAAATAACGGTTGATTGCGGGTTCGCTAATAACGACAAGCAAATCCACATCGCTCCACACATCTTTTTCGGCGGGCGAAAGAGCGCACGAGCCATAAACGACAATTGCTCGCACTTCTTCATCCGCTTGAAGAAGTGCGGCTAAATCTTGAGTGGCGACATCTTGCCACATATGAATTCACCTTAAGCCGGATGGATAAAATCACAAAGCACAAAATTTTTCCGACTAATAGCAACGATTTAATAAAACAGAGGTTTTCATTTTATTTTGCGACGGTTTCGACAACTATTGCGTCCGCCTGCCAGTCGGCGGCGGTAATCGGGGAAGTTTTCGTATTCTTTGCGCCGCGAGATTGAGTTATTTTATCGGCGATGGCTTTTTGCAGCTCCGCCAGCCCGATGCGGCTGAACATTTCGTCCCATGTATATTCTTCCTTTTCGCCAAGCCTTAAATCCTTGCGCGAGACGAGCGCAACCCATACGTCTTTCCCAACCGGCTGGGTCGCTTCGGTTTCATAACCTTCACGCGGAAAACTGTGTTTGCCTTTCATCAATTTGCTGATCGAATCGCCGCCGACTGCCGTCGGGAAAAGACAAAAGGCTTTGTTTTGCGCACTGAAAACCAAAATATAAAGAAAAGATGTTTCGCTGATGTCAACCGTGTAATAAATCTTATCGCCGAGCCTATAACGATTTTTATCGAGATCGAGTTTGACGCGCATTGTCGAAAGCGGGTTGAACATTGCCGTTTCAACCGCTGCCGTATAACTTTCTTCGTTTGTCGAAGCAAAAAGCGGTTTGTCCGAAAGTTTTGTTTTGGAAATAATATCTATCTGAGGAACTTGAAATTCGCCATTCAGGCTCTGACCGATCTTGCCTTTATCGGCGTAGTTTTTCATTTCCCTCTTTAGCTCTTTTTCCAAATCTTCCAACCGTTGATTTTCGTTTCTGCGAACCAAATTTTCAAAAATGTATGTAAATGCGCCGCGCATTATATTGCCGTCGGTTTCCATCGAAAAAGCCTGTTGATAAGGCGAAGCGGCGGACAGCACGACGACGCCGTTGACATTGCCTTCGACCGCATTTTCGCGGATAGAGACGAGATCGCGGGGCTTACCTTTTTCCGGGACTTCCGAATAGCCGCCGTCAACGGCGCTCCGCGAAGGCTTCATTTGCAAATAGCGGCTTTCGGATTTCCTCGAATCCCCCGAAACGCCGCGCGAAAGCGTTCCCGAATGGCACGAATCGAACATCAAAACCGCGCGCCTGCCCGAAAGCTGCGCGATAAAATCGTTAAATTTATCGTCGCGGATGAACGTCGTTTCATCGCTCAATATTGCTTTGTTATTAACGAATTTGACGGCGACATCGTAAGGCGTAATCACCTCGTCCTGTTTATCCTGCTCGTCGCTGCCGTCGTCCGGCGCTTGAAAACCGTGCCCGGCGTAAAAGAAAAAAACGCGGTCGCCCGGTCGCGTGCCGTTAACCAGCCACGTCTGAAAATTCTGAACGATAGCGGCGGCGGTCGCCCGTTCATTAATCAACGTTTTGATCGAGCGCGGCGCAAAACCGAATTTTTCGATCAACAGTTTTCCCATCGCTCCGGCATCATCAGCCGCGCCCGGCGTAGGTCGTAAATTTTGATTGGCGTAAATGTCCGTACCGACAATGAGAGCGCGGTCTTCGGCTGTTGCCGAAATGACTAAGACAAATATGATAAACAAGAAAAATGTAAACTTCGCCTTCATAATTTTTGATTTGCAGATTAATTAACCACTATCCGAAAACCTATTTTGTCTGAGCTAAAGCTTGCCGCCGCAGGTTGTTTGCGGCGATACGCCGAACGGCAACTGTTGGCGATTGAATCCCACGAGCCGCCGCGAATGACGCGATACGGTTCGTCGTCTTCGCTGGTCGTCGTTTCCCAAGCCGAACCGTCGCGGGGCGCGCCGTCGTAGTCGGGATGCCAAACGTCCGCCGTCCATTCCCAGACGTTTCCGTGCATATCGAACAGCCCGAATCCGTTGGCGGCGTTTAGCTGTCCGGCGGCGACGAGATTCTGGCGATATTGTCCGCGCGGCGCGTTGGCAAACGGCGCGCTGCCCATAAAATTGACCAGACTCGCATTGATTGATTTGCCGAAAGCGAACGGCGTGTTCGTTCCGGCTCGCGCCGCGTATTCCCATTCGGCTTCGGACGGCAAACGATAAGTTCTGGTTCCTCCCGTCATCGCCGTCAATTTCTCGCAAAATTCATTTGCCGCTCGCCAACTGACATTAACGACCGGGAAATTTGCGCCTCGCATTTTCGGTTCTTTGATATTCGGCAGCGCGCCCATTACGGATTGCCATTGCGCCTGCGTAATTTCGGTTTTGCTGATAAAGAAACCCGGCACATTGACCAAATGCTGCGGTATCTCGGCGGTAATCGTTTCTCTGGTCAAATCGTCGTTGTAACGTCTTGCGTCCTGAAAAGCGAAATCGGCATCGTCCGCGCTCGTTCCCATCTGAAACTGCGAGCCGCTGATTTCGACCATTTCGATAAACGCGCCGCCGGAATTTTCTCTGTAAGATTTTGGAGCGCCATTAAGAGTTGAAGCGCGCGTTCCGTTTTCGTTAAGCACGGGCGCGGCAAAAGTAAAACCGAGTAATGATCTGATTCCGTCGGGCAACCGGGGCGAGACTTTGACGGCAGCTTTAACCGGAGCGTTTTTCGGAGCGAAATTTATTGTCGGCGCAAGCGCATCGGCGGTGAAATAAAAGTCGGAAACAAGCGAAGAATTTTCCCACGGAATTTGCGACTCCGCCGTGTAATTAATCATCTGCAACCGGGTTCGCTTAAAAACATCTTCGAGCCGTGACGGCTTCATACGGAGATTTTCCGCCAGATAACCCGCGTAAAGACTGTTTGCGCCGTCGCCGTCCGCAGCCGTTTTACCGGGCGAAGTCGAGAAAGCGATAATAGTTCCGGCGGGCGCGGTTCTCGCCGCCAAGCCGTTTGCGGCTTCGGTCGGCAAGAGAAACCGACCTTCACCGTTGCGGCAGGCGTCCAGAATGATGACGTTTAAACCGCTCCTTTGGCTGACGGTCGCAATCAGCTCGTCAATATTGATTGCCTGTTTGACAAATTCGGCGGCATTATTCGTCGGCTGGAAATCAATCGGGAGAATAAAGCTGCGCCCGCCGATTTGCGTGCCGTGTCCGCCGAAATAGAAAAGCGCAACGCCGTCTTTCGGCAATTGCGCGGAAAATTCATTGATTGCGGTTTTCATTGCTGCGAGATTTAAATCCTTGCGAACAGTCACTTTGAATTTTACCGATTCGAGCGACTCACCGATTAAAACCGCGTCGTTGATCGGATTAAACAACCGGTCAAACGAATAATTATTGTTGCCGATAACCAAAGCCGCGCGTTTTTCGGAATTGATTTTTTGCGGATATGAAAATTGGGCAAATAAACCGATAACGGCGTTAATTAAAATCACTCGGACAAACAATTTTGAATAAATATGGAAACGTTTTTTTCTCATTATTTATTTTCCTCCGGCATCAACATCCGACAATTAGGTTATCCTGGGAAATTAATAGAGTTAAGAAGTTGAAATTTTCTTGTGCGTAACGCGAAATATCGTCAATCAGACTTTTGCTCAATTTTGAAAGCCTTTAATTAATTGAGATGGGGCGATTTAAAACGCATTCTTCACGAATGAAATGAATGTTATGTATATGCTTTTGCATCGGCACAAAACTTTTCGTCCCTTTTATAAATACCGATTGGTTAAAATGCGGAAATTTCCCGCTTAAAATTCGGCGCGCGGATTTCTTATAAGTAGTCAGGCAGAATAAATAAATAAGATTTTCATCACAGATGGACACAGATAAAAGACGGATGTTTTTTGATTAAGCAGATTTGATTTCTTCATCTTTGATTTATCCTTTTTTTAATCTGTGTTTATCTGTGGTTATTTTTACCGATTTATTTTGCTCAATTATTTATTTCGCCGCCGTCAATAGATTTAACCCTTGTGTCTGATTTTCAGCTAAATTAAATCGATTTATTGCATCGGATTAACAACATCTTTAACTTTGAAACCATTGCCGGAAACGATTTTTGCAACCACTATCTTTGGGCGTATTTCCGTAATCTCGATCTCTCCGATTTTTACGGATTCGACATCTAAAATTTCGCCCGAATCGGGGTCTTTTATCTCTCGCCCGATTCTCGAAACGGCAAATTTATTTCCGACCTGAGCATTTTGCAGCCCGCTGATATAAATCGAATTCGCGGTTACCTGCACGATCTTTCCATTTGAATTGGCAGCGGCAGGTTTCACGGGATCGGCAACTTGCGGTTTCGAGATACCGGGATTATTGACGACAGGAGTTGCAGCGAGCTTTGAATCGGGGACTTTTGAGATAGAAGGCTCAAGCCCGGCAGTTGCTTTATCCACCGCATTATTGGCTGCCGCCGTGAACAAACGGATTCTTAAATCATCGGTCATTTCGGTTGAAATATCGCTCCAAAGAGTGGCGACATTTTTTTCATCCGCTATACCTTCGACGGTTACCGAATCAAGAACAATTCCGGTGTTGACATCAACCAATCGAATAACCAAACCGATTTTCGCGGAAACAGTGACTTTCTTAAAACCCGGAAGCCCTTTAGAACTCTTTTTAACTGTATATTCGGTAACAGTGCCTAAAACGACAGCATTCGCCGAAAAGATTTTTCCAATTTTGGCGGCGAGCTTCGCGTCGTAACGGTCGGCGTTTTGGCTGATATTTTGTTCATCGAGAATTTGCAGAATTCTCTGTCGCTCGACAACCGTATAATTTCCCGATTCACCGAATTTGTTGGCGAGAAACAGTGCCGCTTGTTTGCCGACGGCAATCTTTTTTTCGTTTAAGGAAGCGTCGTCGAAATCCAGAACAACAATAACTTTTTTCCCGGGATTGCCGGTTGCCGGTTTTTCTATATTTACCGCTGGTTTTTCTGTGTCTCCCGATGGCTTTTGCGATGTCGAAGCGGGCTGTTTCGGCGCATTCCCGGCGCCTCGTTTAATTTGCGCGAAAGCCGCTGTCGTGCTGATTATAAAAATAATCAGCAAAGAAAAATAATCTTTCGATTGCAGTTTGCCGTTGTACATAGTTTCCTCCTATTGTTCTCGCTGAAAAAATCCGAGATGTAAGATAATTAACTTTGTTTCTCGCTTGAGAAACGATTTTGTTGAAAACCGAAAGATTTCCGGTAAAGCATCAATCGCTAAAAATCAAACAATTTTCAGACTATTCTTTGCTCTATCCTTGTTTGGTCAAGCGTAAATTATTGGAAATTTACGCTGATTGAATTTATTCGTGTTTCAGCCGCAGAGTGAAACCAAGCGGCTTTTGCAGACTGGTTTCGTTCGTAACGGCGAAAGTCGCTTCCGTATCCGATTCGATTGTCAGATCGCGGGTATTTGCAGCGCTTTTATTTAACGCGCGCAGCTCGGCGTCGTTTTCCGAATTTAAAGGCTCTTTAGACATAATTACCGTCAGCGTTTCCGTTCCCGGCGTATTGTCAAAGACGATCCAGTCGCCGCGTTTCGGCACCTGAAAATCAGTGTTCGGGCGAATGCGGTCGTCCGCGCCCGAATATGGAAATAGCAGATTTACTTTTCCGCTTGAGCCGATGTTGAGAATTTTAATGTAGCCGTCGAAATTTGTCGCAAAGCGCAGACGAATTTTGTCGCCCGAACGAAATTTCGAGTTCGGCGCAACGAAAGCCAGTTTGCCGTCGCGCATTCTCTCGATCACAACTTTAGTGCCGGGCTTGCCTTTTTTCGGAGCTTTTTTATTATTCGCGGTATTGCCGGTCGGCGCGGCAACCATCTGATCGTTTGTTTCGTAGTTGAGATAAAGCTGACGCGCGGTTTGCGCTTGCGCAAAGGACAGCCCACCCAGAATTATCATTAAACTCAAAATATTTTTTTTCATTCCTTTAACTTCAAACGACTTATCAACTCATTGAAAATCGGAGAATTAATATTAATTCCCCGTCTTTTAAACACGGCGGTTCTAAGATTAATTTTTGCTTTCGTGTTTGAGCGTAATGACAAAAGCCGTCGGCTCGCTGATCAAACTCGATTCGGCGAGAACATAAGTAGCGTCATTGTTCACCGTCTCAACATACAAATCGCGGGTTTTTGAGCGTTTCAAGCTGCGCGCATTGAGTTCTTCGAGAATTGCCTGCGCCTGTGCGCTCGCTGCAACATAAATCGTGCTGCCGTTTCCGGTATTAGTTATGTTGACGGTCGCGCCTGCGCTTCCCGAAACAGTTGAAGAATTATCGCTCGTGTTGTTTTGCCCGGACATTTCAATAATCTGCTGAACGGATTGAATCGGGTTGGTCGAGAAAATAATTGTGATCTGCTCGCTTCCAGGGCGGCTGTCAAACGCGATCCAATCCTTTGAATTTGCCGGAATAAGCTGCTCTTTATCGCTCGGTTCGACCATCGCGTCAACGCCTGGATACGGGTAAAGCATCGTGATTTTGCCGCTTGAACCGACATTCAAAAGCGCCACGTACCCGGAAAAGTTGATGTCAAAAGCGAGTTTGATTTTATCGCCCGAATAAAAGGTTTCGGTCGGCGCGACATAGCGTTCTTTTTCTGCGCCGCGTTTGAGCAGAATGCGAACTTTCGCCCCGGATTTTCCTTTGGATTCATCTTTTTCCTTTTCGATAAAAAGGTCGCGCGGCTTCGCGGTCGGTCGTTGCGCGGTTATCGCGTTTGTTAAGAGCGACATCAACATCACCATCATCAATCCAAAGATTGTTTTTTTCATTGTTTTTTACTTTCCTTAAATCGCTAAATTTATTGTTGCTTAGCTTTTGCGTTCTATTCCCGCTTTAGCAACGGCTCTTAATCTCATTACGCGACAGATATAAAATTTTCTTGTCAAAAAGAGGCTGGCAATGGTCCTCAGTCTAAAATCTTCAAAATGTTATTGCCTGAGTCGTAAAGCAGTTATTAAGTGATTACTGCCTAACTGCTTGAATCTGGATAAGCTGTGTCGAGTTTCGCCTGGAAAGTCGGTCTGACAACACCACAATAATTGTTGTCAATTTTCTTCCGCGCCTTCTTTTTCTCTCTAATTCATAACGCCCCGAAAGCAGGCGATTTCTCTCATTCAAATGCAAGATTTAATTGTCGCCGCCATACCAGAGCGGAACTGTAATGAGCGTCCCTCCGGCAGCTTTGTTTTCCACCAGAAAAATCGTTTCCGGCAGCGGATCGGCAGCGGTTAATTCGCCCGCTTCGTTGGCAGCCTCTCTTTCGGCTTTGGTATAGCCTTGTTTTTTCCTGTCGCCGTTTCGCTCGAAAATTTCAGCTTGACCAGCCCATTTTTTGCGCCACTCGTTCAATTGGGCGTCGGAAATTCGTGACGGCTGGTCGCCGGTAGTCAAGCCCGAAATTGGTCTGTCAGTGATGATTACAGTCAAAATTTCGGCACTAATAGTTTTCCCGCTCGGCGTTTGCGGGCGCAGCTCTAAATAAAACGGATTGCCTTTTAAATCCGGCAATTCCACGGGCTTGCCGGGGGCAATCAGATTTGCGCCGCTACGTATTCGTTGGTTGGGAAAAACAAGAGAGGCGTTCCCCGTTGTGCCGTCGGCGTACATTTCCTGATCAATCACATACAAATAACCGCGCACAGAGGCTTCAAAAGAAAGGCGAACAAGATCGTTCGGCTCAAACAAAGTGTCGAGCGATACTCGTACCGGGGTTAAATATCTACGGCGTCCGGCAGACGTAAAATTAAAAGTTTCGCCTTCCGCGGCGGGCGCGTTCGTCGGTAGAAGCTGCCAGATCGTTAAACCGATTTGCTGTGCCCGATTTACCTGCAAATCTGCTTGCTGCTGATTTTGGTTCTGGTTCTTCGACCGGCGGCGCTGCGGTTTGTCTTCGCGCCCGATTTTGCCTGAATTAATACGCTTCGAAATGCGCTGGTAAGGCGGGCGTTTTGATTTCTGCGTTGCTCCCGCCTGCTGTGGTTTGTCCGGTTTATTTCCGTTTGGCGGAGCGGTCTTGGGTCGAACACTTTCAAAAACCGGGTCAATTCCTCGCGCCGACGGCGGTTTTTCCTGTTGCTGCGCGGCTGCCATTTGTCCGAGCAGCAAGACGAGCAAAACTGCCGGAAAAGCTCTGTGAAGAAATGTCTCAATCAAGTTTTTCATAAACCCGTCTTATATTTTCAAGTTGTTTGCGATTTTGTTTTTATACAAAACGCCTGCGGTTTTTGCGCGATGAATTGACTTAAAATTTGTCAGCAAGGCTGAAGCGATTCAGCGGCAGATTTAAGATTTTTTTGAAATGCTATGACAATTCAACGCCAATTATAGACAAAACGCTTTTTATTGCAAGTTAATAGAAATGAAAAGATAATTTGTTTGGCGGCGTTAATTTCCCCTTGCCGAAATTTGATTTATGAATATAATAAGCTGTCCATAACAAACGGTTTTCATTCTTTACTTTCTTGGCTCCGGCATCAATGACACAAACGCCTGACATTACGTTGCTCCTACAGGCTTGGCAATCCGGCGACCTGAATGCTCAGGACGAGCTTTTCCAAATTGTGTACGCCGAATTGCGCCGGATTGCGCAGCGTCGTTTGCGAGGCGAGAATCGGGCGCACACTTTGCAGGCGACCGAAGTCGTTCACGAAGTTTTTCCGCAGCTTGCCAAACAGCGTCAGCCCTGGCAAAACCGTTCGCATTTTTACGCTCTGGCTTCCGAATGTATGCGCCGCTATCTGGTTGATTACGCGCGGACGCGCGGACGGCAAAAACGCGGCGGAGATTTTTTCCAGGTGTCCATTTCGGATATAAAACAGACGGAAATTTGCCGGATTGAAAATTTCGACGAAGTGCTAGCCGTGGATAAAGCGTTGCAGAAGCTGGCTCAATTGGATGAAACACAGGCTTTGATTATTAAACATCGGTATTTCGGCGGGCTTGCGCGTGAAGAAATCGCGCAAATTCTGGAAGTTTCTCCGGCAACCGTTGACCGGGCTTACCGATTGGCAAAGGCTTGGCTCAAACGCGAGCTTGTTTTTGAATTTAGCCCCTATCTGCTCAGAATTTCGCAAATCAAATCGCCGACTACTTTTCTGGCGTTAATTCAACAGGGTGGAAACATTTACGCCGATTCGCTTCGCTCGCAGCTTCCGAACGAAATTTACGATCAATTAGCCCAACACGGAATCAGCCGTCTTCCGTCCGTGCTTGAAATTGTTAACAAAATAATGCTCGGAAAACTCCTATTTCCGGCGGCAATCATTGAAAACCTGCTGCCAAACGACGAAGCCGCCGTGCATGCGAAAGAGAATCTGCCGGTCGAGGAAATAGTCAGACTTAACCGTCGTTTGTTTGAAGCGGCTTTTCCAACCGCAATCAAGAAAATTTTCTAAACGTCTTGCGAGCCGAGCGTTTTGTTTTTTTCGGGGCTATTCAATTCGCGGCTTGGACGAACAAAACACTTATATTTTCTATTATCACCGTATTTTTTTAACTTGGATAATCACATCATACGCGCCGGCATTATCATCCAAATTGCCTTCATTAATACTTAAAATGAGCATTCCACTATGTGGTGCCGTAAAGTCACGTTTGCTTCCGATAAAAATAAAAGCATTGTAGTCGTCGCCAATAACTGCGATCAAAGCTCCTGTCGGTTCATTTGGCATCAAACGCTGTGCATCGAAGATTGAACTATCACCTGCAGGAGTCGAAAAGCGTCCGCCGCCGAGCGAAACTCTTCCAGTTGCCGAAATGCGGATGCGATCACCTTTTGTCACAAGAATCTTCGAATTAGTCCAACCGTTGGCGGTTGCATCAGCTAAGACCTTAAGCGGATTGTTTTCTCCTCTGACTGTAATAAATTCGTTATCTTCTTCATTTGGTTTGGAGTTTGTCTCACTGCTTGGATTTGTCTCAACTGCGGGCGCTTCCAACTGTCTCAATTTGGTTTTTGCAAGAAAAGCATTCGCCCCTTGTGGAAACTCATTCAGATATGCTTGAATTTTTGCTTTGTCCCTTGAATCTTTAACTGAATCCCAAAGTGCTTGTTCCAGCCGGATTTTTGCATTTGAAGCATTTGCGCCATGAGGAAACTCTTTCAGAAAATCGCGGAAATCCTGTGGATCGCGGCTATCTTTGATATAACTCCAGCCTTCACGCTCAATTTCGGGGCGGCTTCTCGCCGTCACGGACGTATCGGGTTTTGCGAGGTCGGTATTGTTTGTCGCTAGCGCGTTTTTCTTGGGCAAAACGAAAACAAAATCGCCTTTATCGAGCCGCCCGTCAAAAATCTTGCCATATTGCGGCGTTTGCGAGCCGTGCGTGTAGTTCGTAACGCTGGTTTGCAGAAAATCTGCCAATTCCGAACCTGTAACGTAACTGTCACTATTCCGGTCGGCGTCGCCCTGCAAACCCAAAATAAACTGTTCGCGGAAAACCGATTTGTCCGGGACTTCTTGTTCGTCGGTTCCGGCAGTGATAAATTGCCGGACGGGATGCGTCGTTTTATATGTAATCGCAGGCGGGACGTTGCCGCGCCGAGCTTTTAAAAGCGAACCGGAAAAACAACTGTCGAAAACAAACAGCGCGTGTTTGGCTTCGATTCGGCGGGCGTAACCTTCGATCTCGTCCATCGAAATCGCCGTTCGCCGGAAACCGTTTTCATCTTTTGTCCTGAGCGGCGCGTTAGACGGCACGATATAACCCAAATCGCGCCCGTCGGCAGTTTTTCCGGTGTCGCCGTGTCCGGCGTAATAGACCAGCAAACGGTTGCCGGCTTCGTAACCATAGCTTTCGATAAACGATTCGATCTCGCTGCGTAATTTGGCTCGGTTCGGATTAAGTATAACCGTGACCGCAAAACCCTGCCGTCCAAGCTCATCCGAGACGGCTTTGACATCCTGCGTGACGCCGGGCAAATCCTGCCAACCGTTGCTGTAATCGCTGACGCCGACGACGAGCGCATAGCTGCCTGCATACAACCGAATTTCCTCGCTTTTTCCGGTTTGCTCGTTTTTAACTTTGACGTTTGCCGCGCCGCGCGACTGCTGGGCTATGGCTGACGGAGAAAGATTCATCGTCAAAGTCGCATAGACGAAAATCGCCAGAATTTTTCTTAAATGGGTGTTCATTATGCCTCTGCTTTGTCTGATTAGTTATGCCGGAACTCAGCCGGCTTGACCAAAACATCGCTTGTGCTTTTTACCGTTTTGAGATGTTTGCCGGAATCAGCCTGTTCCGTTAAGTTTTCTTTTTTGTCGTATTTTGCCAGAAAATCGCGGACGGCTTTTTCTTTGGTTGAATCTTTGATTGTACCCAAATCCTGCGGATTAACAAATGATTTGACATCTTCAAGCTCCTCAACCGGTTTGTCAGCCCAGACGATCCAGAATTTTTCGCTGCCTTGATTTTTATCAAACTTCATTTGAGCGGTTTCAATCGGCTGGCTGGCTTTGACCGCTGATTTTCCTTCGTTGAACTGCGGATGCGGAAACAGCATTGTCAGTTCGTTTCCTCCCTTTTGGTCTTTTCCTTCGGTCAACAGATAAAGATTGCCGTCCTGCGGGCTGTTCATCCATAAACGAAAACGCCAGTCGTCGCCGAAAATCTCGTCGCCAGTCGCTTCAAAAGGCTGCTGAAAAGGTTTGCCTTCGTAATATTTTTGGACGATCAGCTTGTAATCCAAACTTCGTTTGATTTCGTTTACCGGCGCTGCGGCGACTTGTTCAACCGGCTTCTCGCGCTGCGTCCACATCCAGACAGCGATGCCGCCTGATGTTAAAGCGACGAGCAGGAGAGCGGCAATCGCCCATTTTACCGGAAAAGACTTTTCCCTTTTCGGAGTTTCAAGATACGGAATTTCAAGCGACTGAATTTCCGGGGATGGAATGGTAGGTGGAATCAGTTCGGGGGAAACAACCGTAGCGGCTGTTTTCTTCTCCGTGAGCGCTTGAGCCAAAACTTCGCCGAACTCCTGAGCCGATTCAAAACGTTCTTCCGGTTTAAAAGCCAGAGCGCGGCGGATTGCCTGTTCGACTTCCGGCGAGTAGCGCACGCGCAGGGCGGGCAAATCTTCAAATTCCTCATTTTCCTGAATCCGGTACTGTTCAATTGGGGTTATGGCGTCAAAAACTCGCTTGCCAGCCAGCATCTCAAACGCGACCAAACCGAGCGCGTAAATGTCGCACGCCGGAGTCAGATTTTTTTCACCTCGCAATTGTTCGGGCGACATATAAATCGGCGTTCCCATCACGCCGCTCAGTTCGGTGGAAGGAGCTGCCAGCGATTCGCGCACTTTGGCAATTCCGAAATCAATCAGCTTCACGCGCCACCCGCGTCCCTCGCGCTCTGAGAGCATTATATTTTGCGGCTTTAAATCACGGTGAATGATTTTCCGGCGATGCCCGTGCGTGAGCGCGATGCAGATTTGGCGGAAAATATCAGCCGCCTCCATCCGGGAAAACCGTTTATTTTCGCCGCGCCGAATTTCTCCGGGAAAAGCGTCTTCGATGAGTGCGCGATTAAAAGCCGAAGTTCTTCCTGCCGCCTCGCGTTTTGATTGCAGCTCAAGCGTGTTTGCCGATAACCGGACGTTTTGAAACGCTTGTTCGTCAAAGAGCGTCCAATCCGTGAGCAAAATGTTTAATTCATCGCGCAAACATTCGGCTTGTTCCTTTTCGGAATTATTATCGGATAAAATCTTGCGCGCTTCAGGCTGAAAGCGGCTCCAGAGATGCCGCGTGACTGGTGTTTGCGGGCTGCGCAATTGTTCTAATAATTTTTGAACAGCAGGAAAATCGCGGACGCTGAACAAAACCGGCGAGATTAGTTTTAATAAATCTTCACCTTCGACGTATTCCATTGCGAGAAACGGAAGCTCGTTATACAAACCCGAATCATAAATCGTTACAATTCCTTCGTCATTGACGCGGGCTAGAGCTTCGATTTCGTGGTAAAACTTACGGACGACATCCTTGTTTTTAAGTGCTTCATCGCGGAGGATTTTAACCACTACCTCACGATTCATAACATTTTTGTCCGACGCTAAATAAACCTCGCCCATCCCGCCGAAGCCGATGCGTCTTTTTATCAGATAACGTCCTCCAAGCGTTACCCCAAGAATTGAGCCGGCAGAAGATTTGTTCTGCTGAGCATCTTTTTCGTGCGTATTTTCTTCGGCTTCATCTATCAGGTTAGCGGCGCTGCTGTTTGGAATAATGTCGGCTATCTCATCTGCCGAGAGAAGCGACAACACTTCGGAATGTAAAACAGCATCTTGCCGACTGATATTTTGCAAAAATAAAGAGCGTTCATCGCCTTGCAAAGCCGCTGCAATGCCAAAAACTTCCGTAACCCGTTGCCAGTTGGATTGATTCATATACTATCCTCTCTAATTTGATACGCGACATTGTTTCGCGCATATTAGCAGACAACATGCTTTTTTAAATAAGGTTGCAGGTAAAAATTTGGGTCTATGGTAGTTAAGCGAATCAAAGCGGATGTTTATTCAACAACTCCAAGAGTGGATTTTAATGCTCAGGTGTGAGTAATAGTATGAGTAAAACAAAAAGGGCATCTTATAGATGCCCTTTTTGTTGATTAAATTGACTCCGCAGGTAAGACTCGAACTTACAACCCTTCGGTTACACTTTGCCTTGAACTTTCGTTCAAGCGTGGACTATCTCATCAACTTTGCCAAAACTTAACAAAGTTGCCGGACGCTCGTGGGAGTTTTATCGGTTAGGTTTCCTCAACTCCTAGTCTCTGCACGTTCCTGCTTACAATCAAACCTTTTCAGCAGGCTTCGCTCAGGATTGCCTTGCCGTCTTCTGTCGGTTTAGGGTTCCCTGAATTCATCCAGTTTTTCAACCACAGTCACCTGTGGAAGCTGCAACTACTTTACAGCCGAATGCTCTGCCATTGAGCTACTGCGGATTATCAAATCTTGCGCATTGCTTTTCGGCGTTCGCAAGATTTATAGAATTACGAAATTCTTTTCACAATGTCAAGCGCGGATAATTTCCCGGTATTTTCACGGAATCGCCTCTTGAAATGTCGGCAATCTTGGGGCAATATCCTGTGAAGTCTTTAAAATCCGGTTATTATAAAAATTATGTCGGCACCAAATATTGAAACGATTGTTAATTTATCGAAACGACGCGGTTTCGTCTTTCCAGCTTCGGACATTTACGGCGGACTCGGCTCGGCTTGGGATTACGGACAGCTCGGCGTCGAGCTTGCCAACAATATCAAACAGGCGTGGTGGCGCTGGATGGTTCACGAGCGCGACGATATGGAAGGCGTTGATTCCGCCATTATTCAAAACCGTCTGGTCTGGAAATATTCCGGTCACGAAGAAACTTTCTCCGACCCGCTCGTTGATTGCCGAAGCTGCAACTCGCGACTGCGGCAGGACAAGCTCGAACAGGATGCAAGCGGAAAATATATTTGTTCAAACTGCGGCTCGACCGATTTAACCGAGCCGCGACAGTTTAACTTGATGTTTCAAACCACGCTCGGGGCGGCGTCGGCGGAAGACGATCCTTCGGCTCTCGCGTATCTCAGACCGGAAACGGCGCAGGGGATTTTTATCAATTTCTTAAACGTATTGAATACATCGCGCCGCAAATTGCCGTTCGGCGTCGCGCAAATCGGCAAAAGCTTTCGCAACGAAGTCACGCCCGGAAATTTTATTTTCCGCACGCGCGAGTTTGAGCAGATGGAAATGGAGTTTTTTGTCAAACCCGGCGAGGACGAATCCTGGCATCAATATTGGATTGACGCTTGTAATGACTGGATAAAATCACTCGGCATTTCTGATGAGAATTTAAAATTCTACGTCCAGGATGAAAACGAACGCGCTCATTACGCGAAAGCGACGACAGATATTCTCTATCGCTTTTTTCCCGAACGCGCTGATGAAGAAAAACAGTGGGACGAGCTAATGGGAATTGCAAATCGAACCGACTACGATTTGAAAGCGCATTCAAAAAAACCGGAAAATGCCGAAGGAAAGCGCATCAACACGGATTCGACCGAAGATTTGTCGTATTTCGACGACGCCGCGAAAGAACGCTTTTACCCGTTTGTGATTGAACCGGCAATCGGCGTCAACCGCACTTTGCTGGCGGTTTTGATGGACGCCTACACCGAAAAAACTTCGGACAAAGGCGAAACGCGCGTGATTTTAAAATTAAAACCGGAGCTTGCGCCTATTAAAGTCGCCGTTTTGCCGCTGGCGAAAAACAAACCGGAAATTGTTTCGATGGCGAAAAAAATCAAAAAAGATTTGCTCGGCAGTTTTCGCACCGTTTACGACGATACGGCTGGAATCGGAAAATTGTACGCGAGACAGGATGAAATCGGCACGCCGTTTTGCCTGACGGTTGACCACGAATCGTTGGAGGACAACGCCGTAACGGTGCGTGATCGAGACACCTGGGAGCAGGAACGCATCAACGTCGGTGAATTAAAAGAATATTTGCGAAAGCGTTTGACGAAAGATTAAAAGTCGTATTAATGGCGGGCGGCGAGGCTGGCGACGGTTGTGATTAGCTCGTTCATCTCGACAGGTTTGGCGATGTGCGTTTGAAAACCGTATCGCAAAGCCTCAAGCCGATCTTCGTTGCGGGCGTAAGCGGTTAAAGCTATAGCCGGAATCTTGCCGCCTTTTTCCGGCTCAAGCCGCCGCACGTTTTCGATAAATTCGTAGCCGTTCGTGCCGGGCATTCCAATGTCACTGACGATAACGTCGGGCTGGGATTGTTTGATATTTTCGAGGGCTTGGGCGACCGACTGCGCCGTTGAAACTTGTGCGCCAGACGTTTCGAGAAATATTTTAATTAGCTCCAGCGCGTCAATTTCATCATCAACCACCAATACATTCAAACCCGCCAGACTTTTTTCAATTGCCGAGTCGGAATTATTTTCGCCGTAAATATCGCCGTTCGGCGATTTACCATTGGTCCGAGAGCGCGATAAAAGCGGGAGATTCAAGATAAATTCCGCGCCTTTGCCTTTGCCTTCGCTTTCCGCTCGAACGCTGCCGCCGTGTTGTTCGACGAGATGTTTCACAATCGCCAAACCTAAACCCAGACCGCCGAAATGTCTGGTCGTCGTGCCGTCGGCTTGGCGAAAGCGGTCGAAAACATACGGCAGAAATTCCGGCGCAATTCCGCTGCCCGTGTCGCCGACCGACACGACGAGATTCGAGCTTTCACGTTTGACGCCGATTTCGATTGCGCCGCCGCGCGGCGTAAATTTGACGGCGTTGGAAAGCAGATTCCACAAAACCTGCTGCAAGCGCGCCGAATCTCCGGCAATTTCGGTCATCTCATCGGCAATGTTTGTTTTAATAACGATTTCTTTCGCTTCGGCGGCGGGCGAAATCGAATCAACTGCGGATTTGATGAGCGCAGCGGCGTTGAGCGGGCGTATGTCCAGTTTCAGTTTTCCGGTGATAATACGCGAAACGTCGAGCAAATCTTCGATGATTTGGGCTTGCGAGCGAGCGTTGCGTTCGACCGTTTCGAGCGCTTCCTGAATTTTGCCACCGTCGAGCTTTCCCGTTCGCAGCAGATTAGCCCAACCGAGAATCGCATTCAAAGGCGTGCGTAATTCGTGGCTGACGGTCGCCAGAAACTCGTCTTTCAGACGGTTGGCGGTTTCGGCTTCGGAACGGGCGCGGCGCTCGCTCGTAAATAGTTTCTCCAATTCGGCAGCGGCTCTTTTTTCCCCTTCGATGTAATCGCGGATGTCGTATTGCCGACGGCGCGCGCGCAGCGCAGATTTTATCGCGCTCATCAGAGTCATCAATCGCACGGGGCGTTCGATGAGCGTCACGTTTCCGGTTTTCGAGAGCATTTCCAGAATTTCGGCGTTGGCGGGAACGTCGCCGCCGCCGCTGGTCAAAACCACGAGCGGAATGTCAGACCATTGCGGCTGTTCCGCGAGCGCGGCGATTAAATTCGGCGTGGTTTCAGGCGTCAGAGCTTCGCCTGTTACAAAAAACAAACCTGCGTTTTCGAGCGTTTCCGAATTGATTTCAAGCGCGTTTTGACAAATTTCGGCTGTTAATCCGGCTTCGCTCAAAATGCGTGCGGTTATTTCGGCGTCTCTGCCGGTCGGAGCGAGAATTAAAATTCGCTCGTCCCGGTCGTTCTTTGTTTTGTCCGTTTCGTTACTCGTCATCCGATTCGACTGCAAAAGCGTTTTTGTGACCGATGAACGTCGGAACTCCGGTCAATACTCCGCGAAACTCCCGTAAAGGCTCGCCTACCGTGATGCCCTCCTTCGTTATCCGAAACTCGCGGATCGTGCTTTCGTGTTCTCCGGTGCGTTTTTTAACCACCGAAAGCGCGCGCCGCACCGCGCCGTCCGCCTCGAAATAACGCAGCATTAAAACCGTGTCCGCCAGATAGCTGACATCCACGGGCGACGCCATCGCGCTCCCCAAAAAACCGTGCTGCGCCATAATGAGCATCGTGACAACGCCTTGTTTGTTGAGATAAGTTAAAAGCTCGTGCATCTGAATCGTCAAAAAACGCTCTTCGGGCATCGCATTTAAATAACCGTTCAGACTGTCAATGACGACCACGCGGGCGTTGTTGCGGGCGACCGATTCGATTACGGCGTGGGCAAATTCGCCGGGAGCTAATTCAGCCGGATCAACCTGCTGAACCGTGAGCGAGCCGTTGTCAATATAGTCTTGTATTTTCGTGCCGATTCCGGTGGCTCTCTTAACATAATTCTCAAGAATTTCGTCGAAAATAAAAACAGCGGCGTTTTCGCCGTTTTCCGCAGTGCAGGCGGCGAATTGAGCGGCAAGAGATGATTTGCCCGAACCGGCTGGACCGATCAGCAAATTGCTCGTACCGCGATCAAGCCCGCCGCCGAGCAATCTATCAAGCTCTGTAATACCGCTTTCGATAACCTCATTTTTAAAATCGTTCCTATGATCGGCGGCGACCAGACGCGGAAAAACCCGGACGCCGCCGGTTTCGATGTTGAAATCGTGATAACCGCCGCGAAAGCTCGAACCGCGCAGTTTGATAACGCGCAAACGCCGCCGTTCGCCGCCGTATTCGACCGCGAGATGGTCGAGATGCACGACGCCGTGAACGATTGAATGAACGTGCAGATCGCCCATATCGGAAGTTTTATCGTCGAGCAGTAAAACCGTGCATTCGCGCGGCGTAAAATATTGTTTGAGAGCGAGAATCTGGCGGCGATAACGCAAAGGATCGCGCGCCAGCAGACGCATTTCCGACAAAGAATCGAAAATTATGCGGCGCGGATTAATCCGTTCGACTTCAGCCAAAACCGCTGCCGTCGTTTCGTTCAGCTCGATTTCCGAAGGGTGAAAAATCGTATATTGCGATTCCGGCTTGAGACTGTCGCCCGACGGCAGCAATTCAAAAATATCAACGCCGTCAAGCGTCCAGCCGTGCGAGCGAGCTACGTTGATCAATTCATCCTTAGTCTCCGACAAAGTGACGTAAAGAACCCGCTCGCCGCGCTCGACGCCTTCGCGCAGAAATTGCAGCGCGAGCGTCGTTTTTCCGGTTCCCGGCTCGCCTTCGAGCAGATAAATATGGTTTGCCGGAAAACCGCCGCGCAAAACGTCGTCGAGTCCTTCAGCGCCGGAACTCAGCTTGTCATCCGATTTTATTTGCTCGTCCGAATCTGAATTATCGTTTATAGGCATAAATTAGGTTTCGACATTTTATCGTAAATTCGAGCAAAACACACCGAAAATTTAAAATTGTCTTTAAAAAGCGGGCGACGGTTGCGCGTCGTTTGGCAAATGCTATGATTTGATTGAGCAAATTAAGAAAGAAATTATGGCGATTCACAAAACGCGCAACGAACAAATCGAAAACAGCCTGCTGCTCGAATCAACCGAAGAAATCGAGCTGCCGCCCGCCGAAGTTGACGAAGACGACATCACTTTGCAGTTCGAGACTTTTCGCCCATTTGTGCCCGAACTCATCGAAGAACTCGAAGAAGGTACAATCGCCGAAACTGTTCCCGTCATCAAAGACGGCTCGACATTTGCGATTCATGGCGAAACCAGGACTTTTTGGGTAAAAATCTGGTATCTCGCCGATTCCGAGATGACTGAAATCGCTCGCGTGCAGGTTTTGAATTGTTTGCCGCGAATGCGAAACGTCCGCATTGTTTTTCCAAACAGTCAAGAATAGTTTTTTCAAGTGCAAAATCTTCCTGCAAAAGTCATAGAGCTAGCTGAAGTTATCAAAGAAAACGGCGGACGCGCGCTGTTGGTCGGAGGCTGCGTCCGCGATTTTTTGATGGGCGTTGAGCCGAAGGATTTTGACGTTGAGGTTTACAGCGTCGAACCGCACAAATTGCGTGAAATTCTCGACCGATTCGGGAAAGTTGACGCGGTCGGCGAAGCGTTTACGGTTTACAAAATCGGAAACAATCTGGACGTTTCCCTGCCCCGCCGCGAGCGCAAAACCGGGCGTGGACATCGCGGTTTTACGATTGAAGGTGACCCGCAAATGTCGTTTGAAGAAGCCTGCCGGCGACGCGATTTTACGATTAACGCGATTTTGCAAGACCCATTAAACGGCGAAATTATTGATCCGTTTGACGGGCGTGCAGATATTGAACGAAAGCTGATTCGCGTTGTCGCGCCGGAAACTTTTGTCGAAGATTCGCTCAGAGTTTTGCGCGCGGGGCAATTTGTCGCGCGGTTTGATTTTGAAATCGAGCCGGAAACCGCCGCGCTTTGCCGTTCGATTGATTTGTCGGATTTGCCGAAAGAGCGAATTTCGGGCGAATTTGAAAAGCTGTTGCTTAGAGCCGAAAAGCCGTCAATCGGATTAAAATGGTTTTACGATTTGAAAATCGCCGATAAGCTGTTTCCCGAATTAACCGCGCTTGTCGGCGTTCCGCAAAACCCGGAATGGCATCCCGAAGGCGATTTGGACGTGCACACTTTGCTTGTCGTTGACGAGGCGAGAAAACTGATTAACGATTTGCCGTATCCGAAACGAGTTGCCGTAATGCTCGGCGCACTCTGTCACGATTTCGGGAAACCGGCGACAACCCGTTTTTTTGAAGGCGCGTGGCGCTCGCACGGGCACGACGAAGCCGGAGTCGAGCCGACAGTTTCTTTTCTCGACCGCCTGGGCATTTTCACGCTCGACGGTTACGATGTTCGGAATCAAGTTGTTGAATTGGTCAGAAATCATCTGCGTCCGGGCGAATTTTATAAAAATAGAGACGATTTGGGCGACGGCGCGTTTCGTCGTCTGGCGAGGCGCGTTGAATTGGATTTGCTTTACCGCGTCGCCAAAGCCGACAGTTTGGGCAGAAACGCGCCGTGGCTGCCGCCGGAAAAACTTAAAACCGCCGAAGCGCAGGAATGGTTTATCGAAAAGGTTAAAGATTTAAAAGTGGAGCGAGCAGCGCCGCAGCCGATTTTGATGGGCAGACATTTAATCGAATTAGGCTTAAAACCTTCACCCGGATTTAAAGAAATTTTAGACGCCGTTTACGAAATGCAGCTCGATGAGCGTGTCCGCAATCTGGAAGAAGCCATTGCCGAAGCGCGAGAAATAATTGAAAACACAGAATTGAGCGCGGAGAATTGATAGTTGTTTTTTATTTCTAAGCTGACCGCTGATTTTGCTCGAAAACAGTCCCGGAGAAACGCTGCGCATTGAATTGTTTGTTTATCTCGCCTTGATTGCAATTAACGTTTATGCGATTTATCTTTTCTTTTGGACTGATTTACGTCAAACCTTAAATCGGATAGGAATCAAAACTTGAGAAAGAATTTATTTGCCGTCTTTTTTTTGCTGTTTTTAACCGTTTCCGCAAACGCCCAAACCGCGCGTCCGCCCGACCGCAACGACAATCAAATCTGGCACGAAACCGTGATCGGCTTGCCGGTGACAAAAAAACTGACTTTAAATCTGAACGGCGTTTTGCGTTTCAGCGGCGATCAACGAAGATTTACCGATGACCGGGCAGGTTTCGGGTTTGCCTACAAATTCAATAACAATGTGACCGCCGGAACGTCATATTTGTACCGCTTCACGGAAACAATCAGAAACCGCAAAAATTACGAAAATCGTTTTATCGCATATCTGACTTTGAGCAAAGCTTTTGGTAAATTCGGCGTCAGCAACCGGAATCAGTATGAATATCAAGCCAGAAACTCGCGCTCCGATAAATGGGTTTATCGCAACCGCCTGCAAGCCGAACGCGAAATAAAGCTCGAAAATTTCGGCTTCAAACCGTTTGTTTCGGCGGAAGTTTTTTATGATTCCGCAGCCGAGAAATTTTCGCGCTTTCGTTTAACCGGCGGCGCAAGCAAGAAACTTTATAAAAATCTTACGCTCGACGCTTATTATATGCGGCAGCTGGACGCGACGACTAATCCGGGCGATTTAAACGTTTTCGGAACGACTCTGCG
>DASWLV010000064.1:0-10417 GCA_036400075.1 Pyrinomonadaceae bacterium
GAATGAGTTAAAAAGGTAAAGGCTGAAAACTTCCTCGTTTAAGCTCAACGTTCATTCTCCTTCCAGATTTTAACCGCATTTCGGAGTTTTACCTCTAATGAGTTTTTTTGATGTCAATCCTTTAATCGAGCAAATGCTGCAGAGCGGCGAGCATATTTCCGATTTAAATTTTTCCGTCGGTCAGCCGCCGCAAGCGGAGGCTTCCGGGCAATTAACGGCTTTGACGCCGCTCGGCGTTGGAAAATTAACGCCTTTTCAAACCGAAATGATCGCAATGGCGCTGCTTAGAGGAAACTCGGAAGCCGCCTCGCAGCTTGCGCACAAAGGCACGGCGGATTTGAGTTACGCGCTGCCGGGAAAAGCGCGTTTTCGCGTTAATATTTTTCAACAGCGCGGCAGTTTTTCGATTGTGATGCGGCTGATTCCGTCGAATATTCCGACATTTGAATCTCTGAATTTGCCGCCGCAGCTCGCCGAAATTTCGGGTTTGCGAAACGGCTTGGTTCTGCTCACAGGTCCCACAGGTTCGGGCAAATCGTCAACGCTGGCGGCGATTATTGACCGGATTAACGAAACGAAAAGCTGGCACATCGTGACGATTGAAGACCCGATTGAATTTCTTCACTCGCACAAAAAAGCCACAATCAATCAACGCGAAGTCGGCTCCGACACCAAAGATTTTCCGTCTGCTCTGCGCGCCGCCTTGCGCCAGGCACCGAAAGTGATTTTAATCGGCGAGATGCGCGATTTGGAAACGACCGAAATTGCGCTCGAAGCCGCCGAAACCGGACACCTTGTGCTTTCGACTCTGCACACGATTGACGCCGCGAAAACGGTTGACCGCATTATCGGAATTTTTCCGAAAAACGAAGAACAGGTTATCCGCACGCGGCTCGCGCAATCGTTCCGCTACATCGTTTCCCAGCGCCTGATTCCGCGCGCGGGCGGTCGCGGTCGCGTCGCCGCAGTCGAGATTTTGCGGTCGAATCAGCGCACGCGCGATTACATCGAAAAAGGCGAGGTGCAAGGCAAGACTTTGCTCGATGCTATGCGCGACGGGCGCTTGGACGGAATGCAGGATTTCGACTCGGTGATTCTCGAACTCATCGAAAACGGCGAAATCACAATGGAAGACGGTTTGTCTTTTGCCACCAATCAAAACAATTTGCTGCTTCAAATCAAAGGCATGGGCAAAACCGACGAATTTGTTCGCAAGCACAATGCGCCAACAAACGGCGCATCTCCGTCAATGTTCACACCGCCCGCGCCCGAAGCGGCAACAGCCAACGCAGCAACGGGTGCTCCGACTAAAAACGGCAACTCTATTTTGGATATGATTGAATAAAACCTTAAAAATATGATCTTAGTTTGCGATAGTTGTTCGACTTCACTGCAATTAGACGAGAAAAAAGCTCCGTCGGGTAAATTTACGATTCGCTGTCCGAAATGCAAAAGTCTGGTTTCAGTCAATGTCGGCAGTCAAAATTCTTCGGAAAACGGCGCGGCGGAATCTGCCGCGCATAATAAGCCCGCGCAGACGGCTTCGCAATACAAACCGCCGCAACAGGCACTGAAGAATTCCGAATCGCCGACAGGGGGCGCGAGCGAAGAACTGATGCGTCTTTTAGCCGGTTTGTTAAATCAAAAAAGCGCGAGCGATTTTGAAAATTCGGATGTTGAGCCGGAAAAAGGCGTTTTGCTTTGCCTGCCGGCGGAACAGAGAGAGAAAACGGCGCAGCTTTTAAGCGAAAACGGATGGCAGCCGTTCATCGCTGAAAATCCGGCGCAAGCGGTGGAAACATTGAGCGAAATCAAAATCGGAAACGTCGTTTTAGCCGCAAACTTTGCGCCCGAACAAAGAGGCGCTCAGGCGCTGCAAAATCACTTTTATAATTTAATGCCCGCTATTCGCCGCAACATTTTTCTGGTTTACGTTGACGACAAACCGCAGCCGGCAAGCTCGCATGAAGCCTTTTTGCGAAATCTGAATCTCGTTGTCCATTCGAGAGATTTGCCGAATCTGCCGCACATTTTGCGGCGCGAACGCCGCGATTTCGACGAAACTTACCGCAATTTCAAAAACGCTCTGGCGAACGCTTAAAAAAACAAAACAAACAAAAAAACGCGCCCGGCAAATCTCGATTTCCGGCGCGTTTTTGCTTTTATAGTTAATTTTTAGATTGCAAAATCGCGGTTTTTAGCTTATTCTCGCACCAATCTGAACGTTTCGATTTCTCGTTCAAGCTCGCCCAAATTATGATTGTCGGAACCGAATGGATAATTGACGTTGCCGGCTGCGACGCGGAAAAATTGCGCGATTTGGATTTGCTGCGCCAAACTTTCGACCGTATTATTTCCGATTTGAATTTAAAAGTGATCGGCGACGTTCACTGGCATCAATTTCCCTTGCCGGGAAACGGAATCACAGGTTTGGCGCTGCTCACGGAATCGCATCTTGCCTGTCACACTTATCCCGAATCGAATCTTGCGACTTTCAATCTCTATTGCTGCCGCGCGCGTCCCAAATGGAATTGGGAAGAAAATTTCCGCGCGCTTTTCGATGCCGAAAGCGTAAAAGTCCAAAAAATCGAGCGCGGGCATCGCATTGCGGTTGCCGAAGCAAAAACGGCTGTCGGAGGTGACGCGCGGTGAGCGTTTTGCAGGCAAATTGCCCTTCGTGCGCAGGGATGGTCGAATTTAAATCCGGTTCGACAATCGTCGTTATTTGCCCGTTTTGCCGTTCGGTCGTCGCACGAACCGACCGTGCGCTCGAAGATTTGGGCAAAGTCGCGGAAATCGTTCAAACCGAATCGCCTTTAAAAATCGGGCTGCGGGGCAAATATCTAAACAACGGCTTTGAATTGACCGGGCGCGCGCAGTACAAACACGAAGCGGGCGGCGTCTGGGACGAATGGTACGCGACATTTTCAAACGGCTGGGTCGGCTGGCTGGCAGAAGCGCAAGGGCGCTTTTATATGACTTTTTACCAGCCGCAGCCGGGCGCGCAAATTCCGAATTATTCGGATTTACAAGTAGGCGCGCCCGTTCCATTAAATCTCGGCTCTACCGCCTTTGTCGTTGCCGAAAAGGGAATGGCGACCGCCGTTGCCGCCGAAGGCGAGATTCCTTATCAGCTCGTTCCGAACGAAACCAATTATTTCGCCGATTTGTCGGGCGCGGGCGGCGCGTTTGGGACGATTGATTACGGCACGAATCCGCCGTTTGTGTTTGTCGGAAAACAAGTCAGCTTGCAGGACATCGGTTTAGGCGACGCGCGCCCGGCGGAGCGTGCCGCAAAATCGGTTTCCGCCGCACGTTTAGGCTGTCCGAATTGCGGCGGGCGTCTCGAATTGCGCGCGCCGGACGCAGCCGAGCGCGTGACTTGTCCGAACTGCGATTCGCTGCTTGATGTCAACAAAGGCAGCTTGCGTTTTCTGCATTCGCTCAAAAATCTTAGCTCGGCGACGCCGCCGTATCTGCTTGAAATCGGCAAAACCGGACAATTCGCGGGGCGCGACCCCATGCAGATTATCGGCGCGGTGACTCGTTCTGTGAATATCGAAGGCACTAAATATTTCTGGCAGGAATATTTGCTCTACAATCCGAAAATCGGTTTTCGCTGGCTCGTGCAGAGCGACAATCATTGGACGTTTGTCGAGCCGGTTGCGCCGGGCGATGTCGTTGACTCCGGGTTAGTCGGGCGCGGAGCGACCGCGCAGTATAACGGCGAAGGCGCAGCAAAAGGCAAATCTTTCAAGCTCTTTCAACACGCCATCGGAATTGTCGAACATGTTCGCGGCGAGTTTTACTGGCGCGTCGAAACCGGTGAAAAGGCGGAGATAAGCGATTTCGTCAACGCGCCGTTTATGCTCTCGAAAGAAGTTTCCTTCGGCAAAAGCGGTAGCGAAGTTAATTGGTCGCTCGGCACTTATGTTCCGCTGAAAGATGTCGAAAAAACATTTGGCGTTGAAGCATTGCCGCAGCCTTGGAATGTCGCGCCGAATCAACCGTTTCAGCACAAAGATTTGTACAAATACGGTTTTGCGCTGCTCGGACTTTTGATTTTGGTCAGCATCGTGCTGTTTCCTTTTACATCGGGCGGCGGCACGGCTAAAGAGCAGAATTTTAATTTGCCGCCGATGGCTAACGCGCAAGCGGCACAAAT
Source organism: Pyrinomonadaceae bacterium (assembly GCA_036400075.1). Classification (GTDB taxonomy): domain Bacteria; phylum Acidobacteriota; class Blastocatellia; order Pyrinomonadales; family Pyrinomonadaceae; genus JALZCH01. The sequence goes on from DASWLV010000064.1 coordinate 4,166, forward strand.
CGCTTTTAGCGAGCCGTTTGAATTAAAAGGCAATCGCAACGTTGAAATTACGGCAAGCGCGCCGCTCAGTAATTCATGGATGGACGTTGACGTTGATCTCGTCAATGAGCAAAACAGCGAAGTCGAATCGGTTCCGATCAACGTCGAATTTTACAGCGGAACTGACAGCGACGGCGTTTGGTCTGAAGGCAGCAAATCGAATTCGGCAATTTTATCGAGCGTTCCGGCTGGAAAGTATACTTTGCGCGTTGAAGGAAGCTGGGGAAATTGGCAGCAGCCGCAGCCCGTCAACGTGACGGTCAAACAAAACGCTTTTCGCGGAGTTAATTTCTGCTGCGCGTTTTTGCTGCTGGCGATTTTGCCGACTCTGGCTTTGCTTTGGAATTGGACTTTTGAATCGCGCCGCTGGAGCGAAAGTATGTTCGCGCCGGTTTCGAGCGATTCGTCGGATGACGATGATTAAAATTTGTTCGTTGTTCGTCGTTCGTTGTTCGCTGCAAAAAGCAATTTACAACGAACGACGAACAACGAACGACGAACAAATTTATGTTTAAAAAACTTTATTTGGCATTCGGTTTGGGAGTAATTCTGATTTACGCGGTTTCGACCTTGTTCGGCTGGGAATTTTTTAACAGCGGCTCGCGTTCGACTTTGCGCTCGCCGCTGATCTGGTTCGGCGGCGGTTATCGAGGCGGGAAATAAGCGGAAAATAAAGGAGGAAAATTGATGCTTGGATTTTTAAAACTTACAACTTCGGCTCTGGCTTTGATCGTTAAATGGGAAGATTTGCAAAACGTTTTGGTGACGACTCTGGTTTTCGTCATTCTCGGTTTAATTATTTTTTCTCTGGCGTTTTTCTTTATTAGTATGGTCACGCCGTTTTCGCTCAAAAAAGAAATTGAAGAAGATCAAAACGTCGCGGTCGGTATTGTTATCGCCTCAATTATCATCGGCATTGCGATTATAATTGCCGCCGCAATCAGCGGATAAAGCTCATTTGCGGTAAAATTGCTTTATGAACAATCTAAAACGTAAAGATAAAGTCGTTCCGGTTGTGCCGCAAGCCGTTTTGCCCGATGATTTGAGCTTTGAAAAAATGAGCCGGCTCGGGCGCGATTTATGGCAAATCAGCAAAGAAATCGAACAATCAGGCGGAATTCCTTTACTTAATGAAAATGAAATCGAAATTGAACTAAACCGCAGACGCGGCGGGTATGCCAGCGATTACTCCTAAATTAACTTTTGCCGACGCATCCGTTTTGATAAATGCCGTGCGCGGTGCTGACGCTGCGCGAAAAATGCGCGCATTAGCTATTTTAGGCGATTCGAACCGCGAATTTGCTGCTACAAAATTGCTTAGACTTGAAGTTTTACCGATTGCCGTTCGCTATAAATTGCAAAAAGAGATCAGCTTTTATGAGCGTTTTTTCAAAAGCGTGACGAATTGGATCGAAGTTGATTCCGCACTGCTTGATGCAGCTTACGATTTAGCTTGCAAATATGGTCTCGGAGCGGTTGACGCGCTTCATCTTGCGGCATCGGAAACGGCTGGAGCGGAATTTGTCTGTACCGAACGAACAACAAAACCGATTTACGCAGCCTCGCTCAACATAGTGACAATTTACTGATGAACCGCACACCTCTTTTATTTTTAAACGTCCTTATTATCGCCACCTGCGGTTTGATTTACGAGCTGCTCGCGGGGACTTTAGCGAGCTATGTGCTCGGCGATTCCATCACGCAATTTTCAATTATTATCGGGCTTTATCTTTTTGCGATGGGCGTCGGTTCATGGCTGTCGGGGTTTCTGGAAAAAGATTTAGCCGGAAAATTTATCGAAATCGAGCTTGGCGTCGCCCTTTTAGGCGGTTTAAGTGCGCCGCTGCTTTTTCTTACCTTTGCTTACGCCAAATATTTCTATCTGATTCTGTACGCAATCGTTTTCGTAATCGGTGCGCTGGTCGGAATGGAAATTCCGCTTTTGATGCGGATTTTAAAGGACAAACTCGATTTCAACGCTCTCGTTTCGCGCGTTTTGGCTCTCGATTACATCGGTGCGCTGGTTGCCGCGATTTTGTTTCCTCTGGTTTTCGTCCCGCGTCTCGGACTAGTGCGGACTTCGCTTGTTTTCGGAATGCTGAACGCCAGCGTCGCGCTCTGGGGGACGTGGCTGCTTTTGCCGATTATCAAGAAAAACGTCCAGTTTCTGCGTGTCCAGGCGGTCGCGATTCTTGTTTTGCTCTCCATCGGTTTTATCAAAGCCGAAAGTGTAACCTCTTTTGCCGAAGAAGGGCTTTTTACCGACAATATCATTTACGCCAAGCAATCGCATTATCAACGAATCATCGTCACGCAAGGGCGCGGCGGTTTCTCGCTTTTTTTAAACGGCAATCTGCAATTTTCGACCGTTGACGAATATCGTTATCACGAAGCTCTCGTTCATCCGGCGATGCAGTCGTTCAACGGTCGAAACCCGAAACGCATTCTTGTTTTGGGCGGCGGCGACGGGCTTGCGCTGCGCGAAATTCTAAAATATCCGTCAGTCGAATCCATAACGCTGGTTGATCTCGACCCCGAGATGACCGATCTTTCAAAACGTCTGAAACTACTCGCCGAACTCAATAAAAATGCGTTTGAAAATCCGAAAGTAACAGTCGTCAACGCTGATGCTTACGTCTGGCTCGATGAAAATCGCGGCGAGCCGTATGACGTGGCGATTATTGATTTTCCCGATCCGAACAATTTCGCGCTCGGAAAACTTTACACGACCAGATTTTATAAACTTTTAAAAGAACATCTTAAACCCGATTCAGCGGTTGTCATTCAATGCACGTCGCCGATTTTCGCTCGCACCTCGTTCTGGTGCATCATCAAAACGCTTGAAGCCGCGGGATTTGCGGTCAAACCGTTTCAAACAAGCGTCCCGTCGTTCGGAATCTGGGGCTACGCGCTCGCCAAGTTACAGCCGTTTGAAGAGCCGCAAACCGCCCCGAAAAACATCGAGTTAAAGTTTTTAAACGATAACGCGATGCGGCAGCTTTTCGCTTTTCCGGCTGATTTAGCGTTGCCCGACGGGGAAATCGAAATCAACCGGCTCGATAATCAAGCTCTCGTACGTTATTACGAAGCCGAATGGCGCAGATTTGAATAATGATCGCCGAACTAAAAACCGTCGCGGATTATGAAAAGCTGATCGAGCAAAACGGTGTCGCGGTCGTGCATTTCGGTTTTCGCTGGAACTCTTTTGACCGGACAATGCAGCGCACTTTGTTTGAACTCAAACCGGAATTCGGCGCCAAAATTCAATTCGGTTTCGTGGACATTGATAACAACGAAACAATCGAGCTTTTACAGCGAATCAATCTCGTTAACTCGCCGACGCTCGTTTATTTTCGGGGCGGAAAACATTTGGCAAGTCACGTCGGAATGCGCCCGATGGACGAAATCCGGCAGCGCATCCAAACCTTGCTCGAAGCGGAATAATTTCGGTGAAAAGTTTTACCCGCAGAGAAATTTTAACGGCATTTTTAGGTGCGCCTTTCGCGCTCGCCGCGTGCAGAACCGAAAATAATTTTTCCGGTATTTCGGGCGAAATCGTCGGCGCATCCGCCGATTTGGGACATCGTTTGCGCGATTCAAATGTTCGATTTGAGATTCCAAGCGACAAATTTGAAAACAAAAAAGTCGTCATTATCGGCGGCGGAGTCGCGGGATTGGCGGCAGCTTGGAAATTTTTAAAAAACGGTTTTGACGATTTCGTGCTGCTTGAGCTTGAACCGCGCGCGGGCGGCACGGCGAGCAGCGGCGAATCCCGAATCGGCAATTATCCATGGGGCGCTCATTATTTGCCCGTGCCGACAAAAGAAAACGTCGAGCTGATTTCGCTTCTAAACGAAATGAATTTGCTTGAAGGCGCGGACACGAACGGCAATCCGGTCGTCGCCGAACAGTTTTTGTGCCGCGAGCCGGAAGAGCGCGTTTTTTACAAAGGTCGCTGGTACGAAGGGCTTTATTTGCGAGTCGGTGCGAGCGAAGAGGATTTGCGGCAACTCGCGCAGTTTCAAAAAGAAGTTGATTTTTGGGTTTCGTGGCGGGATTCCAAAAATAAGCGCGCTTTTACGATTCCGATTGCCGAATGCTCGACCGATTCGTTTGCCATCGAATTGGACAAAATTTCTTTTGCCGATTGGCTCAGAAATAAAGATTTTACTTCGCCCAGACTTTTGTGGTGGTGCGATTACGCCTGCCGGGACGATTACGGTTTGCGGCTCGAACAAACGAGCGCTTGGGCTGGACTTTTTTATTTTTGTTCGCGCGTTCCTCGCGTCGGCGAAGAAAGCGCCGCATTTATCACTTTCCCCGAAGGCAACGGGCGTTTTGTCAATTTTTTGCAGGAAAAAGCTAAACAAAAAATCAAATTAAAGACAGCCGTCGCCGAAATTGTGCCGACCGAAAACGGAGTTGAAATTTACGCAATTGACGCGGCGACCAATGAAGCGCGCGGTTTTCGCGCCGAACGAGCGATTTTTGCCGCGCCCGTTTTTTTGTCGAAATATCTGATTCGAGATTTTCGCCAAAACGCGCCCGCGCATTTAGCCGAATTTGAACACAACGCCTGGATAGTGGCGAATTTATTTTTAAAAAACCGCCCGGAAAATCGTTTCCGACGCGATTTCCCGCTCGCTTGGGACAATGTTTTATACGAAAGCCCGTCGCTCGGCTACGTCAATTCGACGCATCAGCGCGGAATGGATTACGGCTCTGCGGTTTTTACTTATTATTTTCCGATGTGCGAAGACGACACGAAAACCGGACGCGCCAAGCTTTTTTCTTACGATTGGCAAGCGTGCGCAGATGTCGTTTTGTCCGATTTGCAGCGCGCGCACCGCGATATTCGTGATTTAACCGAAAGAATTGACGTGATGCGCTGGGGACACGCGATGATTAGCCCGCGCCCGAATTTTATTTGGAGCGGAGCGCGCCAAAAAGCCTCCGAAGCTTATCGAAACATTCATTTCGCGCATTCGGATTTGAGCGGCGTCGCGCTTTTTGAAGAAGCGTTTTATCACGGTTTGCGCGCCGCTGAAGAGATTTTAAATACGGTTAGATAGATTTCACGCCTGAGAAGCAGAGCTTTAAAAAGCTCGCTGAGTTTTTTGCGCGCTTTGCTTTCTTTGCGTCTTTCGGTGAAACTTATCTTTTTCAAAATTGGAGTAAAAATGACTGAAAATTACGAAAATATATTGGTTGAAAAACGCGGGCGCGTCGCTGTTTTGACGATCAATCGCCCGGACAAATTAAACGCGCTGAACGAAGAGACGCACCGCGAAGGCGTCGCGGCTTTGGACGTCCTGAAAACCGACGAAGAGGTTCGCGTCGTGGTCATTAAAGGCGCGGGCGAAAAATCCTTCATCGCGGGCGCGGACATCTCGGAATTTGCCGAAAAGACGCCTGAAGAACAGCGGCAAACGATGCTTTCGCGCTCGCTTTTTAACGCGATTGACGTTTTTCCGAAACCCGTAATTGCGATGATTAACGGTTTTTGTCTGGGCGGCGGAAACGAATTGGCGCTGGCTTGCGATCTGCGCGTCTGCTCGGAAAAATCGCGTTTCGCGCAGCCGGAAATCAATCTCGGAATCATCTGCGGCGGCGGCGGAACTCAGCGTTTGACTCATCTGATCGGCGAAACGCGAGCGATGCAGCTTATTTTAACCGGCGATATGATTGACGCCCCGACTGCGCTTCAATTTGGCTTAGTAAACGCGGTGCATACGGTGGAGGAACTCGAAGCCAAAACAATGGAATTGGCTGAAAAAATCGCCGAAAAAGCGCCGCTTGCTTTGCGTTATTCAAAAGAAGCTGTGAAACTGGCTTCGCGGTCGAATTTGGACGAAGGCTTGCGGCGCGAAATTGATTTATTCGCGCTTGTTTTTGCGACCGAAGACAAACAAGAAGGCGTCGCCGCTTTTCTCGAAAAGCGCAAACCCGAATTCAAAGGCAAATAATTCAATTATGAATTATGAATTTTCAGCGCCGCTTTGGATGCTGAAGAATTCCGACAAAACATCGCTGAGATTTGGGGCGGTTGCCAATTCGTAATTCGTAATTTATAATCCATAATTGCTTCCGGGGTCGTAGCTCAGCTGGGAGAGCGCTTGAATGGCATTCAAGAGGTCAGGGGTTCGATCCCCCTCGACTCCATCAAGTCCTTAAGTTGCAATAGGTTAGCTATCTTAATTTTAAAAACCACTC
>DASWLV010000065.1:0-30242 GCA_036400075.1 Pyrinomonadaceae bacterium
CAAAGCTATCAAAGTGCTGAATCAATAATTCGTTAAACGGTGAAATGCTGCGAATTGCTCGAATGTCTTGTTCTGTGCAATCCTGCCACTTATCTTTATTAAGCAACTGTACTTTACGTCCGGGTGAAGCTTTAAATTCAAGAACGCGCACTTCTAACTTGCCAAACTTAAAATCGGCTATATGCTGCCATTGATTAGCGCGTTTGATTGATTCAGCTCTTTCTTTGTACTGCTGCTCTGCTTTATCTTCTTCATATTGCCCGACAAGCGTTTCGCAATGCTCGGTCAACCATGGTTTCGCATGACGATTTAAAATTAATAAACCGACATCCGCTTTCGTCAACGATTCCCATTGCTGGTTGTTGTATCGCTGCGCTTCTCGCTTATTGTTATTTTGAATTACGCGAATTACAGAATTGGCGATCTTTAGTCGTGATATTTCGTTTGCATCAATACCGTTTGTTAAGCTCATAATTAAATTGTCCTTTTATTGTCTCTTTAGTTAATGTAAACATCTCCAAGTTTTAAATAATCCTGGTGTTGCCACCACCATTTGATATTTAACGGATAAGAAGTTTTGCGAATACCGAGCATCACGCTAATACGCATTCTGCTGTAAGAAAGCAGAAACCGAATTGCATTCACATTTTGCGACTTCATTTTATCAACCATCTTCTTTCTTTTTCCCCCAATTCATTTAAGTGTAAATAACCTAAAAGCGGATCTTAATTCCGTTTAAACCTCCGATTTTAGAAGAGTTATGAAAGAAGCAAGTTTTGCTTTCTTTCAGTTCACTGATTTTTAGGGTAGTGCTGTGTCTGTTCCGGCTTCGAGAGGCATCGTGACATGGTGTGTAAACATTAATAGCTCCTGAATAATTGAGCTATAGACTTCAGATAATCCGGCTAATTTCCAGAGAAGCTGAAAAGGGAGTGAGCTAAACTCGATTCTTTTTAAGTTTAAATTAAATTACGATATATGTCAAATATGGGATATGTTTCAGGTGTGAGATATAGGGCGAATGTGAAAGTATTTACTCACTGTGCTCTTAACTAACTAATGTTTACTTTTGCTTTACAAAGCCCGCTCTGCGACGCTTATTTTCGCAACTTTTATGAAAGTTTGTTTGTTGTTCTTCCGTCAAAACATTTCCATCGTTTTTATCAATGAGAACTGTAATTGCACCGGGCGACCAGCCCTCATTTATCAGTTTTGGAATATCAGCGGTAAAAGTCCAAACCAACTCATTTTCACGTTCCAAGCGCACTTCTTCGACCTCTGATTTACTCAGTTCACGGTCAGCTTCAATAATCTTTTCTACTTCCCTTCGAGCGATCTCGTGCGCTTCATTTAAATCAAACATAATACATATTTAAGATCAGTAATTGATGTGGTTTTATGAGGAAAACTACTAAATAATAAATTTCTTTATTTATGAAGAATGTTAAATTGGTGTTTATTAGGGAGATCACAATGATTTTTGAATTTCTGAAGAATGCTTAATACGTCAACTATTTTATCATTATAAATGTGAATCGTATTTGTCTCATTATCGAAGGCTGCCAGAGAGGTTTGGTTTCCGATAATGCTTTTTGCATCTTTCATTTCGTTAAATGACACATTAATTTTTTCCATTCCTGTTCCGATACGTCCGGTTTCTTTGTAAATTCTATAAATCATTTGTTTCCTTTTCTCATTAAAATCAACTATTTTTCATTGAAAATACATTGCGGTTATTTATGACGATAAGTAATGCGTCCTCTCGTTAAATCATAAGGCGACATTTCAATTTCAACTCGGTCTCCGATTAAAATACGAATCCGATTTTTACGCATTTTGCCGGAAATTTGTGCCAACACCATATGCTCGGTGTCGTTAATCTGTACTTTGAAAAATGCGTTGGGTTGTTTATCAACAATAACCCCGACTGCTTCAATTAAATCTTCTTTCATTCAAAACCTTTACCTTTTATTCTGATTGTTTTACAGGGTGAATCCAGCAAAAGAGAGATGAATTTACCCAAAAGAAAAAGCGCGTTAGGCTTATCTTTTACCAAACGCGCTTTTAGTCAAGAAACACCGGTTATTTTATGATTACCAGCGCGAGTTGCCGCCATTGCGATTTCCGCCGCCAAAGCCGCCGTTTCCGCGATCTTCGCGCGGGCGAGCTTCGTTAACTTTCAGACTACGCCCGTCAACGTCTTTGCCGTTAAACATCGAGATAGCCGATTCGCCTTCCTCTTTAGAAGACATTTCAATAAATCCAAAGCCGCGCGAAAAACCCGAATCACGGTCTGTGACAATGTTCGCTGAATTAACTGTTCCCGCTTGTGAAAAAAGACCGCTTAAGTCTTCATCAGTTGTTTGGAAAGCAAGGTTTCCGATATATAATTTCATTTTTGTGTTGTTTCTCTCCCTTTTAAAGGAGCGTTAAAAGAAGCGTCAGACAAAGTTAATCTTCAGGGAACGGTAGTAGCAACGAAGGACTATGATTCAAATGCTCAAAAGAGCGGCTTCCATTGTTAAAAATCAAACCTGCTCTCGAACCATCTAAAACGCGAACCGCTAAAAATTCCTAAGCGGGAGGCGCATCACCGTTGATACGCGAGAGTAAGCACCAAATTATTAAGATACATTATTGAAGTGATAAGTTGTATTTATATTTCTGATTCAAATCTTTCGGTGAGAGTGCATTGGATTTGACCAATACATTTTAACTGAAATAATCTTCCATAAATCGCCGCACGTCACGAATCATATCTTCAACATCCTTTTCGTTAAATTCAGTCCATTCGCCATGCGCGGCGTGATTTCTCAATTTTCCTAATGAACTAACTTTATCTTTAATGAATTGGTTATAAAGACCTATTTTAGCCAACTCAACATTCATTGGTTCGATAGTCGGCTTTTTGGGAAAAGTAATGTTGTTCTTTTGACAAAGTTTTCTTAATGCATCTTCCAAAACACAACCAGCAATTACGGCAGATGTTTGATAGTAACCCTTCTTGAAAAGTTCCTCAGAATGCTCAATAAGATCAGAAAAAATTTCGGCTTCAATTAAAGTGCGGGTATCGAAAAGATAGCCGTTTTCGTAATCATCTTTGGCTGATTTTAATATACCTTGAGCTATTGTTGCAGAATTATATTTCCATAAATTGTCAGCCAAACGTGCGAACTGACGGTAATGGTCGCTTTCTTCACCGAAAACTCTATTAATTAAACTAAGACAACTTACACCCCATTCATAGGATAACTGACTATTAACTGAACTTGACACAAAATAACTTACGCCACCACTTGAACCAACTCCACTTTTATATGTTTTAAGAACAGAGTCCCCCTTTTCAATCAATTGATTTAATCTCTCAATGACTTTTTCATCAATCTTCATATCTAACTTTCGCTGACTTTCAAAACAGCCAGAAACGCTTCCTGCGGGATTTCAACGCGCCCGACTTTTTTCATTCGCTTTTTGCCTTCTTTTTGTTTTTCGAGCAGCTTGCGTTTGCGCGAAATGTCCCCGCCGTAGCATTTGGCGATGACGTTTTTGCCCATTGATTTGACGGTTTCGCGGGCGATGATTTTGTTGCCGATGGCAGCTTGAATCGGGACTTCAAAAAGCTGGCGCGGGATGAGTTCTTTCATTTTTGCGGTCACGGCGCGACCTTTTTTATCGGCGGTGTCGCGGTGCAGAATCAGCGAGAGCGCGTCAACCGGCTCGCCCGAAACCAGCACGTCGAGTTTTACCAAATCACTTTCGCGGTAGCCGGAAAGATGATAATCAAGCGAGGCGTACCCTTTTGAAGCAGATTTCAGACGGTCGTAAAAATCGAGCACGATTTCGTTGAGCGGCACTTCGTAAACGAGCATTACGCGCGTGTCTGTGACGTATTCAAATTTTTTCTGCACGCCCCGTTTTTCTTCCAGCAGCGGGAGAATTCCGCCGAGATAGGCGTCGCCGGTTAAAATCGTCGCTTCGATATACGGTTCTTCGATTTTGACGATTCTGCCTGTGTCGGGCATTTTCGCGGGCGAATCAATTTCGGCAACTTCGCCGTCTGTGGTTGTGACGCGATAACGCACGCCCGGCGCGGTCGTAATTAAATCTAGATTAAATTCGCGCTCAAGGCGTTCCTGCACGATTTCCATATGCAGAAGCCCTAAAAAACCGCAGCGAAAACCGAATCCCAAAGCAGTCGAGCTTTCGGGTTCGTAGAAAAACGAAGCGTCGTTGAGCCGGAGCTTGTCCATTGCGTCGCGCAAATCTTCGTATTGAACCGTATCGGTCGGATAAAGCCCGGCGAAAACCATCGGTTTGACTTCCTGAAAACCGGGAAGCGGTTCGGCGACGGGGCGCGCCGCTTCTGTTATCGTGTCGCCGATTTGCACGTCGGCGACGGTTTTGATCGAGGCGGTGATAAATCCGACTTCGCCGACGCTTAATTTATCAATCGGCGTCGGACGCGGGCGGTTGACTCCGATTGTTTCGACCAGATATTCGCGCCCGGTGTTGAAAAATCGAATTTTAGTTCCTTTTTTAATACTTCCTTCGATAACGCGGAACAAGACAATCACACCGCGATAAGAGTCGTACCACGAATCGAAAATCAGAGCTTTGAGCGGCGCGTTCGGGTCGCCTTTCGGCGCGGGGACTTTTTTGATAATCGCTTCTAAAACGTCTTCAATCCCGATGCCCGTTTTTGCCGAAGTCAAGACTGCATCCGCTGTGTCCAAACCGATAATGTTTTCGATTTGTTCCTTGATTCGTTCCGGTTCGGCTGATGGCAAATCAATTTTATTGAGAACAGGCACGAGTTCGAGGTCGTTTTCAAGCGCCAGATAAGTGTTCGCCAGCGTTTGCGCTTCGACGCCTTGCGAAGCGTCAACGACGAGCAAAGCGCCTTCGCAAGCCGACAGGGAACGCGAGACTTCGTAGGAAAAATCAACGTGACCGGGCGTGTCAATGAGATTTAAAACATAATCATTGCCGTCTTTGGCTTTGTAATCGAGGCGGACGGCGTGCGCTTTGATGGTGATTCCGCGCTCGCGCTCCAAATCCATATCGTCCAAAACCTGCGCCTCCATATCGCGGTCGGAAACTGCGCCCGTTAATTGCAAAATACGGTCGGCAAGCGTAGATTTGCCGTGGTCAATATGCGCGATAATCGAAAAATTTCTAATGCGTTCGGGGTTCATATATTTTTGCGCGTTTGTGGGTGATGGGTAAATCGAAATTCAATTTGTAACATTCCTCACATATCACAAATCTATCAAAATGCGAAAAAAAGCGCACTTTTACAGCTTTTGAGATTTTTGCTGCGAATGTTACTTATGTTTCCAGCTACTTGGTAATTAGTTTCTAAAGTTTTGCGTTACCATCAAACCGCGTCTGCCGCCGTCCATTATTCCGATCCCGACGCGACCGAATTGCGGGCGCAAAATGTTGGCGCGGTGTCCGGGCGAGTTCATCAAGCCGGTGTGCGCGTGCGGCAAAGTCGGCGCGAGCGCCAGATTTTCTCCCGCTGTTACGAAACGCACGCCGTCGTCGCGCATTCGGTCAAACGGGGTTTTGCGTTCGGGCGTGTTGTGCGAAAAATAACCGCGCGCAAACATATCAACCGAGTGTTTGCGCGCCACGCCTCTCATTTCTTCGTCGGCTTCAAGCGGCGCAAGCCCAGCGGCGGCGCGTTCACGATTTACCAATTCGAGCATCTGAGCTTCTAAATCCGGGCGCGGGCGCACGTTAGCGACTTTAAACGGCAGTTCTACCGTTTCATTCGAACCGGGTTCGATCATCAAACGGTTGAAAGTTTGTTTGATCGCATCGCCGAAAATCGGAACAATTCTGGTTTCCGCTTCGTCGGTGATGGCGGCGAGACTATTGGCAAGACGGCTTTCCTGCGCCGCTTCGTGAACGCCGTCGGCGAGCGGGACGGCGAATAGAAGGGCGGAGACAATTGCCGCTGTGATCAAACCGTTTAAGAGTCCGGGAATCGTGCCGAGAATTCGGTTGAGCTGTTTTCGGTGAACGTCGCGCGGCAGCTTTCGCACCAGCAAATGGGAAAGAATCATAAAAACGACGCTGACCCCCAGCATAATCAAAATGAACGCGAACGGCTGATTCCAGGTTTCCTTCCAATCGTTGACGCTGCCTAGCCAATCGGCAACTGTTTGATAAAAAAACAAAGCTGCCAGAAGGCTGCAAATCCAGCGCAGCAAATCGAGCGCGCCAAGCACAAAACCGCGCATCCAGCCACCCCAAACGCTGAGCGCGACAATCAAAAACAACAAAATGTCAATCCAATTAATAGACATCGCACAAACCCTTTTAATATTTGGCTTTTAGATGCACTTTTTTAGTTTTAGTATTGCAAATTTTACTAGTACGTTTCCGTACTAATTTTCAGATTTTGCTTGATTACAATTTTAATATGCCAGTTGATTCGCGTCTGACAAATGTAATCAGAGAAAAAGCCGTTTCGCTCGACGGCGCGAGCGGCAATTTTGACCAACTGCTAACTGACATCGGCGAGCGGCGTTTTGTCCTGATGGGCGAGGCTTCGCATGGCACGCACGAATTTTACAAAGCGCGGGCGGAAATCACGAAAAGATTAATCGCCGAAAAATCTTTTTCTGCCGTTGCCGTCGAAGCCGATTTTCCAGACGCTTATCGCATCAACCGCTATATTCGCGGCGTCGGCAAAGATCAGACGGCAAACGAGGCGCTTTCGGATTTCACCAGATTTCCGCTTTGGATGTGGCGCAACGCAGACGTTTTGGATTTGGTCGGCTGGCTGCGCGCGCACAACGATAAATTTCAAAAACAGGAACAAAAAGCCGGATTTTACGGGATTGATTTATACAGTTTGCACGCTTCGATTGAAGCCGTTTTGGGTTATTTGGACAAAGTTGACCCGGACGCGGCGCGTCGGGCGCGTTATCGCTACGGTTGTTTTGAAGACTTCGGTGAAGACCCGCAAAGTTACGGTTACGCGGCTGGCTTCGATATGCAGATGTCTTGCGAAAAGGAAGTCATCAATCAATTGATTGAAATTCAACGCCGCGCCGCCGAATACGCCAATCGCGATGGTTTCGTGGCGAAAGACGAATATTTTTACGCCGAGCAAAACGCCAGACTCGTCAAAAATGCCGAAGAATATTACCGTTCGATGTTTCGCGGGCGCGCTTCATCGTGGAATTTGCGCGACCGGCATATGGCGGAAACTCTGCACGCGCTTTCAGCGCATCTTGAACAATCGGGACAAAGCGGGAAAATAGTTGTATGGGCGCACAATTCGCATCTTGGCGATGCCCGCGCCACTGAAATGGGCGGGCAGGGCGAATGGAACGTCGGACAATTGGTCAGAGAAAAATACGACGATGCGGCGTTTTTATTGGGTTTCACGACCTACACCGGAACCGTAGCGGCAGCGACAAATTGGGATGAACCGCCGCAGCTCAAAAAGGTTCGTCCCGCGATGGAAAACAGCTATGAACAGCTTTTTCACGAAACAGGCTTGCCGCAATTTTATTTGAATTTGCGAGACGATGAAGCGGGCAAAATACTGCGGCAGACGCGGCTCGAACGCGCTATCGGCGTTATTTATCGCCCGGAATCAGAGCGCGTCAGTCATTATTTTAACGCGCGGCTCGCCGTGCAATTCGACGCCGTAATTCATTTTGACGAAACGCGCGCCGTCGAGCCGCTCGATAAAGTTTCGAGCTGGCAGCACGAAGACCCGCCGGAAACTTTTCCAACTGGAATCTAAAAAAAGGAGAATATTTTGATGAATTTACAAATTGAAAATCCGAACGTCGAGCCGGTGATTCAGCCGCCGATTTCGCCGACCGATCCGATGCCCGATCCAATGCCGGATCCCATGCCCGATCCGAATCCAAACCCGGCGCCCGATCCGAATCCGATGCCGAGTCCGCAGCCGTTTCCCGGACCGCCGGAACCGATTCCGGCTTATCCGCCGGTAATTAATTTTTAATTCGCCGAATAATTTCAATCAAAAAGCGGCTGCCAACTGATTTGAGTTGACAGCCGCTTTTGTTTTCGGTTACAGGAAAAGAGTGTCAAATTTAATTCGTTCACTCTTTTTTATCGTCACTCTTTTTTTGGCAGCAAATTTCAATGTTTTTGCCGCCGCGCTGGAAATCATTCCGCAGCCGAAAAAAGCGGAAGCCACAAACGAGAGTTTTCCGCTCAAAAACGGCGCGCGTATTTCTCTGGCAAATTCAGGTTCGGAAAATGACCGCTTTGCCGCGCAGGATTTTATCGAAGACGTAAATAAAACGTCCGGCGTTAATCTAAAAATCGGGGGCGGGCGAATTCTCATCGGTTTGCTCGATAATCGCCGCATTCAAAACGAATTCGAACGCTCAAAGCTTGAAATTCCCGCCGATTTAAACGCGGAAGGCTATGCGCTCATTGTCACCAAAGACCGAATCGTCGTTGGCGGAAAATCGGAAGCCGGGACTTTTTACGGTTTGCAGACTTTAAAACAAATGATTCGCGGCGAAGGTGCGACGGCTTATGTGCAGGGCGCTCGGATTGTTGATTTTCCGACGATGCGTTACCGCGCTTTTTCCGACGACGTTTCGCGCGGCATTGTGCCGACAGTCGATTACGTCAAACGGCAGATTCGCACGTTTGCGTTTTTCAAAATGAATATGCATTCGCTTTATATGGAACACACTTTTAAAAGCGAATCGCACCCGCTGTTTGCGCCTGAAGAAGGCAGTTTTAACACCGCCGAACTGAAAGAGATTGTTGATTACGCCCGAAAATATCACGTTGAAATCGTGCCGGAACAGCAGGCGTTCGGGCATCTGCACAAAGTTTTAAAATACGAAAAATACAATCGTCTCGCCGAAATTCCTTACGGCGATGTTTTGACGCCGCGGGAAGAAGGGTCTTATCAACTCGTTGCGGATTTGTACAAAGAAATTGACCAAATTTTCCCATCGCGGTTTTTCCATATCGGCGCTGACGAAACCTTTGAACTCGGACAAGGCAGGAGCGGCGAGGAAGTTAAGGAAAAAGGCGTCGGCAAAGTTTATTTCAACCATATCAACCGCGTCCGCGATATTCTGAAACCTTATAATCGCCGTTTGATGATGTGGGGCGACATCGCGCTCAATCACCCGGAATTGATCGGCGAGATTCCGAAAGACGTGATTGTGATGAATTGGCAATACGGCGCGCGCGAATCTTATCAAAACCGCATCGAGCCGTTTCAAAAAGCCGGGCTTGAGCAGTTTGTCTGTCCGTCGGTTTGGAATTTCAATCTGATTTTTCCGAATAATGAAAACGCGACCGTCAACATTCGCAATTTCGTTCGCGACGGACAAGCCGCAGGCGCGCTCGGCATAATGAACACGAATTGGGACGATGACGGAGAAACTTTGTTTGAGATGACGTGGTACGGCGTCGCGCTCGGCGCAGCCGCAGGTTGGGAAAACGCGCCTTTAAACGTTGAAGATTTCGACTCGAAATTTGATTGGGCGTTTTTCCGCGCCGAAAACGCGGGTTTTACTAAAAACATTCGGACGCTGGGCGCGGCAAGCAAAACGCTAGATTTGCAAAACATCACCCAAAACGCAGTTTTCTGGCAAGACCCGTTTACGCCGCAGTTTCAACGGCGCGCGTTTTCATCGCTCGACAAAGCAAAAAATCTGCGCGTTCAGGTTGAAGAGGTTGAGGAAAATTTAATCAAAAACGGCTCAAAAGCTAAACGAAATCGGGAAATGATTCCGGCGATGCAGTTTGCCGCCGAGCGTTTCGATCATTTAGGGCGGCGTTTAACGCTCATAGATCAGCTCAGCCAAACTTATTGGGATGGATATTTAAATATGTCCGACCGCCGCCGCGTGAGAAAATTGAGTTGGTTTTCCGGCGCGATTTACAACTGGCTGCGCGAAGCGGGCGAAGAATCCGCGGAACTGAAGAGAAAATATCGCGAGCTTTATCTGTCGGAAAACAAGCCTTCGCATCTCGAAAGCGTTTTGCAGCGTTACGACAACGCGATTCAAATGTGGATCGGTAAATCCAGACAAATCAATGAAGCTCTCGCGCAATATAACGAAACCGGAACGATTCCGCCGCCCGAACAAATCGGTTTGATCGGACGACCGCGAACTCAGAATTGATTTGATTCTTTCGTTGCTGTCAAAGTTTAGAAAAACCTTCGCGCCCTTTGCGATGACCTTTGCGCTCTTTGCGGTTTAATTCGGAAAAAAACTTAAACGCAAATGGCGCGAAGGTTTTTCGCAAAGATCGCAAAAAAGATTTATGCTTCTCAAGCCCTACTCTTGATTCGCTTAATCGGTGTATCTGAAATGAAAAAAACATATCTTAAAATTTTATTTCAAATCGTTATTTTGTCCGGGTCGCTGCTGAATTTAACCGCATTTTCGCAAACCGTCGAAACGAAACATCCGCTTGATTCTTTGAGCGCGGATGAGATTGCGAGCGCCGTCAAAATTCTGCAAGCGGCGGCGAATTTCCCGAAAACGGCGCTTTTTTCCACCGTTCAGCTTAATGAACCGCCGAAATCAGAAGTTTTGAGTTTCAAAACCGGCGCGGGATTCCGCCGCGAGGCTTTTGCCATTGTTTTGGATAGGGAAAAGAACAAAACTTACGAGGCGATTGTTGATTTACGCACAAATCGCGTTGTTTCGTGGAAGGAAATTCCGGGCGTTCAACCGCTTGTTTTTCAAGGCGAATACGAGATCGTCCAGGAATTGGTCAAAGCCGATTCGCGCTGGCAGGCGGCGATGCGTAAACGCGGAATTACGGATTTTGAACAGGTCGCGGTTGACGGCTGGGCGGTCGGACAAGTTCCCGATAGATTTACGGGCAGACTGTTGCGCGGACTTTCTTATTTTAAAGGCGATTCGGCAAATTATTACGGGCGACCGATTGAAGGCGTCGTCGCAATCGTCAATATGAACACAGGGAAAGTCGTGGACGTAACCGATACCGGCGTCGTTCCGATTTCTCAAACGAGTCAGGATTTCGACGAAAAATCGGTCGGCAAATTACGCGAAAAACCGAAACCGCTCGTGATTTCGCAGCCCGATGGTGCGAGCTTTCAAATCAAAGGACAGGAAGTAAGCTGGCAAAAATGGCGTTTTCGCTATGCGATGCACCCGCGCGAAGGGCTTGTTTTGCACACGGTCGGTTATGAAGACAGCGGAAAAACGCGACCGATTTTGTATCGCGCTTCGCTTTCGGAAATGGTCGTGCCTTACGGCGACCCGGACGAAAATTGGCGTTGGCGGGCGGCGTTTGATGTCGGCGAATACAGCGTCGGGCGTCTGGCAAGCCCGCTCGAACCGAAATTGGATGCGCCGGAAAACGCTTTGCTGATTGACGCCGCTTTTGCCGATGACGAAGGAAAACCTTACACGCTCGAACGCGCCGTGGCGATTTACGAGCGCGACGGCGGTCTGCTGTGGAAGCATTTCGACACGGTTTCGAGCAAAAACGAATCGCGCCGCGCCAGAGAATTAGTGATGTCGTTTATTGCTACCATCGGTAATTACGATTACGCCGTCAATTATATTTTTAAACAGGACGGCTCGCTCGAAGTTGATCTCGCGCTGACCGGAATTATGCTCGCCAAAGGCGTTAAGGAAAAACGCGCGGACGAACACAGCTCGACGCATTCATCCGACGCAAACGGGCATCTCGTCGCCGAATACATCGTCGCGCCGCATCACCAGCATTTTTTCAATTTCCGGCTCGATTTCGATGTTGACGGAACAAACAATTCGGTGACGGAAATGAACACTTCGGCAATGCCAGCCGGAGCGAATAATCCTTATCTGAACGGTTTCGTGATGCGCGAAAGCGTTTTTAAGACCGAACGCGAGGCGCAGCGCAAGATGGATATGCAGGCGGCTCGCGTCTGGACGGTGAATAATCCGGCGGCGAAAAATTCGCTCGGACACAGCACAAGTTACATTTTGGTTCCCGGCGCAAATTCGCTTCCGTACATCGCGCCCGAAAGCTCGGTCAGAAAACGCGCCGGATTTATCAACAATCATTTCTGGGCGACGCGCTACAACTCGCTCGAAACGAGCGCCGCCGGAGTTTATCCGAACCAGAGCCGCGGCGGCGAAGGCTTGCCGCAGTTTGCCGCAAACGGGGAAGCGATTGAAAACACTGATGTCGTCATCTGGTACACTCTGGGCGTGACGCACATTCCGCGACCTGAAGAATGGGCTGTGATGCCGGTCACGCACGTCGGTTTCAAAATGATTCCCGGCGGATTTTTCAGCCGCAATCCCGCGCTCGACGTTCCGAAATAAAATCGGGCGGAAAAACAATCGGCGTTGTTTTATATTTTCCAGGACGAAAAAGGTTTCCGAATTATCACCAAATGAAAATTAAATTGTTGAATTGCTTCGCCTGTTCGATTTTGTTTTTTACGCTGCCTTTTACAACTTCAGCCCAACGAAAGACGGCTAAAACTGCGCCCAAAACGGAAATTAAAACGATTTCTTCTATTGCGCAGCCGCAAAATTTGGACGAACGAATCAAAGCCGCGCTCGCTGATTTTCAAGGCAGCGTCTGGATTTACGCCAGAAATATGGACAACGGCAAAACGTATGAATTTCGCGCCGATGAGCGCGTGCGGACAGCCAGCACAATCAAGCTGGCGATTATGGTCGAAGCTTTCGCGCAGGTTGCTGAAGGCAAATTAAAATGGACTGACAAATTTGTTTTGAAAAATAAACAAAGCGGTTCAGGCATTCTCGGAGAGTTTTCCGATGGAACTGAGGTTGATCTAAAAACGCTCGTTAATCTGATGATCGTCGTTTCCGACAACACGGCGACGAATCTGATTTTGGATAAGATTACCAGTGACGCCGTAAACGCGCGAATGGAACAACTCGGTTTCGCAAACATTCGTTCTTTAAGAAAAATCGGAGGCGGAGGCGACGCTAAAATTGCGGGCGAAGGCGTTAATCGTCTGTTCGGAATCGGCGTTTCGACGATGCGCGAAATGGCGAGATTGCTCGAAATGATGGAAAAAGGCGAAGTCGTTTCAAAACAAGCGTCGGCGGAAATGATTGCGATTCTAAGACGCCAGCAATACACCGACGGAATCGGGCGCGGGCTGCTTGACACAACGCCCGTCGCTTCAAAATCCGGCGCGCTCGACCGTTTGAGAAGCGATGTCGGAATCATTTACACCAGACGCGGGCGGATTGTAATGGCAATTACCGTTGACGAAATGCCCGTTGTTCATTACAACGAGGAAAATCCGGGCTTAAAAATGCTCTGGCGTTTATCGCAGATTTTGCAGGAAAATTTGGCGAGATAAATTTTTAACCTAGCTTTTCGTTAACGACCGTGAAAATCGCGGTCGAAATAATGACGACGATAAACGTCGCAATCGCGCGCCAGATGGCGTCGGATTTCGTAAAATCCCAAATCGCCAGAATACACAAAAGAGTCGAAGCAACGAGCGAAATTGTAATCACGACAAACGAAATAATGCGGACGAGTTCTGGATTAACGACTCCGCGCAATTCTTTTTTTATGCGCCCTGTGGTCGGGCGTTCGGAAACATCTAGCTGTCCCGAAACTTCTAATTTTTGTTTTTGTGCAGTTAAATCCGCCATAAAAATTATCCGCTGGCAAATCAAGCAATAAGCGAAATTTAATAATTGAGATTCGAATATCTTAGCATTTTTTAACTTTCGCTTTTCAATTGTTTGAAAACGGATTTTCTGAAACTTTAAGAATCCGTTCGTTTGCGGGGAACCGCTTCTAAAAACTCGGTAGTATTTTCGGTCACGCTTGAAACAGGGCGAACGAATTGCGAATTGTCTGCTGCGGGCAACGCCGCGTTTTCCTGCGAAGCGTTGTTTAGTTCGTTTGAGCGGTCTGCAAAATTTCCTTTCCGTCTTCGCGCAAGGTTTTTACTTAGCCTTATTCCGATGTAAAAATTCGATGCCTGCCATCCGGCAATTGCCAGTAAAAATGCGGCGGTCACATAAATTATTCCGGGAACGCCGGGTCTGCCGAGATAAGTTGCGTAAAGCCAAATGCCGAGCAACAGCGCCACAATCGAACTAATCGCGCTCAAAAAAAGCGAAATGTTCAAGCTTTCTTCGGGCGAATCGCCGCCAAAGCTCTTTCGTCCGCGTTTCGCCAAATCCGGCAGCCATTCGCCGCACGCGCGACAATAGCTTTCCGGCATCTGCTCACCTTTTCCGCATTTCGGGCAAAACATTTTCATTCTCTTGATTACGAGCAAGCGCGGGCTGTTGTTTGGCAAATTTTCGCCGTTTGATTTCCTGAGCAATCATTTCCAACTCGCGGCTCATTTGTCCGGCGACCGCCGTGTTTTCCTTTGCGCGGCGAATCAAATACGGCAAAGCGTCTTTGACCGGACCGTAAGGCACGTATTTTGAGACGTTGTAGCCTTCTTTCGCCAAAACGTACGAAAGATTGTCGCTCATTCCGTAAAGCTGCGAAAAATGAATTCGATGGTCGTCGTTCGGCAAATTCTTTTCTTTCATCAGACGGACGAGAAGCTGAACGCTTTCGTCGTTATGCGTGGCATTGACGAAAGTGATTTCTTCAACATTTTCGACGCAATATTTGATTGCGGCGTCGTAATCGCGGTCGGTTGATGCTTTATCGGGCTGAATCGGCGATGGATAATTCATTTCCGCCGCGCGTTCCCGTTCTTTCTCCATATAAGCGCCGCGCACGAATTTGACCGCAAGATGATAATTGCCCGCACGGGCGTCGGCGTGAGATTTTTTCAAAAATTCCAAACGGTCGTGCCGGTACATTTGCAGCGTGTTGAAGACAATCGGCTTTTCCCGGTTAAAAAGCTGCATCATTTCCCGCACTAAGTCGTCAATCGGGTCTTGAATCCAGCTTTCTTCGGCGTCAATAAAAATCGGCTGATCGAGCGAAGCGGCGGATTGGCAGATTTCCTGCACGCGGCTGCGCGCCCGATTCCATTCGACGCGCTCGGTCTCGGCAAGCTCGCGTCCTGCGCCGATTCTTTCCAAAAGGTCGAAACGAATGATTCCGGTGATTTTAAAAACCGAAAACGGCAATTTCGGATCGCCTGCCGCTCGTTTGACGGTTCGCAAAATCTCGGCTTTGGTGTGCTCGAAAACGGCTTCTTCTTTTTTGCCTTCAATCGAATAATCGAGAATTGTCCCGATATTTGAACGCGCCAATTCCTGAATTACCCGTTCGCATTCCTGAATCGTCTCGCCGCCGCAGAATTGCCGGAAAACGGTTTCTTTGACAAAAAATTTGATCGGCAGTCCGAGCGACAAACCGAACGCTGCCGATTTTGTCCCGATGTCGGTCAAAAGCGGCGAATTCATCATCCGAAACAGCCAATATTTTCTCTCAAGCTCCGCGTTGGTTTTGCCGGCAAACGCCGTTTCCGTGTCGTTTAAATTGATCCGAAAATCATTCATTATCTTTTTTGAATTTCTTACTGTTTTTCTTTTAACGATTCGATTTTTTGTATTTCCGGTAAAACTTTTAACATTTCGTTCTTCAGTTCCGGCACGTCTTTCGTTGCCGCCATCCAAACAATTTCCAAGTCAACCTCGAAATATGCGTGAATGATGCGATTACGCATTCCGCAATCTCCTTCCAAATAACTTGAGGATATTGCGCTCGCGTTTCCGGGGAAATATTTTTAACGGCTTCGCCGATTATTTGAATTTGTCTGACTACGGCATCCTGCCTCATTCGATTCGATAAAAATTCATCTTTGCCGATGCCGTCAAAATAGCTTGCGATTGCATCGCAAGCATCAAGGATGTGAAGTAAGTAAAATGATTCTCTTTTAAACTTCATACAAAATCCTCAAATCAGCTAGAACATCGTCGCGGATATATTTGCTCAGACTCGCTTCGGTCACGAGATCAACTTTTCTGCCGAGCGTTTCTTCAAATTCGTATTCAAGCGCGAAAAACTCAAGTCCCATCGGTTTTCCCAAACGCACGAGTAAGTCCACATCGCTCGAATCCGTGTCTTCGCCGCGCGCGACCGAGCCGAAAACTCCGAGCATTACGATGTCGTTTTTCCGGCAAATCTCGCGTAATTTATCTAAATGCGATGAAAGATTCATAATCTCAATCCCGTAAAATTCCTCTCGAAATTACGATGCGCTGAATCTCGCTCGTGCCTTCGTAAATTGTCGTGATGCGCGCGTCGCGGTAGAGCTTTTCGACCGCGTAATGCCGCGAATAGCCGTTGCCGCCGTGGATTTGAACCGCGTCCGCCGCGACTTTGTTTGCCGTTTCCGATGCGAAAACTTTTGCCTGCGCCGCGTAAATTCCGGTTTGTTTGTGTCCGGCGTCTTTCATCGCCGCCGCACGCAGAGTTAAAAGGCGTGCAGCTTCCGTTTGCACAGCCATATCAGCCAATTTGAATTGAATTGCTTGAAATTCGGCAATCGGTTTGCCGAATGCCGTGCGGTCTTTGGCGTATTTGGTTGATTCGTCGAGCGCGGCTTGCGCGATTCCGACCGACAGCGCGGCGATTCCGATTCTGCCGTTGTCGAGGCTCGACAGCGCGACGCGCATTCCTTCGCCGACTTTTCCCAGCACGTTTTCCTGCGGAACTCGAACGTCCGACAAGCTCATCTCGGCTGTTTGCGAAGCTCGCTGCCCCATTTTGTGCTCGATTGACGAAAGCGTTAAACCCGGCGCGTTCCAATCAACTAGAAACGCCGTGATTTCCTTTTTCCCGTCCGGTTGTTCGCCCGTCACCGCCATTACGAGATAAACGTCGGCGATTCCGCCGTTTGTAACCCACGATTTCGTGCCGTTTAAAATGTAAAATCCGTCGCTGAAATCTGCGCGACATTTGAGATTCGTCGCGTCCGAACCGGCTTGCGGCTCTGAAAGACAAAACGCTCCGAGCTTTTCGCCTTTCGCTAAAGGCGCGAGATATTTTTGTTTTTGTTCCTGAGTGCCGAAATTTAAAATCGGAAAACAGCAAACCGAATTCGTCACGCCGACAATTACGCACACGCTCGGATCGGCTTTGGCAATTTCTTCAAGCGCGAGCGCGTAAGAAACAGTGTCAAAGCCCGCGCCGCCGTATTCTTCGGGGATAATCATTCCCAGAAGTCCCAGCTCCGCTAAACCGTTTATCTGTTCGCGCGGAAATTTTTCCTGTTCATCGTATTCGCGGGCGCGGGGCGCGATTTCTTTGCTCGCAAATTCGCGCACAGCGGTTTGCGCCATTTGCTGCTCTTCGGTCAATGTGAAATCCATAATCCGATTATAAAGACAAAAAGAAAAAGGCAAAAGATATTTTAACCTTTTGCCTTTTTCCCGTTTGATTTTGCTTTGTTTAGCGCGGCTGCATTGCCGAAGGCGCGGGAAGCTCGCCGCTCGCTCCGAAGACGCGGGCGAAAAACGAGCCGTCGGTTGATTTTAAACCGTACCATCCGTTGGTTGACGGACGGAAAACGGCGATGTCGGCTTTGCCGTCGGCGTCGTAATCAGCCGGAATCGGAATGTCTTCCGCTACGCCGAATTGAATCGAAGTCATCTGGTTGGTACGGCTGTTCTGGATGTACCAAAAGCCGTTAGAGGGGCGAAAAACCGCGAAATCGGTTTTAAAATCACCGTCAAAATCGCCGATTACGGTTTTATCCGTTGCCACACCGAATTGCGTCGCTTGCAAACTGTTCTGCGAGCTTGGCAAAACATACCAATATTTAAAACCGTTAACCGCGCGCACGACTGCGAAGTCGGTTTTGCCGTCGGCGTCAAAATCGCCGGTGACGGGCTGATCGCCGTTGGCTCCCCATTGAAAGCCTTTAAATCCGAGGGTGGTTTGCTGGATATACCAGGAGCCATTGGAGGGGCGGAAAACGGCTAAATCCGTGCGCCCGTCTTTGTCGTAATCGGCTGAAACCGGAATGTCGCCCGCCGAGCCGAATTGTTCGCCGCGGAAAGCGTTGGTGCTGCTGTTTAAAACATACCAGTAAAGAGAGCCGTTAGTAACGCGCGTGACGGCAATGTCCGATTTACCGTCGCCGTCGTAATCGCCGGGACGCATCTGATCGCCGTTTGCTCCAAAAGCCGTGCTGGAAGTCCAACTGCCGTTGCTTCTCTCGATTGTCCACAAACCGTTTGACTCATTAAAGCTCGAAAAATCGGTGCGGCTGTCGCCGTCGAAATCGGTAATCTCGTTTTTACGCGGAGCCGCAATCTTGCTCGCATCGAGAACGTACAAGCCGGTCACTAGATCGGAAGCGATAACTCTGTCGTGTCCGAGCAGCGGATACGCAGTCCAGTTGCCGTCGTAACCCATGGGAATATTGTTGATCAGAGATTGCGCTCCGCAAACTACGTCCCAAGACTCGCCTTCCAAAGAGGCGGCGCTTTCGCGCGCGGCTTCTTCGCTCAAAGCAGCCGAATAAGTGTCGTATTGCCCGATGCGTTTTGGCTCCGCCGGATTCGTGATGTCGAAAACCTGAACTCCGGCTTGATACCACGAAACGTAAAGCCGGTTATCTTTAACGACCGGATTATGCGGGGCGATTCCGTTGACGCCGATGTCGGCGGCTTTGATGATTTTGACGAGCTGCGGTTGAGCCGGATTTGAAATGTTGTAAACGCGCAATTCGCCGTCGAAAAACTCGCGGCAGACAAACATCCAGTTGTTGTCTTCGCTGACCCAATTGCTGTGCGTGCTGCCGCCCGTAACGACCTGACCGAGCAGGTGCGGAACTTCCGTGCCGATGTTGGTCACGTCGTAAATCTCGGTCAAACCGGTGCCGGAAAAGCCGGACAGATACAGACGATTGTTTTTGACGAAAAGTCCGTGAACCCAACCGGAATTGTTCGGAGTAATATCGTGGGCAAGCTGCGGCTGAGCCGGATTGGAAACGTTGATGACTTTTAAAATGCGGTTCGCCGTCGTGTTTGAGTTGATGTAAAGATAATTGCCCTCGACAAACATTTCGTGAATCGTGTCGTAACCCCCGTTGGCGGAAGATGATCTGCCGAGCAGAACCGGATTCGACGGATTGCTGATGTCAACGATATGCACGCCGCCGTTGTTGCCGCCGTTGTTGCCGCTGCCGAAATACGCGCGGTTGCCGACGACGACTGCTTCCAGAAACTGCTGGTTATTGCCGGGATTGTAATGTGCTTTTAAAACCGGGTTATCGGGATTTGAAACATCGTAAATCCAGGCGCCGCGCGCAAAATAGCTGCCCATCACGGCGATATTGCCGTCGGCGGTTATGTCAGCGTATTTTGCTGTGGCGGAAAAACTAAAAGTCGCTGGGTCTCGGTGCGCGCGCAGCCGAATATTTTGTGCGATTGAGCTTGAGGCATTGGCTAAACAAGCTAAAACTACTAACGCCAGCCAAATGAGATTTGCTCCGCGTTTATTAAACATTATTTTTCCTCGGAATTATAAAATTACGGATAATCCTTGCGGTTATATTTAGCAAGTATAATCAAAAGAGATGCCTTTTTCAATGAAGTTGATGCCCGTAAAATCGGGATTTTACGGAATTCTGCGTTTAGAGCGCGGTGAAATTGAGTTATGAAACCGCTTGCGAAGCGTCGCGCATCACGAGATCAAAAGTTCCGGGCGCGACTTTGCGAAACCGGCGGTTGCGATTTAGAGAAACCGCGATGCTAATTGTCGGATTGTTGCCAGTGAAATTGAAACCGTTTTCGAGCAGCCGGTTATAAAGCTCGTTGACGTGAAGCGGGCGTCCCGCTTCGCGCATTAAAATTGTGCAGGCTTGCGTAATCGTGCGGTCGGCGAAACGATGGCTGCGAATTTCCGTTTCGGGATTAATCGGCGGAGTAACGTGCTTTGAGCCGCCGCCTTGATTCCGCATCGGGACGACCGAACGCGAATTTGCATAGGGATTTTGCGAGTGCGATTTTGATCCGTAGTTGCGCGGCGGCATTTCGTCCAAATCGTCCATCTCGTAATCCGCCATTTCGTCCTGCATCGAGTATTTTTGATTGCCGACGACATCGTTTCTATTCCCGCGCGAGGAAAACAACAAGCTGTGCATTGTCGTCTCGATTTGTTTGGCGCTCGCATCGAGCATCTGAATTTCCTGCCGCAAACCTTCGACTTCGCCTTCGATTTCACGAAGGCGGCGCATCTTCTGGCTGCGCGATTGACGCATTTGCCGCAGACTCTGCTCAAGCGTCGCAATCAAATTTTCATTATCTATCGCCATAACTCCGAGTCTGAGAATGCAGAGTCAAAAAAATAATTACTCCGCATTCCAGACTTATTTTTGTCTTTCAACAATATACGCCGCAATTTCCGTGAGAGCATTACGGTACTTCGATTCGGGCAAAACGTCAAGATTTTGTCTCGCTTCGGTCGCATAAAAATGCGCTCGCTTTTTGGTTGCTTCAAGAGAGCCGCCGGTTTCCAGCTCTTTTAACAAATTTTCGCGGGAGACGCGCCGGTAATCGCCGTCGTGCATCACCTGTTCAAGCCGGACGCGCCATTCAGAATTATCTTTCAAAAGCAGAATCAAAGGCAAGGTTAATTTTCCTTCCAGCAGATCCGCGCCCGCCGCTTTGCCCAAAAAGTCTTTATCCGCAGTAAAATCGAGCAAATCGTCGGCAAGCTGAAAAGCCGTTCCAAGATTCATTCCAAAATCGCGTAGCGCCGATTTTTGCGGTTCGTTTGCGCCGCCCAGAATCGCGCCGATTTCGCAGCAGGCGCTAAACAGAAACGCGGTTTTTCGCTGCAAAACGTCGAAATATTCTTTTTCGGAAATGTCCGTGCGACCGAGCATCGTCAGTTGAATCAATTCGCCTTCGGTCATTTTTCTGGTCAGGCGAGTTAAAATATCGAGGATTTCGAGAGAACGCTCCTGCAAGCTCGTCTCAAACGCCGACATATAAAGCCAATCGCCCATTAAAACGGCGGTTTGATTGCCGAAACGTGCGTTGACCGACGGACGATTGCGGCGCGTGTCGGCGTTGTCAATAATATCGTCGTGAACCAATGTCGCGGTGTGGAGAAATTCCATCACGGTCGCCAATCTGATCGCATTCGGTTTTGAACCGTCGCCGCCGACCGCGTAATTCGACAAAATGTTGAGCGCCGGACGCACGCGCTTGCCGCCCGATTGCCGCAGATAATCGCCGAGATAAGCGATAACCTGCACGTTTGAACGCGCCTGTCGCTCAAATTCCTGCTCAACCAGCGCTAATTCGCCGGAAATCAAAGAAAAAACTCGCCGCGCCGCCAATCGCGGATCAAGTACTGCTGCGGTTGGAGAAAATGTCTGCATTTATTTCAGAAAATTAATTTCCAGATTTGGAATAAGTTGTGTAGTAAACACCATAAATCAATTCTTTGGATAAAGTTCCCCAGCTTCGAGAATCATAAGAATTATCTCTGTTATCGCCGATAACGAAATAATGTCCATCAGGAATTTTTACCGGATTTCGGGCAGCTTTGGCTTGATTAAATTTCTCATCAATATATGGCTCGTCCAAAAACTGCCCATTTATAAAAATTTTTCCTTCTCTAATTTCCAGCGTTTCACCAGGCAATCCAATTATGCGTTTAACAGCACTTTTTGATGTATCCTCCGGAAAGTAAAAAACGACAATGTCGCCGCGTTTTAAATCTCCCATTGGCTTGTTAATTAAAATTTTATCGCCATCGCCAATCGCCGGTTTCATTGAACTGCCTTCGTGCCGAACCGGCTGCAAGAAGCAACCGCAAGCCAATAAACAGAAGATTGCAATTGACGAAATGGATAAACTTCTAAAAAGTTGCATTTCAAATTTATTGCTTGCAATTCAAATCGAATTTTCGTCGCTTTCAGCGACATTTTGCGCTTTTAATTCGAGCGGTAATTATCAAACTGCATATCAATGCCGAAATCCTGCTTTTTCAAAGCGGCGATAACTTCCTGCAAAATGTCGCGGTCTTTGCCCGAAATGCGAACTACGTCGCCTTGAATCGCGGCTTGGACTTTTAGTTTTGCGTCTTTGATGAATTTGACGATTTCTTTCGCTTTGTCGCCCGGAATTCCTTGCTGAATTTTGACGCGCTGGCGCACGGAACTGCCTGCTGCGGGTTCGATCTTTTCGTAAGTCAGAGCCTTGAGCGGAACATTTCTTTTGACCAATTTGCTCTGCAAAACGTCGTTCATATTTCGCAGCTTGGTTTCGTCTTCGGCTGATAATACGAGGTCTTTGTCTTCGAGTTCAACGGTTGCGCGACTGCCTTTAAAATCAAAGCGTTGACCAACTTCTTTGGTTGTTTGGTTGATCGCGTTCGTGACCTCGGCATAGTCAACTTTTGAGACTATATCGAATGAATTTTCTTTTGCCATATCGTTTTCGAGAATATCATAAACCGTTAAATTTTATTTGACACTGACAGTTTCTGCGGTAAAATCTGGCGCGTCATTTCTATTTTTTCTTTTGAAAAAGGTTTCAATTCAAATATGTCAAAACTTCCCCAATCAATGCGTCAAAACGCTTTTAATTTATTAATGATTTTTGTGATGTTAATTTTCGGATTCGGCTGTGTTTGCTCAAATCTTGGCGATAACGACCGCAATCGCGGCAAAAATTTAACCAATTCGCCCCAGACACAGTCAAATACAACCGGCAAGCAAACCAATAAAGGACGCACCAAAGCCAACACGCAAACAACGACGACAAAGCGCAGCACCGAAGAAGATAAAGGCGATTTTCAAGTCGAATACGTTGATGTCGAAAATCCGGCGTATGAGCGATTGAATCAGGAAATGCGGCAGGAAAAGATTTTGGAAAGCGCCTCGCGCGATTTAAACAAAGCTCTCGCGCTGCCTTACGACATCACGCTCGTGACGAAGGATTGCGGGCAAATTAATGCATTTTATCAACCGTCTGAGCGCTCGATTACGATTTGTTACGAGATGATGGAGTTTTACTCGAAATTGTTCGGTCAAAAATACAGTCAGGAAGAAGCGAATCAAAAAATGGCTGAAGCGCTGCAATTTATTTTCCTGCACGAGCTTGGACACGCTTTGATTGACGCTTATCAATTGCCCGTCACCGGAAACGAGGAAGACGCCGCCGATAAACTTTCTTCGTACATCAATATCAAAGAATTGGGCGAATCCGGCGGCGGCGCGCGGGCTGCAATTGCTGCCGCACAGGCTTTCGGTATGCAATCGGAAATGACTGGAGACAAAGATTTGCCTTTTTATGACGAACACGCGCTCGACCAGCAGCGTTTTTACAATATTCTGTGCCAGCTTTTCGGCTCAAATCCGAATAAATACGAGGTTCTGGTTAAGGACGGAACACTGCCCGAACCGCGCGCAGTTCGTTGCCCCAGCGAGTTTCAACAAAACGTCCGCACTTGGGAAAATCTGTTGTCAAAATATCGCAAACAATAAAAAAAAGAAGCGCGAGAAATCGCGCTTCTTTTTAAAAATTAGTGAGAGACTCGATTTCCGCTTTTTTCAAAATCTGCTCGTTCTTGTCGAAAACGATTTTCGTCGGCGTTCTCGGAACAGAAAACGTAAAGGTTTGCTCGCGCTGATTCATTTCGATTCGTTCGGTTTTTGCACCGTCCGGCGTTTCGATTAATATTTCTGCGGAAAGACGGAAAAACGGCGGAGTTTGCGAATCGGCTTTTTGAGTTTGTTTGACGATCAACCGCAATTGCTGCGCCGCCGGACTGTAAGCCGGTTCGATTTTTAGTTTCGGATAGCCCGCTTTGCGCGTCCATTGCTCGAAAAACCAGTTCAAATCTTTGCCGGTCGTCTGCTCAAAAGCGCGCTGCAAATCAGTTGTTTCAACGCTGCCGAACTTGTGAGCGTTTAAATAAGCGTTGATTGATTTCCAGAACATCTCGTCACCGACCGTTTCTCTGAGCATATGAACGACGAAACCGCCTTTTTTATAAGTGATCGAATCGAACAGCAGCGGATCGGGGCGAGCGCGCAAGTTTACAAGCGGATGTTTTAAATTTATGTCTTCCTGTGCAAAGGCTTGTTCGGCGTTTGTGCGCATTTCTTCGAGATACGCCGCTCGCCCGTATTCGTTTTCGATAAAAACCGATTCCATAAACGTCGCAAAACCTTCGTTGAGCCACAGTTCAGACCAGTTTTTGCAGGTCACGAGATTACCGAACCACGAATGCGCCAATTCGTGCGTCACCAGATTTTCCGTGTCGCGCAAATTTGCCGGTTCGAGCGCGCCGTAAATTTCCGTATCAGCCATTGTAGTCGCCGTGACGTTTTCCATTCCGGCGAAAGCGTCGAAATTGCCGACGACGGTTTGATCGTATTTGGCGAAAGGGAATTTGACGCCCGTCGTTTTTTCAAACAGAGCAAACATTTTCTGCGTTTTCCCGTAAGCGAGCGGGAGAACTTTTTCGGATTCCTGGCGGTCTGGATAAAGAAAATAGCCGAGCGGAATTGCACCGTATTTATCCGAAAATTTTTGATATTTGCCGACGACAAACGAAACCAGATAAGTCGGGAGCGGTTGATTCATTCGATAATGAAAGGTTTTCGTGTTGTTCGGATTGTTTTTGACTTCGATTAATTCGCCGTTTCCGATTGCCGTTTCATCCGCGCTCGTCGTCGTAATAAATTGCTCGGTCGTCGCTTTGTCGTCTGGAAAATCGTAGGACGGAAACCAGTTTCGATTGTCTTCCGGCTCGCCCTGCGTCCAGATTTGCGCCGGACGAATCTGTTTGCCGTTGTTGCTGAGCGCTTCGACAAAATAAACTCCGGCGCGCGGATTGACGGCGCGATATTTTATCCGAACCGAAACGGTTTCGCCTCCGTTGTAAGTTTTGTCGAGCGTGATGTTGAGCTTGCCGGAATTGTTTAGAAACGTGAGCGGTTTGGCTGAGTTTTCGGGCGTCACGGATTCGACTCGCAAATTAACGGCGTCGAGCGAAAGAGTGCGAAAATTATCTTTCAGCGGTTTGACGACGACGGTCGTTTCGCCAAAAACGGTTTTCGTTTTTCGGTCAAAGCTCGTGCGAATCGTGTAATGTTCGGCATCGAAAGTGCGGACGCGCGGCGAAACAATTTGCGCGAAGATGATTTGCCCGCTAAGCGCGGCGAATAAAAAGAAAAATACTAATTTTGTTCTGAACATCAAATTCCTCAAATGAATTAACGACAAACCGATTTTGCCTGATAACGGAAGTCGCCGACAACTTTGACCGGGCAAAAAAGGGAAACGAAACCCAAGCGGGGTTTTTGTTTGGCAAAAATCAGAAACCGCTCGCGTCCCGATAAAGCGAAAAACGCTTTATCGAATTGGTTATATGCTCGCAAACAAAGTAAAATACAAACGATTTTTCTCCGCTAAAGAAAGGAAATCTCAAATGAAACGCAAACAATCGAACGTTCTCTTAGCCTTGGTCTCGCTTTTTTCATTATTTTTCAACTCGGTTTTAACTGCGCACGCACAGGTCGGTGCGGGTGAAGATATTTCAGAAGGCGCGAGCGTTTTTGTGTTTCGCGCGTCGTCGCGTCAGCCGAAAAGCGCTCTCCGCACTCAGGTTGTAAAGTCGCGCCCGCTCCAGAAAAAAATGGAAGCTCGCGAGCGCCGCGTCAAGCAGAGCAATTTGCTCGGCGACACGCGGCGACCGAAAAATCCGGTTGCTCCGCGACCGACTCCGAAACCTGTCAAACCGGACGTAACGCGCGCAGCCAAAGAAAAATCAGCCGAAGAATATGCCAAAAATGCTGAAACCGCCTTCAATAATAAAGATTTGGACGAAGCCGAAAATCTTTATGCTCAAGCCCGCGCGATAAGCCCCGACAATCAAACCGCCAAGCTCGGTTTAGCCAAAGTTTTCGCCGTGCGAGGCGACACCGCTTACGCAGATAAAAGCTACCGGAACGCCGCCTTGAGCTTTAATCAATCAATCGCGCTTAATCCAAATAATGCGGATGTTTATGCGGCTCTCGGCGAAGCTTATGAGGCGCAGGATCAAAACGACAAAGCAATCGAAGCGTATTTGAAAGCAATGCAGCTCGATGACAGCTTAACCGAAATCAATGCGCCGCTCGGCACGCTCTATTACGAAAAAGGCGATTTTTCAAACGCCGAAAAATATCTGGCGAAAGCCGCTGCAATCAATTCAAATGACGACGATTTGCAAAACCTTTACGGCGAAGTTTTGCTCAAACAGAACCGCGCCGAAGAAGCCGCCCGCGCTTTTCAGGCAGCGATTCGATTGAACCAAAGCAACGCGGCGGCGCATTACAATCTGGCGAAAATTCACGCGCAGAACAATCGCCCCGACGAAGCAATCGCCGAGCTGCGAAGCGCGATTAAGGCGGACAAAAATTACGACGAAGCATATTTTGATTTGGGAACATTGCTTTACAACAAGCGAAAATACGATGAAGCCGCCCAAAACTTTCAGGAAGTTTTGCGAATCAAGTCCGCGAACGCCGAAGCCAGACTTAATTTAGCCGACAGCTATCGTCAGCTTGAAAAATACCCGCAAGCGGTTGACCAATATCAAATTGTCGCGCCCCTGATGAAAAAGGGAGACGTTTACAGCGATTTCGGCTACGCTTTGGGGAAAACGAGAAACTGGACGCGCGCCGTTGAGACGCTCAAAGAAGCCGTCCGGCTCGAACCGAACGCCGACGATTACACAAATCTCGCCTGGGCTTACAACAACGCCGCCGTTTCAACGAATAATCCGGCTTTGTTTGAAGAAGCGAAACGCGCAGCGAAGGAAGCAATTCGCTTGAACCCGAATTTCGCTCCGGCTTATTACAATCTCGGCAACGCGCAGGCGCGAAGCAAGGATTTTCAAGCCGCGTTTCAGAGCTATAATCAAGCCCTGAAATTAAGAAAAAATTGGGCGGAAGCGAACAATAATCTCGGTTACGCTTACGCAACTGCCGGCAATCACAAACTTGCCATTGAGGAATATCGCAAGGCTTTGAAATTGAAACCGGAATCGCCGGAAACGCGTTTTAATCTGGGCGTTTCGCTGGCTTTGAGCGATAAAATCAATGATGCCGAAAACGAAATGAAAGAACTCAGCCGTCTTGACAAAGGGCGCGCGCAGCAGCTAGCCGCCATTATCCGCGACGTGAAAAGAAAAGGCGGCATCAAGTAATTTCCGTGGGTTTTGAAGTAATCGAAAACTACGCGCTCGCGCCGCTGACCACATTAAAAGTCGGCGGCGCGGCGCGTTTTTTCATCCGAGCCGAGAACGAAAATGAAATTGCCGAAGCCGTTGATTTTGCGCGAAAACGCGATTTGCCCGTTTTTGTTTTGGGCGGAGGCAGCAACGTTTTAATTTCCGACAAAGGTTTTGACGGATTGATTTTAAAAATCGCCAATCGGGGAATCGAGGTTTTTCGGGAAAAAAACAAGACGCGCTTGATGGCGCAAGCCGGTGAAGATTGGGACGAATTTGTCCGGTTTTGCGTTGAAGAAAATCTGGCTGGCGTCGAATGTTTAAGCGGGATTCCGGGCAGCGTCGGCGGAACGCCCGTCCAGAACGTCGGCGCTTACGGGCAGGAAGTTGCGGAAACAATCGTCTGTGTCAGAGCTTTGGAACCTGCGAGCGGGAAAGTTTTTGATTTGACCAATGCCGATTGTCGTTTTGCTTACCGGACAAGCATATTCAACACGACCGACCGCGACCGATTTATTGTTCTCGCCGTCGGCTTTGTTCTCCGACCGAATGGCGAACCGGCGATTCGCTACAAAGATTTGCAGCAGTTTTTCGGCACGGGCGAAAAACCGAATTTAAAAG
Organism: Pyrinomonadaceae bacterium; assembly: GCA_036400075.1. GTDB lineage: Bacteria > Acidobacteriota > Blastocatellia > Pyrinomonadales > Pyrinomonadaceae > JALZCH01. The sequence goes on from DASWLV010000065.1 coordinate 27,781, forward strand.
AAACGCGCGACGCCGTTTTGCAAATCCGCCGCGCAAAATCAATGGTTATCGCCGCTGACGATCCGAATTCGCAGAGCGCAGGTTCGTTTTTTAAAAATCCGGTTGTCGAAACCGAGAAATTTGCCCGAATCGCGGAAACTGCCCTTCGTTTGAAATTTATCGAGAACAAATCACTGCCGCCGCATTTTCCGGCGGGCGAAAATTCGGTCAAAATTCCGGCTGCGTGGCTGATTGAAAAAGCGGGTTTTCAGAAAGGCTATACGAAAAACAATCGCGCCGGAATTTCTTCAAATCACACGCTCGCAATCGTTAATCGAGGCGCGGCAAACGCAGCGGACATTTTGGATTTGGCAAAGGAAATTCAATTTCGCGTTTGGGAAATCTTCGGCGTCGAATTAAAACCCGAACCGGTCTTTGTCGGTTTTTGATTTCTTTCAATAAAACTCGCTATGAAACTTGTTTATCAACAAGCCGTGTGATTTAATTTCAAAGCCTTATTTGTTTGTTCGCTTCGGTCAACACATTTCCATTAAATTCTTTTAAATCAGAAAGTCGTTGAATATCGTTTGCGGCAATTTAAAACCCCTTCAGCCGTATGAAAAAAACAGAAAATACAACTCCGTCCGAGTCGGCGCCGAACGAAAGCCGCCGCTCATTTCTAGGAAATCTAGGCAAAGCCGCAATTTCCACCGCCGCCGTCGCAGCCGTCGGCGCGGAAACCGTTTCGGCTCAAAAATCGAAAGGCGACGCGCAGGAATACATCGAAAATCTCGCGCCTGCGGCATTTAGCGTGCGTTCGATAGCCTGTTATCAATTGCGCGTCGGCGCGGCGCAGTGGAATCTGAAAAACGCGCAATTAAGCGGCTCGCGTACCGACAACAAAGACGAATCGCTTTACCCGAACCGAATCGGCAATTACTCGAAAGGCTTGCCGCATCAGTCAAACGGCGAAGTCTCGCCGTTAGCGTACAACGCTTTTATCGCTGCCGTTAACAGCAAAAAACACTCGGATTTCGAGGCGATTCCGATGGGCGGCGACCGCAAGCTGACCAATCCGCAATCCGGTCTGGCTTTTGATCTGGAAGGCTCCGACCCGTATAGCTGCGCGATGCCGCCGCCGCCTGCGTTTGCGAGCCGGGAAATTGCGGCGGAAATCGCCGAAAATTACTGGATGGCGCTCTTGCGCGACGTGCCTTTTACAGATTACGCAAACGATCCGATTGCCAACGCCGCGGCGGAAGATTTGACGCTTTTCGGCGCGGATTTCAAAGCGCCGAAAGACAAAGCCGGAGATGTTACGACGAGCCTTTTGTTTCGCGGTTTGACGCCGGGCGACAAAGCCGGACCGCTAATGTCGCAGTTTTGGTATTTGCCTTGTAATTTCGGCTCTAATGAAGTCAATCAACGCATTCGCACCGTGCGCGGAATCGCCGGCGGCGGACGCAATTATCTGACGGATTTTAATTCGTGGCTCTCGGCGCAAAACGGCATCTCCCCGTCGGAAAACCAGATTTTTGATTCGACCGCGCGTTATATGCGAAACGGTCGCGATCTCGGCGAATGGGTTCACGTTGACGTTTTATTTCAAGGTTATTTCCAGGCGTTTCTGTGTCTCGCCGGAATGAACGCGCCGGTTGACGCCGGAAATCCTTACCGAGATTCGGCGACGCAAGCCGGTTTCGGCACGTTCGGCGGACCGCATATTGCCACGATGTTGTGCGAAGTTTCGACGCGCGCTCTGAAAGCCGTCTGGAATCAAAAGTGGTTTGTTCATCGGCGTTTGCGACCGGAAGCCTTTGCCGGACGCATTTACAGAACGCTTTATCAAAGCGCAAATTACCCGGTGCATTCTGAGATTCTCAATTCAATTTTGACTAGCACCAGACTCGGAAAATATATGCCAGCCGGAAACGCTCTACTGCCGCAGGCTTTTCCCGAAGGCTCGCCGACGCACCCGGCTTACGGCGCGGGGCACGCAACGGTCGCGGGCGCTTGTACGACAATCTTAAAAGCCTGGTTCGACGAATCAACCGTGATTCAAAATCCGGTCGTGCCGGATGAGACGGGAACCGTTTTAGTTCCTTACGTCGGAACGGAAAATTTAACGGTCGGAGGCGAGCTGAACAAAATCGCTTCAAACGTCGCCCTCGGACGCAATATGGCTGGCGTTCACTGGCGTTCGGACGCGACCGAATCTTTAAAGCTCGGCGAAGCAATCGCCCTCAGCGTTCTGCGCGACCAAAAAGCCTGCTACAACGAACCTTTCAGCGGATTCACTTTAACGAAGTTCGACGGAACGACAATCACCGTTTAAATTTAGAGCGAATCAACATGCATGTACGGTTCAGTACCGCGAACGGTAGTGAGCGGGTTTGTAATTGACCCGCTCACTACCGTTCGCGGTACTGAATCTGATGCCTGACCTTAACCGTATACTGATTCCATAACCGTTCTAGTTTGAA